>NZ_FQVU01000005.1:0-300000 GCF_900129455.1 Jatrophihabitans endophyticus
TCGGCGGTGGCGGTGGCGACGGCGGATTGGCGGGAGGTGTCCTCGGCCGAGGAGGCGATCTGGGCGGAGGTCGCCGACAGCTCCTCGGCCGACCCCGCGAGCGAGTCCGCGTTCTCGACGACGGTCGACATCACCTGACGCAGGTTGGCGACGGCGGCGTCGAGCGAGGCGCCCATGCGGCCGAGCTCGTCGTTGCTGGTGAGTCCGGCGCTCGCGTTGAGGTTGCCCGCGGCCAGGGCCTCGGTCGCCTCCTGCACCTTGCGGGTGTTGCGGGCGATCGCGGTGGCGACCAGGTAGCCGAGCCCCAGGGCCAGCGCGATGCCGACCGCGAGCAGCACGACGGCGACGACGACCTGCGAGTGGTACGCCGCCTGGGCCTGCTTGTCCCGGTCGGCTGCTTCGGCCGACTCCGACGTCACGAGGTTGTCGAGAGTGGTGGCGAGCTTGTCGCTGATCGGCGACACCTTGGCCTTGTTCACGCTCAGCCACTCCGCGCGCTTGCCGGCGAGGGCGAGCGGCTCGAGCAGCGTCTTCTGCGCCGCCATGTAGTTCGTGGCCAGCGCCTGGACCCGCTTGACCGACGCGACGTACGAGGCGTCCGGGTTGGAGGCGAGGAAAGCGTCCAGGGTCTTGGTGAACACCGCGTAGTCGGCGTTCATCTTGTCGATCGCGGTCTGCGCGTCGGTGCGGGTGGACGCGAGGGGCGCGCCGCGCGCGTCCACGCGGACGGTGAGGAACGCGGCCCGGATCTCGCCGGCCTGCGCGACCCCCAGGGTGTTCTCCTGGTAGATCGAGTGGCCGCGGTCGGCGACGTCGCCCAGCGAGCGGATGCCCAGGACGCCCACGATCACGGCGACCAGGCACGCCAGCGCGACGGCGGCGAGGATCTTGACCTTGACGCCGCGATCGGCGAACCAGCGCGTGGCGCTGCCCTTGCGTGACGTGCTCTGTGCTGCGGACATCTCGACCTCTCACGGACCCCGACCCGAGCACACGCCCGGCTGTTGTCGGTCTGATCGGTTGCGCACAGCAGGAGTTGAGAGGTAAACGAAGTTGATGTTCGGTCAGCGAACGGTACGCACCTTGTAGGTCGATATGGCACCCAGCAGTGCGGTACACCCCACAGTTGCGAACAGGGCGGGGTACCCGTGGCCGGCGCCGTCGATGAGCAGGCCGGCCAGCAGCGGCGCCACCGCCGGCGGCACGATGGTGCCGATGTTCATGACGCCGAGATCCTTGGCCCGGCTGCGCGCGTCGGGCAGCACCTGGGTGATCAGGGCCTGGTCGACCGACATGTACGCGCCGAAACCGCCACCCAGCATCGCGGCGGCGACGAAGGCGACGCCGGGGCCGGGGAACGCCGCGAGCAGGAAACCGGCCAGCGCCTGGAGGACGCCGGCCACCGCCACGAAGATCCGTCGCCGCCCGGATCGGTCGGACAGCACGCCGGCCACGTAGGTCGTGACCAGCGCTGCCACCAGGTAGACGACGGTGAGGGCGAGCAGCGTGCCGTCCGGGTCGGCGACCCGCAGGGCGTCGGTGAGGAAGTAGAGCAGGTAGCACGTGCCCAGTGAGTTGCCGAGGTTGACCAGCAGTCGTCCCCCGAAGGCCCACGCGAAGTCGGGGTGGGCGCGGACGTCGATGCGCAGGGAGCCGACGACCTGACGCAGCCGCAGCACCTCGCCGGGCGCCGGCGGAACCTCGACGTAGTGGCGGACGAACGGCACGGTGAGCACCAGCAGCGCGGCCGCGATCACGACGTACCCCTCGAGCGAGGTCAGGCCCAGCGCGGCCACCACCGCGATGCCGAGGACGACGCCGAGGGCCTGGGGAGCGTAGACGGCGCTGGAGATCATCCCGCGCTGCCGGCCGGGGACACGGTCGACGACGACCGCGGTGAGCCCGGCGGTGGCGGCACTGAGCCCGAGCATGCTGAACGACCACGCGAGGGCGAGGCTGCCCCAGTGCGTCTGCAGGCCGGTGAGCACCAGCCCCGCGGCGAACAGGACCGTACCCCCGGCGATCCACGCGCGGCGGCGACCGAACCGGGAGCGGCTGCGGTCCGACAGTGCGCCGCAGATCGGCAGCGCCAGCAGCGCGATCGCGCCCGAGACCCCGTTGATCACCGCGAAGTCGCGGACCTTGGCCGCCGGGTCGATGCGGGCCAGCTGGTCGGGCAGCAGCAGCTGGATCGGCACCAGGTTGGCCATCCAGAAGCCCAGCCACGCGACGCCGAAACGGACGGTCCAACCGCGGCCGACACGCTCGGTCGCGTCCGACGCGGCGTCCGCCGCGGACGGCACCACGGTGCCACCCACGGCGGGCGGGACGATCGGCTCGAGCTCGGCGGGCATCGTTCCTCGTCTCGCCTCGGGGACCGATGCGAGGTTAGAGCACGAGACCGCTACGGGACGGCCTGCTCGGCCGCGACGGGCTGCGCGGCGTGCCAGGTGACGCCCGCGAGGATGCGGTCGAGCGCGGTGCGCTGTGCGCGCGTGATCTCGTCGCTGCTCCCGGGCGCGGCGAGCTGGAACCCGACCACCGTCCGCGGGCCGACCAGGGTCGCGGCGACCGCGTACCTGCTCACGACGTAGGTCGGCTTGCCGTCCACGGTCCGCCGGACGCTCGCGTACCGGTCGAAACCGTCGACGTCGTCGAGCTTTTCGCCGACGAAGATCACGACCGACCCGGTCTGCCTCGACTCGAGGACCAACCGCGTGGGGTAGTCGCCGGTCGCGTCCGCATAGGTCTCGGTGACCCGGCTGCCGGGCGGTGCGTAGCTCAGTCGGAACGGCACCGGGAAGGGGGCCGTCTCGTCCGGCCGGACCGCACGCGCCACCGCGAGCAGTTGGGCGTCGGTGCTGGTCGCGCTCGTCCGGCCCTGCACGAGGACCCAGCGGCCGCGGGGCGAGCGGAAGGCGAGCGTCGGGTACTCGTGGCCGCCTTCACCCTGCAGTTCGACGTCGCCGAGGTAGGCGGTCCTGCCGTCGAGATCGACCTTGCGCCCCCCGGTGACGGTGCCGCTCGCGAGGTGGTCCCACACCGTCACGTAGGTCTGGTACGGCGAGCCGCCGTTGTCGCCGGCGATGGTCCCGTCGTCGCCCTTCTTGCGGAGGGCGACCGAGCGGTAGCCGGGACGGGACTCCCGGGACGCCACCGTGTAGCCGCTCGGTGTGTCCATGGCGAACCAGGTCAGCGACGCCGACCGGGTGACCCGGTCGACCGCGGGCGCCGGACGGGGCGTCGTGGTCGTCGGCGTGCCGGTGTGCGCCGGCGGGGCCGTCCGCTCGCCGTTCGAGTCGTGGACGGCGACGACGATGCCCGCGGCGGTGAGGACGGCCACGACGGCGGCCGCGGCCGCGAGCAGCGGCGAGCGGTTCGCGGTACGGCGTGCGGCGCGGTGGCGCTCGCGGCGAGGGGCGAGGGTGACGACGTCGGGCGCGTGCTGCTCGTCGCCACCCCGTTCGAACGCGAACGTCGAGGCGGGGACGGCTCCGACGTCCTCGGCGCGGGCGCGCAGCATCGCGCGCAGGTCGTCCTCGAACGTGTCGCGGGTCTGGTTCGGGGTCATCGGGCACCACCCTCGGTGTCGTCGTTCAGGGTGTGGTCGTCGCGCAGGGTGTGGTCGTCGTTCAGGGTGCGGTCGTCGTTCAGGGTGTGGTCGTCGCGCAGGGTGCGGAGACCACGGGCGGCGAGGCTGCGGACGGTGGCCCGCCGGCAGCCGATGGCGTCGGCGATCTCGGGGTCCGCGGCGTCGGCGTAGTAGCGCAGCACCAGCACCGTCCGCTGCCGGGCCGGTAGTCGACGCATGGCCTGCCACAGCACGTCGCGCTCGGCGGCGGCGGTGACGTCGTCGGCACTCGCGACGTCCGGCCGGTCGTGGACGCGCTCGACGGCGACCTCGGTGCTCGACGCGCGACGCGCCCACGAGATGTTGTGGTTGGCGAGGGCTCGCCGCGCGTACCCGACGGGGTTGTCGAGGGGCAGCTCGTCGCCGAAGCGGCGGTGCATCGCGAGGAACACCTCCTGCAGCAGGTCCTCGGCGCGGTGCCTGTCCCCGGACAGCAGGTAGGCGAACCGCAGCAGCTCCGGGGCCGCCGACCGGGCGAACGCAGACAGCGAACTGGACCCGGCCGTGGGCAGTGGGGATTCGGTGGCCATCGCTCTCACGCCCCGTACGACGCGGTCATGGCGCGAAAGTGTTGCAGCCCCCGGTCGTCCGTCCGCCAGGCGCGTCAGAACGTGAGCACGATGCGCCCTCGCACGCCGCCGGCCTCGAGCCGCCGGTGCGCCTCGGCGGCCTGTGTCGCGGGCAGCTGCGCGGCCACGCGCAACGTCACCGCGCCCGCCTCGACCTGCCGTCGCAGCTCGTCGAGCTTCTCGTGCTCGGTCGCATAGCTGCGCACGAGCACGGGGATCACCCGGACGCGCGTCTGCCGGCCGCCGTCCCACCCACGGACGGTGGCGACCCGGCCGCCGTCGGTGACCGCGCCCAGCACGGCGTCGCCCTGGACCGCGCCGTCGCACAGCCCGTCCACGCCGTCCGGGTACCGCTCGCGGACGGCGTCGGCGAACCCGTCACCGCGACGGACGACGAGGTCGGCACCGAGGGAGCGCACGAGCTCCTCGTCCTGCTCGGCGGCGTCGGCGACGACGGTCAACCCCGCCGCCTTGCCGAGCTGCACCGCGTAGCCGCCGAAGGCGCCGGCCGCGCCGGTGACCGCGAGGGTCTGCCCCGGGGCGAGGCCGAGCGTGTCGAGCGCGAGCCGCGCGGTCAGCCCGTTCATCGGCAGCGTGGCGGCCTCGGCGTCGCTCGCCCCGGCCGGGACGGCCACGACCGACCGGGCCGGCAGGACGAGGTCGCTGCGGTAGCCGCCGTGGGCGCCGGCCGGTACCACGATGGCCATGACCCGGTCGCCGACGGCGACGCCGGTGACGACCTCCGCGCCGACCTCGACGACCTCGCCCGCGACGTCCATGCCCGGCACCGCCCCCGGCGGCTGCGCCTCGTCCTCGTCGTCGCGGGCGCCGGCACGCAGCAGCGTGTCGGTCGGGCTCACCGCCGCCGCCGTCACCCGCAGCCGGACGTCGCCCGGCCCGAGGGGTTCGGCCGGCGCGTCGAGCTCGTGCAGGGCCTCGGGTCCGCCGTAGGTGGTCACGCCGATCGTCGTCATGGTCCCTGGCCTACCCCGCCGGTCGGTCGTCGGTCGTGCACTACCGGCCGGTAGCGGGTAGGCCACGGCCATGCTGCTGATCCTGCTGCTCGTCCTCGCCGTCGTCACCGGGGTGCTCGGCGCCGTCATCAAGGGCGCGTTCTGGCTGTTCATCATCACCGCCCTGCTGTTGGTCGGCGCGTTCGTCGCCGGCAAGGCCCGCTCCCGCGCCTGATCCGTCCGCCGGCGGTTCAGTCGCCTGCGGCCAGGACGACGACCTTGCCCGCGAGGGTGCCGGCGGCGGCCCGCGCGTGGATGTCGGCGAGCTCGGCCAGCGCGACCCGCTCGGTGACCTCGACGGTCAGCTCGCCGCGGTCCACCCGGGCCACGAGCTCGGCCAGTTGGTCGGCATCGCTGCGGACGAACAGGTCGATGCCGCGCACACCGCGGGCGTCGTCGGTCGGCGCGGGCATCCACACGGTGGTGCTGACGACGACGCCACCGTCGCCCACCAGCGCGGCCAGCGTCGCGAACTGCTCGGGGCTGATGGGCGCGAGGTTGAGCAGGACGTCGACCGGCTCGCCGACCGTGCTCGCCACGTCGGTGCTCGTGTAGTCGACGACCTCGTCCGCGCCCGCCGCCCGCACGTCGGCGCTGGTGCGCGGGCTGGACGTCGCGATCACGTACGCGCCGGCGGCCTTGGCAAGCTGGACGGCGTAACTGCCCACGGCTCCGCTCGCGCCGTTGACCAGGATCCGCTGGCCCGCCTCGAGCCGGGCGTGGTCGAACAGTGCTTGGTACGCGGTGAGGCCGACGAGCGGCAGCGCCGCGGCGTCGGCGAGCGGGATGGCGGTCGGTGCCGTCGCCAGGCTCGCCGCGGGGGCCACCACGTACTCGGCCGCCGCGCCGTCGACGACGAAGGGCAGGAAGCCGACGACCTGGTCGCCGACGGCCCACCCGGTGACGCCGGTGCCGAGGGCGTCGACCGTGCCGGCGACGTCGAGGCCCGGGACGTGCGGGAACGTGACCGGCATCGGGCCCTGCATCAGCCCGGCGCGGATGTTGCCGTCGACGCCGTTGAACGTCGTCGCGGCGACCCGGATGCGCACCTCGTCGGTACCGGGGACCGGCTGGTCGGCGTCCTCGTAGCGCAGGACGTCGGCGTCGCCGTACTCGTGGAATCGCACTGCCTTCATGTCGGCTCCTTGCTCGGATCGGATGTGCTTCGAATCCGAAGCACTAGAGAGACCGTAGCAGTGCTGCGAATTCGAAGCAAGCTTTAGACTGGGTCCATGTCCGGACCGGAACCGACCCTGGAACCCGCGCAGCTGGGCGCCTACTTCGCGCTGATGGAGGTGGCGGGCCTGCTCCGGCACGGCGTGGAGCAGCAGCTGCGCGACGAGGGCGACCTCACCTACGTCCAGTTCCAGCTGCTCGCCCGCCTCGGGCTGGACTCGCCGACCGGCAGCCGACGGATGACCGACCTCGCCGACGGCCTCGTCTACAGCCGCAGCGGGCTCACCTACCAGGCGGGACTGCTCGAGCAGGCGGGGTTGGTCGAGCGCGGCCCGTCCCCGGACGACGAGCGCGGCGTCACCGTGACCATCACCGACGCCGGGCGCGCCCGGCTGGCCCGGGTGCTGCCCGGGCACGTCCACGTGCTGCGCGACCTGCTCTTCCAGCCGCTCGCCTCGACCGACGTCGACACCCTGGCCGCCCTGCTCGCACCCGTCCGCGACCACATGCGGGCCAGCCCGCCCCGCTCCGCCGCTCCGCGCCGCCGCAAGCGCAACGGCTGATCCGCCGGGCGGCCCGTTCGCCGCTCGTCGGATGCCCGTGTGGCCCATGCGCTCATGTGATGTCAGATGGCGACTTCGACGGCCCTCCCGGTTGGTTCATCGCGACGGCGCGACCTGCCTCGCCTCGACTCGGTCGAGCGGCCGGGTGAATCGTGGACCGACACGCTCGCGGAGCGAGCAGATTCGTCCACGATCGGGATCGGTGGGCCCCGTCGGGCTCGAACCGACGACCTACGGATTAAAAGTCCGCTGCTCTACCGACTGAGCTAGAGGCCCGTGTGGCGACCGGACGAGCCGGCCGCCGCGCTGCGTCGATCCTCCCAGAGCGGACGGCCGGGACGCGAGCGCACCCGCCGCTGGTTCACTCCCGGCCGAGCAGTTCGTTGAGGTCGGCCGCGGCCTGCGCCGCGGCGGAGTCGGCGACGGCGGAGACGCCGCCGAGGCCGAAGTAGGAGTGGTTCAGCGAGGGGAACTCCTGCGTCACGACCTCGACGCCCGCGGCGCGGAGGTCGTCGGCGTAGAAGTTCGCCTCGGTGCGCAGGACGTCGAGGGTGGACGTGTGGATGACGGCCGGGGCGACGCCGGTGAGGTCGGCACAGCGCTTCGGCGACACGCGCCAGTCGGCGGCGTCGGCCTCGTCGACGTAGGCCTGCGCGAACGTCGCCATCGTCTCCAGCGTCAACCCGAAGCGCTGGTAGACCGAACGCCGGGACATGTACCCGTCGTTGATCTCGGCGTCCTGGTAGCGGCCGGCGACGTCGGTGACGGGGTAGAGCAGCAGCTGCGCGGCCACCGGCAGGCCGGCGTCGCGCCGGGCCAGCGCCACCGACGCGGCCAGCTGACCGCCCGCGCTGTCGCCCGCTAACACGAGTGTGTCAGTGCCGCCGAAGTCAGGGAGGCGCTCGCCCACCCAGTTCGCCGCACGCAGCGCGTCGTCGAACGCGGTCGGGAACCGGTGCTCCGGCGCCCGCCGGTAGGCGACCGAGACCACGACCGCGCGGACCTGCGAGCAGATACGCCGTGCGTGACCGAGGTGCGTGTCGAGGTCGCCGATGATCCAGCCGCCGCCGTGGAAGTAGACGACGGTGGGCATGGGCGAGGGGTCGACCTCGGTGCCGCCGGGCTCGCCGGCCGGGCGCAGCACTCGGATCGCGATGGCCGGGGCGTCGCCGTCGGCCGGGATCTCGGTGTCCTCCTCGCTCGCCGGCGTCAGCGCCGGGTCGAGGCTGTCGAGCGCCTTGGCGTTCGTCTCGCGGGCCTGTTCGCGCGCCTGCTCGATCGTCACGGCGTCCTCGTGGGGGGTCACCTGGACCATCCACTCGGCGATGTCGGAGTCGAGGGTCATGTCGTCAGCGTCGGGCACGCGGTCATTGTCCCCGGCTCGCGGCGGCCGGGCGCACACGGGGCGGTCGGCGTCGTTGCACGGCCGTCCAGTGCGTGACATGTTCCCGAAACGCAGGGGTGTGAGCGTGTGCCGCATGGCAACGGCAACCGTCACCTCCTGCGTCCGCGCTCTGCCCGTCGGCGACCCCGGCGAACCCCAGCGCGCCGAGCGCGACGACCTCCTCGCACTGGCCCGGCAACCCTGGACGATGCACATCGGCCGCACCCCGATCGTCGTGCGTCGCGCGACGGTGCGCGACCTGCGCGGCGTCGGCCAGATGCACCGTCGCTGCTCGGCCCGCTCGCTGCTCGACCGCTACCGGCAGGGCGGCCGGCCGCCGACACCGGCCGCGCTCGACGCCGAGCTGCGCAACCCGACCGGCTTCGTCGCGGTCACGGCCGACGGCGGCGTCGTCGCGACCGCGTCGGTCCGCCGCGATCCGGGGCACAGCTACGTCTGCGCCGAGGCCGCCGTGCTCGTCGAGGACGGCTGGCAGCGGCGCGGCATCGGCAGCGAGCTGCTCTCGCACCTGGCCGGCGTCGCGCAGGTCGCCGGCTTCACCGAGCTCATCGCCTACCCGGGCACCGCGATCCCCGCCGCGCAGCGCCTCATGGTCGAGGTCGGCCGCACCCGGATGGTGCCCGACGTGAACGCGCACCTGCACACCTACCTGCCGGAGGCCGCGACCCTGGGCCTCGGCTCGGTGCGACAGCGCCTCGCCGGCTAGGCACCTCACCCGGCCGGCGCCACCGCGGTCCACGGCAGCGTGATCTCGCCGTACCGGGCGCGCCGCGCGTCGACCGGCCAGCCGGCGTCGAGCAGCCCTGCGCACGCGGCGAGCCACCGCTGTCGGGGGCCGAAGGACGACAGCGGCGCGGCGGTGTCCCACGCCGCGTCGAACGCGCGGAGGAACGCGTGGACCGGCTCGCCGGGGACGTTGTGGTGGATGAGCGCCTTCGGCAGCCGCTCGGCGAGATCGGACGGGCGCTCGATCGCGTCCACCCGGCAGGCGAGGGTGATCGTCCGCGGGCCCTCGGCGTCGAGCAACACCCAGCAGCCGCGCCGGCCGATCTCGTCGCAGGTCCCCTCGACGAGCAGGCCGCCGTCGGCCAGCCCGGCGCACATCGTGCGCCACGCGTCGGCGGCACTCGCCTCGTCGTACTGCCGCAGCACGTTCGCGGCGCGGACGAGGGCGGGTCGCCGGCCGGCCAGCTCGAAGCCGCCCCGCGCGAAGTCGAGCCGCGGCGGGTCCGCGGCGGGCGCCGCCGCGGCCACCCGGTCGGGGTCGATCTCCAGCCCGAGCACCCGGACGTCCGGGCGCGCCGTCGCCAGCCGCGCGGCCAGCTCGACCGCCGTCACCGGGGTGGCGCCGTAGCCGAGGTCGACGACCAGTGGGTCCGGCGCCGCCCGCAGTGCACCGCCGAGCGTCGCGACGATCCAGCGATCCATGCGACGCAGCCGGTTCGGGTTGGTGGTGCCACGCGTCGGCAGGCCCAGCGCCCGCGCGCGCCCCGCCGCCAGGCGTGGCCGGCGCCGCGACGGTTGCTGCGATCCGGCCACGACCCGAACGGTAGCGTCGACCGACGTGCAGCTCGCCGACCTGACCACGCTGCGCCTGGGCGGCCCCGCGCGCCACGTCGTCGAGGCGACCACCACCGACGAGCTCGTCGACACCGTCCGGCGGGCCGATGTCGCAGGCGATCCCGTGCTCGTCGTCGGCGGTGGCAGCAACCTCGTCGTGGGCGACGCCGGCTGGCCGGGCACCGTCGTGCTCGTCCGGACCGCCGAGCAGCGGGTCGAGCAGGACGGCGACGCCGTCACCGTCGTCGCCGATGCCGGGGTGGTCTGGGACGACCTCGTCGCGGACTCGGTGGCCCGCGGCTGGTCCGGTCTCGCCGCGATGTCGGGCATCCCGGGCAGCACGGGGGCGACCCCGGTGCAGAACGTCGGCGCGTACGGCAGCGAGGTCGCCGACGCCGTCACCGGGTTGCGCGTCCTCGACCGCGGGACCGGCACCGTCGAGGACTGGGACCCCGTGCGCTGCGGCTTCGGCTTCCGTACCAGCGCCTTCAAGCACACCGACCGCTACGTCGTGCTGTCGGTGACGTTCGGGCTCACGGTGTCGCCGGACGCTCCGCCGATCCGCTACCTCGAGCTGGCCCGTCGGCTCGGCGTCGAGCAGGGCGGTCGGGCGCCGTCCACGGCCGTGCGCGAGACCGTGCTGGCGCTGCGCCGCAGCAAGGGCATGGTGCTCGACGCGCCCGACCACGACACGTGGAGCGTCGGGTCGTTCTTCGTCAACCCGTTCGTCCCGGCCGACCGGGTGCCCGCGGGCTGCCCGAACTGGGAGGTCGACGGCGCGGTCAAGCTCTCGGCCGCCTGGCTGATCGAGAACGCCGGCTACGGCCGGGGCTTCGCCGCCGGGTCCGAGCGGGTCTCGGTCTCGACCAAGCACACCCTGGCCCTCACCAACCGCGGCGATGCCACGACGGCCGAGCTGGTCGAGCTCGCCCGCGTGATCCGCGACGGCGTCGACCGGCGCTTCGGCGTGCGGCTGCGCCCCGAGGCCCACCTGGTCGGCGTCGAGCTCTGACGCCTGTGCCTACTCGATCGGGCCGCGGTGCACCTTGTGCGGCGCGGCCTGCGCGAGCGGCTTGACCACGAGCAGGTCGACGTTGACGTGCGCCGGACGCGTCGCCACGAACGCGATGCAGTCGGCGACGTCGCCGGCGCGCAGCGGCGCCTCGACGCCCTCGTAGACCCGGTCGGCCGCGGCCTGGTCGCCACGGAGGCGGACGAGGGAGAACTCCTCGGTGTGCACCATGCCGGGCGCCACCTCCGTCACCCGGACGGGTCGGCCGGCGAGCTCGAGGCGCAGCGTCTCGACCAGCGCGGCCGCGCCGTGCTTGGCCGCGGTGTAACCGCCGCCCCCTTCGTAGACGAGGTGGCCGGCGATCGACCCGGTGACGATCACGTGCCCGCCCGCGCCGCGTTCGAGGGCGGGCAGCAGCGCCTGCGTCACACGCAGCACGCCGAGCACGTTCGTCTCGAACATGGCCTGCCAGTCGGCGGGATCGCCCCGTTCCACCGTCTCCACGCCGATCGCGCCGCCGGCGTTGTTGACGAGCACCGCGAGGTCGTCGATCGAGGCCGCCAGCGCGGCGACCGAGGCGGGGTCGGTGACGTCGAGGGTGACCGCCCGGACCCCCGGGACGGCCGCGGCCAGCTCGTCGAGGCGGTCGCGGCGCCGTGCCGCGGCGACGACGTCGAAGCCCTCGGCCGCGAGCCGGCGGACCGTCGCGGCGCCGATCCCGCTGCTGGCCCCGGTGACGACGGCAACTCCGTGTGGCATGCGTCCGATTCTGCGGCACGGGGCATGTATGCAGGTGAGGCGGTCGTTCCGCCATGATCTGACCCGAGGACAGGAGACCCGTGTCGCAGCCGACGAGCACCGGCGAGGTCGCGACGCCCGCCGAGGTGCGGCGCGTCGCGATGCTCAGCGTGCACACGTCACCGCTGGACCCGCCCGGGGGCGGCGACGCGGGCGGCATGAACGTCTACGTCGTCGAGACCGCCAGACGACTCGCCGCCCGGGGCATCTCGGTCGAGATCTTCACCCGGGCGACGTCGAGCGAGCAGCCGCCGGTCGTGGAGATGTGCCCGGGCGTGCACGTCCGGCACGTCAGCGCCGGCCCGTTCGAGGGGCTCGACAAGGGCGACCTGCCCGCGCAGCTGTGCGCCTTCACCGCCGGCGTGCTCCGTGCCGAGGTGCGCCACGACCCGGGCTGGTACGACGTCATCCACTCGCACTACTGGCTGTCCGGACAGGTGGGCTGGCTGGCCCGCGAACGGTGGGGCGTCCCGCTCGTCCACTCGTCGCACACGCTGGCGAAGGTGAAGAACGAGCTGCTGGCCGAGGGGGACGCGCCCGAGCCGCGGGCCCGCGTCATCGGCGAGGAGCAGGTGGTGGCCGAGGCCGACCGGCTCGTGGCCTCGACCGCCGACGAGGCGCGCGACCTCGTCCGCCTGTACGGGGCCGACCCGCGCACGGTGCGCACCGTCGCCCCGGGCGTGGACCTCGACCTCTTCGTGCCCGGCGACGGCGCGGCGGCCCGGGCCCGGCTCGGGCTGGACCCGACCGCGACCGTCCTGCTCTACGTCGGGCGCATCCAGCCGTTGAAGGCGCCGGACGTGCTCGTCCGCGCCGCCGCGGCGCTGCGGGCCGAGGACGCGCTGCCGGGCCCGTTGCAGGTCGTGGTCCTGGGCGCCCCGAGCGGGTCCGGGCTGGTGCACCCACAGGCCCTCGCCGATCTCAGCGACTCGCTGGGGCTGCGCGACGTCGTCCGGTTCCGGCCGCCGGCGCCCCGCGAGGTCGTCGCCGACTACTATCGGGCCGCCGACCTCACCGTCGTGCCGAGCTACAACGAGTCCTTCGGACTGGTGGCGCTCGAGTCGCAGGCCTGTGGGACGCCGGTGGTGGCCGCCGCGGTCGGCGGTCTGCCCACCGCGGTCGCCGACGACGTCTCCGGTGTGCTCGTCGACGGGCACGATCCCGCCCAGTGGGCGAAGGCGATCGCGGGCGTGCTGCGAGGGGCAGGGGTGCGCGAACGACTGGTCACGGGTACCCGGCGCCACGCCGAACGGTTCTCGTGGGAACGCACCGCCGACGGCCTGCTGGCCGCCTACCGCGAATCGATACCGGAGCTGGAGGCCGCCCGCGCATGAGCGACGCCGCTACGCACGACGTCACGACGACCATCGAGCAGGCGCTGGCCGAGCTCGACCTGGAATGGCAGCCGGTCGGCACCGCCGCGTACGCGGTGGCGCTGCCCGGCGAGAAGCGGCTCAAGACCGCCTGCATCCTCACCGTCGGCGCGCACGCGCTCGCGATCGAGGCGTTCGTCCTGCGCGCTCCCGAGGAGAACCGCGAGCAGGTCTACTCGTGGCTGCTGCAGCGCAACACCCGCATGTACGCCGTGTCCTGGGCGATCGACGGCACCGGCGACGTCTACCTCGCCGGCCGCGTGCCGCTCGCGTCGGTGACGCCGGACGAGATCGACCGCATCCTCGGCGCCGTCCTCGAGTACGCCGACGGCGCGTTCAACGTCCTGCTCGAGCTGGGCTTCGGCTCGTCCATCAAGCGCGAGTGGGCGTGGCGCGTCAAGAACGACCAGCCGCTCGCCAACCTGCAGGCGTTCGCCGAGTTCGCCCAGCGGGACGCCTGACGCGACCGGCGTCACCCTCGCATCGCCCGGGAAGCGACGGCCGGCTCGGACCGCTGCCGCGCGGGCTCGTTCCCCGGGCCTGCGGGGCCGCTGGCAGGATGGCGACATGGCGACCCTCGTGCTGCTCCGCCACGGCGAGAGCGACTGGAACCAGAAGAACCTCTTCACCGGCTGGGTGGACGTCGACCTGACCGACAAGGGCGTGGCCGAGGGACGCCGGGGCGGCGAGCTGCTGATCGAGCACGACCTGCTGCCCGACGTCGTCCACACGTCGCTGCTGCGGCGGGCCATCCGCACCGGCCAGCTCGCGCTCGACGTGGCCGACCGGCACTGGATCCCGGTGCGTCGCTCGTGGCGACTGAACGAGCGTCACTACGGCGCGCTGCAGGGCAAGGACAAGGCGCAGGTGCGCGACGAGTTCGGCGACGAGCAGTTCATGCTGTGGCGCCGCTCGTACGACACGCCGCCGCCCCCGCTCGATGACGCCGACGAGTACAGCCAGGCCGGCGACCCCCGCTACGCCGACCTGCTCGAGACGCTGCCGCGCACCGAGTGCCTGCAGGACGTCGTCGGGCGCATGCTGCCCTACTGGTTCGACGCCATCGTCCCCGACCTGCGACGCCACGGCGTCGTCCTCGTCGCGGCGCACGGCAACTCGCTGCGCGCGCTCATCAAGCACCTCGACGGCATGAGCGACGAGGCCGTCGTCTCGCTCAACGTGCCCACGGGGATCCCGCTGCACTACGACCTCGACGACGCCACGCTGCGGCCGACCCGCCCCGGCACCTACCTCGATCCCGACGCCGCGGCGGCGGCCATCGAGGCCGTCGCGAACCAGGGCAGGAGCGCCGCGGGCGGCTAACCCAGGCCGGCGAGACCGTTGGCCAACGGGCTCGGCCGCACGCCGGTGACGATGAAGATGGTGCGACGGGCCACCGCGACGGCGTGGTCGGCGTACCGCTCGTAGTAGCGCCCGAGCAGGGTCATGTCGATCGCGGCCTCGGTGCCGTGGCCCCACCGCGGGGAGAGCACGAGCGTGAACAGCTTGCGGCGCAGGGCGTCCATCGAGTCGTCCTCGGCCTCGATGGCCTGCGCGAGCTGGATGTCGCGGCCCTCGACGACGTCGGCGACCTTCTGCACGAGCGACTTGGCGACATCGCCCATCTGCGCGATGACGTCGCGGGCCTCGGCCGGGACGGCGAGATCGGGGTAGCGCAGCCGCGCGATCTTCGCGACGTGCAGGGCGAGATCGCCCATGCGCTCGAGGTCGGCGACCAGGTGCAGCGTGGTGACGAGGGTCCGCAGGTCGGTCGCCACCGGCTGCTGCCGGGCGATCATCTGGAAGGAGCGGTCCTCGAGGTCCTCGCGCAACGCGTCGACCTGCACGTCGGCCTCGATCACGCGCTCGGCGCGGCCGAGGTCACCGCCGAGCAGGGCACCCGTCGCCTCGTCGATGGCGGCGGCGACGAGACGGATCATCTCGGCGACACCGGCGCCGATCTCGTCCATCTCGTCGTGGAAGACGTCACGCATGGTCGCGACGATCCGACGCGCGGACGACCACGGCATGCAACCGAGGTGAACGTGCCCGGGCTTGTTCGTGAACAGCAGGTGGCAGCATGCCCGCCTCCTCGTGACGGGGCGGTTCGGTGGCCGAACCGCCGTACCATTCCCAGTGTGGCGGTTCTGGCGACGATCGTCGCACTCGTGGCCCTCGCCGTGGGCGTGGTGCTCGGGCTCGCCGTCGCCCGTGGTGTTCCGCGATCCGGCGACGTCACCACCCCCGGCGACCCGGCGTCGGACGATCCGGCGTCACCCCCGTCGGTCGACCCGCAGCTCGCCTCCCTCGTGGTCGAGGCGCTCGACCACGGGGTCGTGGTCATCGACCGCGAGGAGCGCGCCGTCCTGGTGAACCCCGCGGCCCGCGCCATGGGCATCCTGGACGTCGACACCCTCGCCTTCCCCGGGCTCGTCGCGGTCGCGCGCAAGTCGCTCGAGACCGGCGAGTACGACAGCGCGTCCATCGACCTGCCCATCGGTCGGCTCGGTCGCGAGCCCATCGCGCTCTCCGTCACCGGCGTGCCGTTGTTGCCCGGGCCGGACGAGCGGGTCGCGGCGGTGTGCCTGCTGCTGTCCGACGTGTCCGAGCTGCGCCGCCTCGAGGCCGTCCGTCGCGACTTCGTCGCCAACGTCTCGCACGAGCTCAAGACCCCCGTCGGTGCGCTGACGCTGCTGGCCGAGGCGATCCAGGACGCCGCGGACGATCCCGAGGCCGTGCACCGCTTCGCCGGCCGTATCCAGCACGAGGGGTCGCGGCTGGCTCGACTCGTGGGCGAGCTGATGGAGCTGTCGCGGGTGCAGGGCGCCGACCCGATGCCGGGGGCCACCGTGGTCGGCGTCGAGACCATCGTCACCGAGGCCATCGAGCGCACCCGCCTCGCCGCCGAGCAGGCGTCGATCACCGTCACCCGCGCGTGCGTCGGCGATGTCGAGGTCCGGGGCAACAAGGCCCAGCTCGCCACCGCCGTCGCCAACCTCGTCGACAACGCGATCGCCTACAGCGGCAGCGGGACGCGCGTCGCCGTGACCGCGCGGCTCTCCACCGACATCGACGCCCGCCCCACCGTCGACATCAGCGTCACCGACCAGGGGATCGGCATCGCCGAGGCCGACCGCGAGCGGATCTTCGAACGCTTCTACCGGGTCGACCCGGCACGGAGCCGCGCCACGGGCGGCACCGGTCTGGGGCTCGCGATCGTCAAGAACATCGTCACGAACCACCTCGGGACGGTGTCGGTCTGGAGCGCCGATCGCTCCGGATCTACATTCACCATCCGGTTACCGCGCGTTCATTCCGATCGTCCATCGTCGGCCACGTCCGACACGGCCGGACCGACGCCGCCGCCGAGCCGCGGCGAGTCGAACAGCGGCGAATCAGCCGGCGTCGCGGCGCTGGCCGCAGAGAGTGGGGAGAACCGCGCATGACGCGAGTCCTGGTCGTGGAGGACGAGGAGTCCTTCTCGGACGCGCTGTCCTACATGTTGCGACGCGAGGGGTACGAGGTCGAGGTCGCCGGTACCGGCACCGACGCGTTGCAGAGCTTCGAGCGGAGCGGGGCCGACCTCGTCCTGCTCGACCTGATGCTGCCGGGGCTCTCCGGCACCGAGGTGTGCCGCGAGCTGCGCACCCGGTCGCACGTGCCCATCATCATGGTCACCGCCCGCGACTCCGAGGTCGACAAGGTCGTCGGTCTCGAGCTCGGCGCGGACGACTACGTCACCAAGCCGTTCTCGTCGCGCGAGCTGGTGGCGCGTATCCGGGCGGTGCTGCGTCGTGGCGCCGAGCCCGAGGAGCTGCTGCTCAACGTCGTCGAGGCGGGTCCGGTGCGCATGGACGTCGAGCGCCACGTCGTCACCGTCGACGGCCAGCAGATCGCCATGCCGCTCAAGGAGTTCGACCTGCTCGAGCTGTTGCTGCGCAACGCCGGCCGGGTCCTGACGCGCGGGCAGCTCATCGACCGCGTGTGGGGCGCCGACTACGTCGGTGACACCAAGACCCTCGACGTCCACGTGAAGCGGCTGCGGGCCAAGATCGAGCCCGACCCCGCCACGCCCAAGTACCTCGTCACCGTCCGCGGCCTGGGCTACAAGTTCGAGAGCTGACCCGCGGTGCCGGCTGCACGCGTGGCGGGGTGGACGGCGACGAGGCCCAGGGCGAGCCGCTTCGCGCAGACGGCGGCGAGTTCGTCGTAGGCCGGCTGCCCGATGAGCGCGACGAGCTCCGGGCCGTACGAGACGTACATCGGCTCGCCGCCGACGTGGGCCTCCGGCGAGGACGTGCAGTACCAGTCGAGGTCGTGACCGCCCTCGCCCCAGCCGCGACGGTCGAACTCGGCGAGCGTGGTGCGCAGGATGCGCGTCTCGTCGGGACGGTCCACCCACTCCTGCTCCCGACGGACCGGTAGCTGCCAGCACACCTCGGGCTTGGTCTCGAGCGGGTTGCGCCCGATCTCGAGGGCGAGCCCGTGCAGCGCGCAGCCGATGCCGCCGGGGTGCCCGTCGCGGTTGGCGAAGATGCAGGCACCGTCGACGGTGCGGGTCTTGCGGCGACCCTCCTCGTCGTCCTCGACCGGCTCGGCGAAGTCGAGCTTGACGGCACCGCGCTTGCCGGTGCGGTGGCCCTCGTCGTAGAGCTGCCAGTGCTCGCGGGTCAGCTGCTCGGCGAAACGCTTCGTGCGCTTCTCGTCGTCCTTGTCGGTGAAGTACGCGCCGTGGTTGCAGCAGCCGGTGCTGGCCTGACCGGCCACCGTGCCGTGGCAGCCGCGGCCGAAGATGCACGTCCACCGCGACGTCAGCCAGGTGAGGTCGGCGCGGACGAGGTGCTGCGGATCGGCCGGATCGAAGAACTCGATCCACTCGCGGGGGAAGTCGAGGCCGACCTCGCGGACGGGGCGGGCACTGGCGGGACTGCGCTTCGGCACGCGTCGAGCCTACGAGACGAAACGCGGCCGCATCGTGCAGCCGATACGCTGCGCGGCGTGCGACTGGGTGTGCTGGACGTCGGCTCGAACACCGTTCACCTGCTGGTGGTGGACGCCCATCGCGGTGCCCAACCGACGCCGCAGCTGTCGCACAAGGTCGAGCTCCGACTCGCCGAACACATCGACCGCGACGGCGATCTGTCCAAGGCCGGTGCCGATACGCTCGTCGCCGCGGCCGTCAGCGCGCGGGACAAGGCCGACGAGCACGGCTGCGACGAGCTGGTCGCGTTCGCGACGTCCGCGGTACGCGACGCCGGCAACAGCGCGCGCGTGCTCAAGCGGGTCGCGAAGGAAGCCGGGGTGCCCCTGGACGTGCTGTCGGGGGAGGACGAGGCCCGGTTGACGTTCCTCGCGGTGCGGCGCTGGTTCGGCTGGAGCGCCGGCAACCTCATCAGCCTCGACATCGGCGGTGGCTCGCTGGAGCTCGCCGTCGGCCGGCACGAGGACGCGGAGGTCGCGTTCTCGGTGCCGCTCGGTGCCGCGCGCCTCACCCGCGAGTGGTTCCGCGACGACCCGGCCGGCAAGAACGAGGTCAGCGCTCTCCGTGCGTACGTGGACGAGACACTGCGTGCACCGGCGCAACGGCTGCTCGACGCGGGGCTGCCCGACCGGGTCGTCGCCACCAGCAAGACGTTCCGCACCCTGGCCCGGCTGGCCGGCGCGGCGCCCAGCTCCGAAGGGCCCCGGGTCCGCCGGTTGCTGACCCGCACCGGTCTCACCCAGGTCACGTCGTTCATCTCGCGGATGGCCTCGCAGGACCTCGCCGAGCTCGACGGCGTCAGCGTCGGTCGCGCGCACCAGGTGCTGGCCGGCGCGGTGGTCGCCGCCGCCGCGATGGACGCCCTCGACGTCGAGGAGCTCGAGCTGTGCCCGTGGGCGCTGCGCGAGGGTGTGATCCTGCGGCGGCTCGACTGGCTCGAGGGGTCGTGACCGCGCCCCGCGGATTACGCTCGCTCGCATGAGCGCGGGCCCCCCGGACGGCACGCCGGGCCGGGCGCTGCGGCCGTGCGCCGCCCGGATCGGGTTGTCGACCGCGTCGGTCTACCCCGAGGGGACGGCCGTGGCGTTCGAGCTCGCCGCGAAGCTCGGCTACGACGGCGTCGAGGTCATGGTGTGGACCGATCCCGTGAGTCAGGACCCGTACGCGTTGCAGCGGTTGTCGCAGCACTACGGCGTCGCCGTCCTCGCGATCCACGCCCCGTGCCTGATCATCACCCAGCGGGTGTGGACGACCGACCCCTGGACCAAGCTGCAACGCGCGCGGTTCGCCGCCGAGCTGGTGGGGGCCGACACGGTCGTCGTCCATCCGCCGTTCCGCTGGCAGCGCGACTACGCGCGCCGCTTCCGCGAGGGCGTGGGGCAGCTGGCCGAGGAGACCGACGTGCGCTTCGCGGTCGAGAACATGTTCCCGTTGCGCGTTCGCGGACGCGAGGTGTCGGCCTACCAGCCGTCGTGGGACGTCGCGGCCGAGGAGCCGTACCGCGACTACACCCTCGACCTCTCGCACACGGCCGTCTCGCAGTCGGACGCGATCGGCATGCTCACCGCGATGGGCGACCGGCTCACGCACCTGCACATCGCCGACGGCACCGGCCAGCCGAAGGACGAGCACCTCGTGCCCGGCCGCGGCAGCCAGCCGTGCGCGGACGTCCTGGAGCGTCTCGCGCGCCGCGACTTCAGCGGCAACGTCGTCGTCGAGATCAACACCCGGCGGGTGCTGGACCGCGCCGAGCGCGAGGCCGACCTCGCCGAGGCCCTCGCCTTCTGCCGCCTGCACCTGGCGGCGGCGGACGTCCCGCCCTCCCGCCCTGGGTGAGCGCGGACGCGATTAGCCTGGGCGGATGCTCCGTTCGCCGATCCTCGCGGCCGCCCGCAACCGGCGTCTCGAACGCCTGGTGACGCACGCGCCGGTGTCACGCTCGGTGGTGCGGCGCTTCGTCGGGGGTGCGGACACCGCGGCCGCGGTCGAGGTCGCCCGTGCGCTCGTCGCCGACGGGCTCACCGTCTCGCTCGACCACCTCGGCGAGGACACCAGCGACCGGGCGCGGGCGGCGGACGCCGTCACCGCCTACGTGGACGTACTGCAGGCGTTGGACGACGCAGGGCTGACGGCCCGTCTGGCCCCGCTCACCGCCCGGGCCGAGGTGAGCGTGAAGCTCAGCGCCGTCGGGCAGGCCCTGGGCGACGACGGTGAGAAGATCGCCCTCGACAACGCCCGAACCATTTGCGCGCGTGCGCGCGAAGTCGGCGCCACGGTCACGCTCGACATGGAGGACCACACCACCACCGACTCGACGCTCACGGTGCTGGGGGAACTCCGGCGGGACTTCCCGGACACCGGCGCCGTCCTGCAGGCGTACCTGAAGCGGACGGAGGGTGACTGCCGCGACCTCGCGCACCCGGGCAGTCGGGTACGACTCTGCAAGGGCGCGTACGACGAGCCCGCGTCGGTCGCGTTCGACCGGTCGCTGGACGTCGACCGGTCCTACGTCCGCTGCGCCAACGTGCTGCTCGACGGCGGCGGCTACCCGATGTTCGCGACCCACGACCCGCGGCTGATCGAGATCGTCGACGACCGGGCCCGGGTCAAGGGTCACGGCGACGTCGAGTTCCAGCTGCTCTACGGCATCCGCCCGGACGAGCAGCGCCGGCTCGCGGCCGCCGGGAACACGGTGCGCGTCTACGTGCCCTACGGTTCCCAGTGGTACGGCTACCTGATGCGCCGGCTGGCCGAGCGGCCCGCGAACCTCGCCTTCTTCGCCCGCGCACTCGTCTCGAAGGGCTGACATGACCGAGGACAGCGCCGGCGCCGGTGACGGCATCGCCCTCATCGGCGGCGGCAAGATCGGCGAGGCGTTGCTGTCCGGACTGCTGCGCGGCGGCAGGACGCCCGGCGACACCGTCGTCAGCGAGAAGCACCCGGAACGGGCGGCCTACCTCGCCGAGACGTACGGGGTGACGACGGTCGACGTCGCCGAGGCGGCGGCCCGGGCCCGGACGCTGGTCCTCGCCATCAAGCCGCAGGACATCGACACGCTGCTCGCCCAGCTCGCCCCGGTGATCGGCCCGGACCACCTGCTGGTGTCGGTCGCCGCCGGCATCACGACGACGCGGATCGAGCGCGCCCTCGCCGACGGCGTGCCGGTGGTGCGCTGCATGCCCAACACGCCGGCACTGGTCGACCAGGCGATGACCGCCGTCTCCGCCGGCGCGCACGCCACCGACGAGCACGTCGCCACCGCCGAGGCCATGCTCGGCGTGGTGGGGCGGGTGGTGCGCGTCCCCGAGTCCCAGCTCGACGCCGTCACCGCGCTGTCCGGTTCGGGGCCGGCATACTTCTTCTTCCTCGTCGAGGCGATGATCGACGCGGGGATCCTGCTCGGCCTGCCGCGG
Organism: Jatrophihabitans endophyticus; assembly: GCF_900129455.1. Lineage (NCBI taxonomy): Bacteria > Bacillati > Actinomycetota > Actinomycetes > Jatrophihabitantales > Jatrophihabitantaceae > Jatrophihabitans > Jatrophihabitans endophyticus. Next base: position 21,495 of record NZ_FQVU01000005.1, read on the forward strand.
ACCCTCGCCGCCGAGCTCATCGTGCAGACGGCGGTCGGGGCGGCGACCATGCTGCGCGACTCCGGCGAGCACCCCGTCCAGCTGCGCGAGGCGGTCACCAGCCCGGGCGGCACCACCATCTCGGCGATCCGCGAGCTGGAGGCGCACGGCGTACGCGCGGCGCTCATCGCGGCCATCGAGGCCGCCGCCGTCCGCAGCGCCGTCCTGGGGGCGGACGGCTGAGCAGCTAGGGACGCGGGCCCCCCGGCGGCGGGCACACGGCGCGAATCGGGCGCCGACGAAGCGTCGAGTGGGGATTTAGGGTGCGCTCAGGTATCGCATAGGCACCATGAGTACCGCTAGTCTCTCCTCAAGCACGTGCGTGTCCCGTGCGTCGGTGGGGAAGCCGACGACCCGACACGTGCCGAAGGTGTCGGTGAGTCATGCCTGCCAAGAAGAACGACGAGTCGAGGGAGCCGGCCGGGATCCGCCCGGTCGATCCCGCCCTTGCCGACGTCAAGTTCTTGACCGTGGCCGAGGTGGCCACGGTGATGCGCGTGTCCAAGATGACGGTCTATCGCATGGTCCACGGCGGCGAGCTGCCCGCCGTGCGGGTGGGGCGGTCGTTCCGCGTGCCCGAGAAGGCCGTCCACGACTACCTGCGCGACGCCTTCATCGAAGCCGGTTAGCTAGACTCTGGCTGGTACCTGTCGGCAACAGCGGAGCACGACGATTCTGCTGGAACGAGACGACAGCAGAAGAGTTCCGGAGAGGCTGGCACCCCCATGGGTTCTGTGATCAAGAAGCGTCGCAAGCGGATGGCCAAGAAGAAGCACCGCAAGCTGCTGAAGAAGACTCGCGTCCAGCGTCGTAACAAGAAGTAGCGCCCGGGCCCGCATCGCGGCGGGCGACCGCCGACTCGTCCGCGGGAGACGTCGGTGTCCTCGATCGTCCTCATCACAGGCGTGAGCCGCCTCCTCGGCGGCCGCCTGGCCGCGCTGCTGTCCGCCGATCCCGCGATCGAGCGGATCATCGGCATCGACACGGCGCCGCCCCGGGGTGCCGCCCTGCAGCAGCTCGGCCGGGCCGAGTTCGTCCGCGCGGACATCCGCAACCCGCTCGTGGCCAAGGTGATCGGCCAGGCGCGGGTCACGACCGTCGTGCACGCGTCGTTGCTCGCCTCCCCGCGCCAGGCCGGGGGTCGCGTGCCGATGCAGGAGCTCAACGTCACCGGCACCATGCAGCTGCTGGCGGCGTGCCAGCACTCCGACACCGTCGAGCGGGTCGTGCTGAAATCGACCGCCGCGGTCTACGGCGCGGGCCCCGACGCCCCCGCGGTCTTCACCGAGGACATGCCCCCGCTCGCCGGGTCGCGTAGCGGCTTCGCGAAGGACGCCGTCGAGGTCGAGGGATACCTGCGCGGATTCGGCCGCCGCCGGCCCGACGTCGCCGTCGCCGTCCTGCGGCTCGCCGACCTCGTCGGGCCCACGGTCGACTCGGCGCTCAGCCGCTACCTCGCCATGCCCGTCGTCCCCACACCGCTGGGGTACGACCCCCGGCTGCAGCTGCTGCACGAGTCCGATGCCGTCGAGGTGCTGCGGTCGGTGACCACCGGCCGCTTCACGGGGACCGTCAACGTCGCCGGCGACGGCGTGCTGACGCTCTCGCAGGTGGTGCGTCGCGCGGGGCACCGGTCACTGCCGGTGCCGGCGGCGGCAATCGGCGCGCTCGGTGGGCTGGTGCGCAATGCCGGCGTGGCCGATCTCGGCCCGGAGGAGGTCCGGTACCTGACCTACGGCCGGGCGCTCGACACCACCGCGCTCCGCGAGCGCGTGGGCTACCTGCCGCGGTACTCCACCGAGCGCGCCGTGGACGAGGTCTTCGCCCCCCGCTGGTCCCGTCCGGGCCGCGTCCGGCGCGCCGTCCTCGGGAGCACGTGATGGGCGGCGCCCGCATCATCCCGCTCCAGGGCGAGGCCGGCCGGCCGGCCGGACGCGGTCGCGAGGACGCGGTGACGGCCGGAACGACCGATGCCGTGGCGGCCGGCGCGGTGGCGGGTCGCCCGCGTCCCCCCGGTGCCGTCGACGCCGCGCTCGCGCTGCTGCGCCGACGGCTGGCCGGGCGCTACGAGGTGGACGACTTCGGCTTCGACGCCGACCTCGCCGAGGGGGCGCTGCTGCCGCTGCTGCGACCGCTCTACGAGCGCTGGTTCCGGGTCGAGGTCAACGGCGTGGAGCACATCCCGGCCGAGGGCCCGGCCCTGCTCGTCGCCAATCACGCCGGCGGGCTGTGGGCGCTCGATGCCGTGATGACGGCGGTCGCGGTGCATGTCGAGCACCCCGCGCACCGCTTCCTGCGGCCGCTGGCCGCCGACCTCCTCTTCCGCACGCCCGGCATCGGGCAGCTCGCGCGCAAGGGCGGCGGGACGCTCGCGTGCGCCGAGGACGCCGACCGGCTGCTCGCCGCCGGCGAGCTCGTCGGCGTGTGGCCCGAGGGGTTCAAGGGCATCGGCAAGCCCTTCGCCGAGCGCTACCGGCTGCAGCGCTTCGGCCGTGGGGGCTTCGTGCGCTCCGCCGTGCGGGCCCACGCGCCGATCGTCCCGGTGTCGATCATCGGCTCCGAGGAGATCCACCCGGTGCTGGGCAACGCTCGCACGCTGGCCCGCATCCTCGACCTGCCCTACTTCCCGCTCACCCCGACGTTCCCCTGGCTCGGGCCGCTCGGGGCGGTGCCGCTACCGAGCAAGTGGTACATCGAGTTCGGCGCGCCGATCGACACCACGGCGGTGTCGGTCGACGCGGCGGACGACCCGCTCGCCGTCTTCGAGCTCACCGACCGCGTGCGCGAGACGATCCAGCACACGCTCTACCGACTGCTCGGGGCGCGCCGCTCGGTCTGGCGCTGACCGGCGGTCACGCCCGACGGAGCACGATCGTCGAGACGCTCCGCGCGAGGTCGTCGCCCAGCCGTCGCAGCGGGCTGCGCGTGTCGCGGCGCGCCCGGCGCACCGCGACCGCGGCGGCGACGCCGCCGCCCGCCGCGCCCAGGCCGAGCGCGGCGGGGATGCCGATGCGTGCGGCCTTGCGGCCGGTGCGGAAGTCGCGGATCTCCCAGCCCCGTCGCTTCGCCTCGGCCCGCAGGGCGGAGTCGGGGTTCACCGCGACCGGGCGCCCGACGAGCGAGAGCATGGGCAGGTCGTTGATCGAGTCGGAGTACGCCGAGCAGTGCGACAGGTCGAGCCCCTCGGCCGCGGCGAGCAGGCGGACGGCGGCGGCCTTGTCCTCGCCGTGCAGCACCTCGCCGACGAGGTGCCCGGTGTAGACGCCGTCCTCGTGCTCGGCGACCGTGCCCAGGGCGCCGGTGAGCCCGAGGCGGTCGGCGATGATCCCGGCCAGCTCGACCGGGGTGGCGGTCACCAGCCAGACGCGCTGGCCGGCGTCGAGGTGCAGTCGTGCGAGGGACTCGGTGCCCCGCCATATCTTGCCCGACATCTCCTCGTCGTAGATCTCGGCACCGAGTGCGACGACGTCCTCGACCCGCTTGCCGGCGACGAAGGCGAGCGCCGACTCGCGCGAGGAGTGCATGTCGCCGTGCGACTCGCCCCGCACGCGCAGTCGCGCCTGGCGAGCCGTGAAGCGGGCGAGGTCACGCCAGGTGAAGAAGTCGCGCGCCGCCAGCCCGCGGGCGAAGTGGTAGATGGACGCGCCGATCATCATCGTGTTGTCGACGTCGAAGAACGCGGCCGCGGTCGGGTCGACGACGTAGGGCGCGACCGGTTCGATCCCCGGCTCGACGGTGCCGTCGACGGTGCCCTCGCCGGTGAGCTGCTCGTCCCGGGCCCGTCCGTCCACGGGCCGAGCGTAGTCACGCCGGCCTGGCCGTGGGCTGTCGGGCGAGTAGGGGTGCGCTGTCCGCCGGCCTACTTGGACGGGCAGATCCGCACGCCGAGCAGGTTGATCGTGCAGAGGTCGAGCGGGGCGCTGGTCGCCCGCCGGGAGGTCGGCGGCGCGGTGAGCGTCGGCAGCGGGAGCCGCGGCAGCCGGCGGGTGCTCGTCCGGGGCGCCGCCGTGGTGGGCTTTCGCGAGCCCGCGGTGCCCGTCGTGCCGTGCCGTGCAGCGGTGGTCGGGGACGAGCCGGGCGCGTGGCTGCGCCGGGCCGTCGGGGCAGGGGCCGGCGAGGTCGGGTGCGTGCCCGACGGGCGGGAGCGGGTGGGCACGGGACCGTAGGAGTCGCTCGGCGCGTGCTGCAGGCAGCGGCAGCCGACGCGACCGTCCAGGGCCTTGACCCGCGCCGCGGCGGTCCGCAGGACGGTCATCGACCTCGTGGCGCTGCTGCGTGCGGAGGTGCCCGCCGGGACGGCCTTGCGCAGTCGGGCGAGGCGGTCCAGCTGGCCGGGCCACCAGGACTGCATGCCCCGCAACGCGTCGGCCGAGCCCGCCTGGACGGCCGTCGCGCCGAGGAGGCGCAGCGCGGCGCGCGTGTCGTCGTCGGCGGCGGTGAGGGTGTCGGTGACCTGATGGCTGGTCTCGGGCGAGAGGCCGCCGGCCTGCAGTCGGCCACCGGCGGCGGCCGCGGTGGCGCGCGAGACCAGCGTGCGTGCCTCCTCGACGCGGGTCTGCGCGAACTGCAGGTGGTACCGGGCCCGGTCGGCGTCGTCGTCGGCGAAGGACAGCTCGACGCGTTCGCTCGTGCGCTTCAGGCCGTAGAGGGTGTCGCCGGGCACGGCGTCCCGGCTCAGCCAGACCGCACCGCCGAGTACCAGCGCCAGGACGGTGACGACGGAGGCGGCGACGGCCAGCGGCCGGGCGAGCGGGACGCGCCGCCGCCGGCGGGTGCGCTCGGCGCCGGTCGACGGGACGGCAGGGGTGCCCGGGCGCGGCCGCGGGCTGGGGCGGGGTCGGTCGAGCACCGCGGTGGAGCCGCCGGCGGCGGGGGTGGTGTCGGCGACCGCCGTGGGGCGCGTCGCGGCGCCCGGCACGGTGGTCGGGTCGTCGGCGCTCTCGGCGACGATGCGGGGCGCGATGGCCACGAGCTGCGCGCGGAGCTCGGCGCGGAACTCCGGCCGTGGCGCGGGGGCGACGGGGAGACGTGCCAGCTCGTCGAGCACGGCGACGACGCGCGGGTCGGTCGAGGTCGTCGGGTCCTGGACCCGGCGGAACCCACGACCGCCCGTGCGCGTCCGACGCTCGTCAGCCATCGGCCCGAACTCCCGTTTCCGGACGCGTCGGTGCGCGTCCGCCACCCAGTGCCGCGCCGGCGAACCCGCCGGTCACCGGGTAGAACGACGAGGGCGGTCCGCAGTTACGCCGGAGCCCGTACAAATTGCCGGGACACCATGTCCCGCCTAGCCGTCGCGGCCCGGCCGGCCGGACCGTCATCGCAGCTCGCCACCGACGATCTCGGCCAGCTTGCGCACGGCCCGGTGCTGCAGCGCCTTCACCGCGCCGTCGTTCTTGCCCATCACCGCGGCGGTCTCGCTCACCGACAGCCCCTGGATGAAGCGCAGCATCACGCAGTCGCGCTGTTCGTCGCCCAGCTGCCGCACCGCCGCCATCAACCGTTCGGACTGCAGGGTCTCGAGCACGGCGGCCTCGGTGCTGCGCTCGTGGTCCTTGCGTTCGATGGTCTCGCCGGTCGGGGTCTCGAGCCGGTGCCGGGCCGACTTCATGTGGTCGAGCACGATGTTGCGCGCGATCGTGACGAACCAGGCGCCGATGTCACGGCCCTGGTAGCTGAACGAGCCGATGCGCCGCAACGCCCGCAAGAACGTCTCGCTGGTGAAGTCCTCGGCGAGCGCGCGGTCGTTGACGCGGAAGTAGATGAAGCGGTAGACGACGTCGACGTACCGGTCGTAGAGCACGCCGAAGGCCTCGCCGTCCCCGTCCTGCGCCGCGCGTACCAGTCGCCAGCCCTCGGCGTGGCTCTCCTCGACGCCGCCGGCGACGGCGTCACCCGGGTCGTCGCCGCTGCCGGTGTCGTCGCTGCTGCCGCCGCCGGGCCGGGTGCCCGCGACCGGACGCGCTGCGGTCCCGCGCCACCGGCCGCGCTCGGCGTGGGCGGTCGGCACCGAGGCCGCGACGGCGGGGCGGTGCGGGTGGCCGGCCGTCGCGTACGCCGGGCGCGCACCCAACCGGGCCAGTGCGTCGTTGACCAGATCGGCGAGGGCCGACAGGCCGGTCGCCTCGTCGGTGCGCGCCGGGCGACGCAGCGGCGCACCTGGCATGTTCGCTGCCCCTTCGCCCGACTCCGACCCGGGCCGCCTCCGGCAGGTGGCCCGTGTGAAAAAATTTCGCTTTCCGTACCGCGGCTCGGCTGGTTGGGCGTCTCCGAACCCGGCGACGGTGACGCCTTTGGCCCGGAACGCCGGGATTACCGGGTCATCCACCTGCTCGCTGTCCTCTAGCTTGCACGCCGTGTCACGAATGGCAAGGGTCGTCCGATACATCGACGGCCGCGGGACGCGTCCGCCGGACGGGTGCGGGGCACGAACGGCGCGGCGTGTGCCGCCCGGTGAGGGGAGCGTGACGAGTGAGCGCAGCAGCGCGGTGGAGGTCGTTCCCGCATTGCCGCACACCGTGACGGGCACGGTGAAGAAGTGGCAGCTCGATCCCGGCGGGTCGGGCGAGGACGTCGAAGGGCAGGTCGCCGATGGCTCCCGCTGACCACGTGGTGACCCTGCTCACCCGCACCGGATGCCATCTGTGCGAGGAGGCCGAGACGCTGCTGCGCGCGCTGGCCGCCGAGCTCGGCTTCGCCTATCGCGAGGCGGACGTCGACGCCGTCCCGCGGCTGCGTGCGGAGTACTCCGACCGGGTGCCGGTGATCCTCGTCGACGGCAAGGAGCACGGGTACTGGCGTGTCGAGGAGGCCCGCTTCCGCCGGGCCGTCGCCCGCTGACGTCCGGCTCCGTCGACCCGCCGGCCGCCGCGCGAGGCATCCACTACCACGGCCCCTCGCGATTTGGGAAAAGATTCACGAGCGGCGTACCGTCCAGAAGCGGAAATCAGCCCTACCACACCGACTCCGACGCCCGCGCGCAGGTCCGCTCCGCGTTCGCGCCACGCCGTCCGGGTCATCTCCTCGAGGTGTCGATGTCGCAGCCGCGCAACGTCCGCGGACAGGTCGTGCCCGACGCCCCGCGCGCCGGCGAGGCCCGCTCCGTCCCGGACGCGACGGTGGCCCGCCTGGCGACCTACCTGGGCGTGCTGACGCTCCTGGCCGAGCGCGCGATCACCACCGTGTCGTCCGAGGAGCTCGCCACCGGGGCCGGGGTGAACTCCGCCATGCTGCGCAAGGACCTGTCCTACCTCGGGTCGTACGGCATCCGGGGGGTCGGGTACGACGTCGGCATCCTCACCCGACAGATCTCGCGCACCCTCGGCCTGACCGTGCACCGCTCGGTCGCCCTCGTCGGCGTCGGCAACCTCGGTCAGGCGCTCGCCGGCTACGCGGGCTTCGCGTCGCGCGGCTTCCGCATCGCCGCGTTGCTGGACGCGGCCCCCGAGCTGGTCGGCACGACCGTGCAGGGCTTCACCGTGCGCGACGTCGCCGAGCTCGACCGCGTCGTGGCCGAGGAAGGCATCACCATCGCCGTGCTGGCGGTGCCGGGCAAGGTGGCCCAGGAGGTGTGCGACCGGCTGGTCGCGGCCGGGGTCACCAGCATCCTGAACTTCGCGCCCGTCGTCGTGTCGGTGCCCGAGCACGTCGACGTGCGCAAGGTCGACCTCGCCGCCGAGCTGCAGATCCTCTCGTTCCACGAGAACCGCAAGGCCGCCGCGGCCCTGACGAAGGCGGCCAACTCGTGAGCGAGGCTTGCCGAGTGAACCAGGGGCACAGTGCGCGCCGAGCCTCGTGCGCGCCCGCAGCGGAACGAGGACGCGCATGAGCGTCATCGTGGTCGGTCTGTCGCACCGGACGGCGCCGGTGTCGGTGCTCGAGCGCGCGTCGGTGTCGGCCGACGACCTGCGCAAGACCCTGGAGGAGCTGCACCGCGCGGAGACCATCAGCGAGGTGCTGCTGCTCTCGACCTGCAACCGGGTCGAGGTCTACGCCGACATCCCGCGCTTCCACCCCGGCGACTTCGAGATCCGCTCGGTGCTCGCGCGGCACGCGGGCATGGCGATCGCCGACCTGTCCGACCACTGTTACGTGCACTTCGCCGAGGCGGCGGCCGAGCACATGTTCAGCGTCGCCGCCGGACTCGACTCGATGGTCGTCGGCGAGTCGCAGATCCTGGGCCAGCTGCGCGTCGCCTACGCGCTGGGCACCGAGCTCGGGTCGGTCGGCACCGTCATGCACGACCTGACGCAGACCGCGTTGCGGGTGGGCAAGCGGGTGCACGCCGAGACCGGCATCGACCGCGCCGGCGCGTCCGTCGTGTCGGTCGCGCTCGACCGTGCCGAGCAGGCGCTCGGCCACCTCGAGGGGCGTACCGCCCTGATCGTCGGTGCCGGCTCGATGGGGGCGCTCAGCGGCGCCACGCTGCGGCGCCGCGGCGTGACCGACATCGTGGTGGCGAACCGCTCGCTCGAACGGGCCGAGCGTCTCGCCGAGAATCTGGACGGTCGCGCGGTCGCCCTCACCCGGCTGCAGCACGAGATCGCGAACGCCGACGTCCTCGTCTCCTCGACCGGCTCCACCGGCCTGGTGGTCGAGTCCCACCTCGTCGGCGCACGTCACGAGCGACCGCTGTGCGTGCTCGACCTCGCGCTGCCGCGCGACGTCGACCCGGCGGTCGCGGTGTCGCCCGGCGTCACCTACGTCGACCTCGAGGCGCTGCGCAACGGCGGCGCCATGGTCAGCGACGCCGAGGTCGACGCGTCGACGGCGATCGTGGCCGCCGAGCTGCAGGACTACCTGATCGCGCAGCAGCGGCTGGCGGTCGCGCCGACCGTGACCGCGCTCCGAGCGCGTGCCAAGCAGGTCGTCGACTCCGAGCTCGCCCGCCTCGACGGCCGGCTGCCCGGCCTCGACCCGGCCGACCGCGGCGAGGTCGCCGACGCCGTGCGCCGCGCGGTCGAGAAGGTGCTGCACGCGCCGACCGTCCGCGTGAAGGAGCTCGCCTCGACACCGGGCGGCGACCAGTACGCCGCTGCGCTGCGCGAGCTGTTCGGGCTCGACCCCGCCGCCGCGGAGTCCGTCGCCGCGGTCAAGAAGCAGACCGGCGAGGTGCGATGACCGAGGCCCGCACCTTCCGGGTGGGCACGCGGGCGAGCCGGCTCGCCCGGGCCCAGACCGACCACGTGATCTCGCAGCTGGGCGCGCCCACCGAGACCGTCCACATCACGACCGAGGGCGACCGCTCGGCCGCGGCGCTGACGCAGATCGGCGGCACCGGCGTGTTCGTGTCGGCGCTGCGCAGCGCGCTGCTCGCGGGCGAGATCGACATCGCCGTCCACTCCTACAAGGACCTGCCCACCGGCCCCGCCGACGGCATCACCGTGGCAGCCGTCCCGCCCCGCGAGGACCCGCGCGACGTGCTGGTCGCCCGCGACGGGCTCACGCTCGGCGAGCTGCCCGCCGGGGCGCGGGTGGGGACCGGCTCGCCCCGGCGCGCCGCGCAGTTGAACGCGCTCGGGCTCGGCGTCGAGGTCGTCCCGATCCGCGGGAACATCGACACCCGCGTCGGCAAGGTCACCGCCGGCGAGTGCGACGCCGTCGTGCTGGCGTACGCCGGGCTGCGGCGCATCGGTCGCGCCGACCTCGTCACCGAGGTGCTCGACCCGATCCAGGTGCTGCCCGCGGCGGCCCAGGGCGCGCTCGCGATCGAGTGCCGGTCCGACGACGCCGGCGCCGTGGCGCTGCTGAGCGTGCTGGACCACGCGGCCAGCCGGGCGGCGGTCGCCGCCGAGCGCGCGTTGCTCGAGGCGCTCGAGGCGGGCTGCTCGTCCCCGATCGGGGCACTGGCCGAGATCGCCGAGGGCGACGACGGCCCCGAGATTTTCCTGCGTGGTTCGGTGACCGCGATCGACGGCAGCGACGCCGTTCGACTGTCGGCCACCGGACCCACGACCGATGCCGACGGAGTCGGCCGGCGCCTTGCCGCCGAGCTGCTCGCCGACGGCGCCACCACCATGATGGGGAGCACTGCATGACCCGCGCGCGCAAGACCGTCGGCCGGATCACCTTCGTAGGTGCCGGTCCCGGCGATCCCGGCCTGCTGACCACCCGTGCCGCGGACGCCGTCCGGGCCGCCGACCTCGTGGTGGTCGACGCCGCGGTGGCGCCGGGGGTGGTCGCTCTCGCGAGCGGCGAGGTCCGGCCGGCCGAGACCGTCGCCGCCGAGACGGCCAAGGTGACGCTGACCGAGGCCCGCAACGGTCGTCACGTCGTCCGGCTCGTCGCCGGCGACCCGTTCGTCGACGACGCCGCGGTCAAGGAGGCACTGGCGGTCGCCAAGACCGTCGTGCCCTTCGAGGTCGTCCCGGGCGTCACGCTCGGCACCGGCACGGCGGCCTACGCCGGCGTCCCGGTGGGCTCGGTGCGCACCGAGGTCGACCTCGCCGACATCGCCGACGCCGACTTCGAGGCGCTGGCCGGCGCCGCCGGCACCCTGGTGCTCACCGTCGACGCGGCCGAGGTCGAGAACGTCGGCGAGCAGCTGGTGGCCAACGGCCTCAAGCCCGACACCCCGGTCGCGGTGAGCTGCGCCGGAACGACCACCGGCCAGCAGACCGTGCTCGGCCAGGTCGGTGATCTCGCGCTGGCGACGGTGGGGATGTCCGGCCGGCTCGTCGTGACGGTCGGCAAGGCCGCCGCCGCGCGCGACAAGCTGACGTGGTGGGAGTCCCGGCCGCTCTACGGCTGGAAGGTGCTCGTGCCGCGGACCAAGGAGCAGGCCGGCGTCATGAGCGAGCGGCTGCGTGGTCACGGCGCGGTGCCCGTCGAGGTGCCGACGATCGCCGTCGAGCCGCCCCGCACGCCGACGCAGATGGAGCGGGCGATCAAGGGCCTCGTCACCGGGCGCTACGAGTGGATCATCTTCACCTCGACGAACGCCGTGCGCGCCGTCCGGGAGAAGTTCGAGGAGTTCGGCCTGGACGCCCGTGCCTTCGCCGGCGTCAAGATCGGCTGCGTCGGCAAGGCGACGGCCGAGGCCGTCCGCTCGTTCGGCATCAAGCCCGAGCTCGTGCCCGCCGACGACAACGCGTCGTCCGAGGGCCTGCTCGCCGACTTCCCGCCGTACGACGACGTGCTCGACCCGATCGACCGCGTCCTGCTGCCGCGCGCCGACATCGCGACCGAGACGCTCGCAGCCGGGCTGCGTGAGCTCGGCTGGGAGATCGACGACGTCACCGCCTACCGCACCGTGCGCGCCGCCCCGCCGGCGGCCGAGATCCGCGACGCGATCAAGTCCGGTGGGTTCCAGGCCGTGTGCTTCACGTCCTCGTCGACCGTGCGCAACCTCGTCGGCATCGCCGGCAAGCCGCACGCCCGGACCGTCGTCGCCTGCATCGGCCCGCAGACCGCCGCCACGGCCACCGAGTTCGGCCTGCGCGTCGACGTACAGCCCGAGGAGGCCACGGTGCCCGCGCTGATCGACGCGCTCGCGGAGTTCGCCGTCGAGCGGGCCGCGGCGGAGAAGGAGAAGGTGGCCACCGCCGCCGCGAAGAAGCCGGTCCGCGGTTCGGCCCGGCGCGCCTCGCGCTGACCTCGCGCGCCGCGTCGCTCCGGCGGCGCGGCGCGGGTGGCGCTGGGCACGGGGATCGTCCTGCGTGTCCCGCGTCCGGCGTCGTGTGGTGCCCGAAGATCGCCGAGCGGGGGCTGCGGCACCGCCGTAACCTGGGTTCGTGAGCCTGCCCCAGTTGCCGCCGTTCCCGGCGTCGCGTCCGCGCCGGCTGCGGCGCACCGCCGCACTGCGTCGCCTCGTCGGTGAGGTGACGGTCCGGCCGAGCGACCTCGTCCTGCCGATGTTCGTGCGCGAGGGGATCGACGAGCCGGTGCCGATCGGGTCGATGCCCGGCGTCGTGCAGCACAGCCTCGACTCGCTGGCCAAGGCCGCGCGCGAGGCCGTCACCGCGGGGGTCGGCGGCGTGATGCTCTTCGGCGTCCCCGAGCACAAGGACGCCCGAGGCTCCGGCGCCGACGACCCCGACGGCATCCTCAACGTCGGCCTGCGCCGGCTGCGCGACGAGCTCGGCGACGACACCGTGCTGATGGCCGACCTGTGTCTCGACGAGTTCACCGACCACGGTCACTGCGGCGTCCTCGACGAGCGGGGCGGGGTCGACAACGACGCCACCCTCGAGCGGTACGCCGCGATGGGGCTCGCCCAGGCCGCGGCCGGTGCCCACCTGCTCGGCACCAGCGGGATGATGGACGGCCAGGTCGCGGCGGTGCGGCAGGCGCTCGACGCCGCCGGACACGTCGACACCGGCATCCTGGCGTACGCGCCGAAGTACTCCTCGGGCTTCTACGGCCCGTTCCGCGAGGCGGTGAACTCCTCGCTGCAGGGCGATCGCGCCAGTTACCAGCAGGACGCCACGCGCACCGTCGCCGACGCGCTGGCCGAGGTCGCGCTGGACGTCGGCGAGGGGGCGGACGTCGTCATGGTGAAGCCGGCGCTGCCCTACCTCGACATCCTGCGCGCCGTCGCCGACGCCAGCCCCGTCCCGGTGGCGGCGTACCAGATCAGCGGGGAGTACGCGATGGTCGAGGCGGCCGTCGCGAACGGCTGGCTCGACCGCGAGCGGGTCATGCTCGAGACGCTGACGTCGATCAGGCGGGCCGGCGCGTCGGTGATCCTCACCTACTGGGCGAGCGAAGCCGCGACCCTGCTGCGGTGACCGACGACGCCGCTGCCGGCGCGCGCGACGCGGCCGAGGCCGGTCCGCGGGGCGCGCGGGAGTACGTGGAGTCGCCGCGGAGCTACCGCGAGGTGCTGGTCGTCCTCGCGGTGCTCGCGCTCGGCTTCGGCTGCGACGCGGCGCTCGGCTCGGGCGGGGCCGTCGCCCACCTGCCGGGCTGGCTCGTCGCCGCCGTCCTCGTGGCCGGCGCGGACGCGCTGATCGTCGCGTCGGCGCGGGCGACCCGCACCCTCGTCGTCACCGCGGACGAGCTCTGGGTGGGGGAGGAGTTCGTGCCGCGCGACGAGATTGCCGGGCAGGCGCCGGCCGGCGACGTCCCCGCCGAGCTGCCCGTCCTGGGCTGGCCGCACGGCCGCGCCGCGGCGAAGGGCGCCGTCCTGCGCCTCGCCGACGGTCGTGACGTGCTCGTGCCGACGCGGCGACCCGACGCGCTGCTGGCCGCGCTCGGCGTGGGCGCGACGGCGCCGCGGTCGGTGCCGGACGTCCGCGTCGCGACCGAGGCCGACCTCGCGACGCTGCCCGAGTTGGACGCGCGGGCCGGCGTCGTGTTCCGCGTCGCCGGGTACGCGCTGCCCGAGCTGCCGCTGTCGCCCGACGCGCTGGCCGACGCGGCCGCGGTGTTCGTGGTGGGTGACCCGCCGGACGGTTTCGCGTGGCTCGACGAGGTGGACGGTCTCGCGCACCTGCAGGAGATCGCGGTCGCGCCCCGCGCCATGCGGACCGGGCTCGGCAGTCGGCTGCTCGAGCACGCCTGCGCCTGGGCCGGCGCGGCCGGTCACCCCGCGCTGACGCTCACCACCTACGCCGACGTGCCGTGGAACGGGCCCTGGTACGCCGCACGGGGTTTCGTCGAGGTCGACGACCCGACGCCGGGCCTGCGCGCGATCCGTGACCACGAACGGGACGTGGGCCTCGACGACGTCGGACGTCGCATCGTCATGCGCCGGACCCTGTCCTGAGCTCGCCGCGGGACGCCTGGACGCGTTCGAGCAGCAGCAGCGTGCCGACCCCGGCTGCGACGATGCCGACGAGGTTGATCGCGAGCTGCAGCAGCGACTCGCCGGCCTGGTGCCAGTCGCCGACGGTCCCGGCGACCGCGACGTTCCCGGCGGCGGGCACGGTGGTCACGGAGATGAAGACGCCGACGAGCGCAGCCGACTTGCTCGACGTCAGCGAGAGCATCCCGGCGGCACCCGCGACGAGCGCGGTGATGAGCGAGAACCAGCCCGGCTGGTAGATGAACTCGGTCTGCGCCCGGCCGGTCACGTCCCCCACGTCGAACAGACCCGCCACGCGGCCGAGCAACGAGAGGGCGGCGGTGACGGCAAGCGCGACCACGAAGCCCAGCACCACGGCCGCGGTCGCCCGCCGGATCATCATCGGTCGCCGCTTCACCAGTCCGACGGCAATCGCCGCGAGCGGACCGAACTCCGGGCCGACCACCATCGCGCCGACGATGGTGACCTGGGAGTCGGTGACGATGCCGATCGCGGCGAGCAGCGTGGCCAGCACCATGAAGGCCGTGAACGTCCAGGTGATGACCGAGTCCTCGCCGGTCCGTGCCTCGAGGTCGTCCCAGATGAGCGCGTCCGCCCCCTCGCCAGGTGCGTCGGCCTCGGCACGCCGGGCGAGCTCGCCGACCGCGGTGTCCAGTGGCGCCATGGTGACCATGCCGTCGTCGAGGACGCCGAGTTCGCGCAGCCGGTCGAGGAGGTCGTCGGCGCACTCGCGGGCGACGTCGGCGGTGATCACCGCGCCGGAGGACGAGGTCGAGACCGACAGCGCGACCGCGCCGGACTCGGCGACCAACGCGTCGTAGACCGAACCCGTGCGGTCGGGAGGGCAGACGACCCGCAGCTGCAGCATCGCCATGTCCGCCATCCTGCCGGGGCGGCCGTGCCGGTGCCCGGCGGCGCGCGGACGGCGTTTGGCAGAGTTGGACGGGTGGCTGACGCACCGATCTCCGCCGACCTGTTCGACCGCGCCCAGCGGGTGACGCCGGGGGGCGTGAACTCCCCGGTCCGCGCGTTCCGGGCCGTGGGCGGCACACCGCGTTTCATGGTCAGCGGCTCGGGGCCCTGGGTCGAGGACGCCGATGGCACGCGCTACGTCGACCTCGTGTCGTCCTGGGGCCCGATGATCCTCGGCCACGCGCACCCGGCCGTGGTGGCGGCGGTGCAGCAGGCGGCGTCGTCCGGCCTGTCGTTCGGCACGCCGACGCGCGGCGAGGTGGAGCTCGCCGAGGAGCTCGTCGGACGGATCGCGCCGGTCGAGCAGGTGCGTCTCGTGAACTCCGGCACCGAGGCCACGATGTCGGCGGTGCGCCTCGCCCGCGGCGTCACCGGCCGGCACCGGGTCGTGAAGTTCGCCGGCTGCTACCACGGCCACGTCGACGCGCTGCTGGCCGCAGCCGGCTCCGGTGTCGTCACGCACGGGCTGCCCGACACCCCCGGTGTCACCGGGGCGCAGACGGCCGAGACGATCGTGCTGCCCTACAACGACCTCGACGCGGTGGAGGCGTGCTTCGCCGAGTTCGGTGCCGACATCGCCTGCGTGATCACCGAGGCCGCGGCCGGCAACATGGGCGCGGTCGCGCCGGTCGCCGGGTTCAACGCCGGGCTGCGCGAGGTCACCCTGAAGCACGGCGCGCTGCTGATCATGGACGAGGTGATGACCGGCTTCCGGGTCTCCGCCTCGGGCTGGTACGGCCTCGACCCGGTCGACGCCGACCTGTTCACCTTCGGCAAGGTCATGAGCGGTGGGCTGCCCGCCGCGGCGTTCGGCGGCCGCGCCGACGTCATGGCCCGCCTCGCACCGGCCGGCCCGGTCTACCAGGCCGGGACGCTCGCCGGGAACCCGGTGGCGGTCGCGGCCGGGCTCGCCACGCTGCGCACCGCCGACGCGGACACGTATGCCGCGCTCGACGCGAACGCCCGCACCATCGGCACGCTCGCCTCGCAGGCGCTGACCGCGGCCGGGGTCGAGCACCAGCTGCAGTACGCCGGCAACTTCTTCTCGATCTTCTTCGCGGCCGACCCGGTGCGCGACTTCGCCGGCGCGCAGGCGGCCGCGACGTGGCGGTTCGCGCCGTTCTTCCACGCCATGCTCGACGCCGGTGTCTACCTGCCGCCCAGCGCCTTCGAGGCGTGGTTCGTCAACGCGGCGATCGACGCGGACGCGCTCGCCGTGATCGAGGCCGCGCTGCCCGCCGCGGCCCGCGCCGCCGCGGCCGCTACTGCACCCCGGCCGTGACCTGGGCGCGGAAGCGCTCGTAGTCGGCCTCGGAGCCGGTGACGTCGACCTCGCCGAAGCCGGGCCGATTCCACAGCCACGCGTCGAGGTCGGCGGCCGGGGCGCTGACGGTGAAGGTGGGGTCGGTGTCGGCAAGTCGCCCTTTGTCGACCAGCTCGACGGCGGGCTCGTCGGCGTAGTCCTTGCCGGTGTCGGGCGAGTGCCCGCCCCAGCTGCCGGGCCGGACGACGACCCGGGTGCCGGTGTCCGTGGCGTGCAACAGGCCGACGCCCCCGGACGGGGTCCACGTGGCCCAGCCCGGGCGCCACGTCATCGTGTACCGCGTGACGACCTCGATGCCGTCGGCGGCGAGCTCGGCCGGCAGCGGCGTCGGCGCGCCGCTGACCAGCTCGGCGTCGACCCGGTGCATGAGCGCCTCGTGCGCCTGGAAGCGGCGGACGAAACCGACCTCCTGCTCCGGCGCCCACGTCCACACCGGCGTGGTGTCCTCGGCCCCGGCCAGCGCGTCGAGCAGCGCCGTCGTGGTGCGCTCGTAGACCTCGAAGAGCGCGGCGTCGGAGTCGGGGCGCTCGAGCTCGCCCGCGGCCTCGGCGGCGTCGCCGTCGACGATGCGCTCGCCCACGACGACGGCCCAGAAGTGATGCACCTCGGCGAGGTGCCACAGCAGGTCGGCGGCCGTCCAATCGGGGCACGAGGGCACCCGGGCGGCGAGATCGGCATCGCGCAACGCAGCGGCGAAGCGGTCGGACTCGGTGCGGACGTGGGCGAGCAGGTCGACGGCCATGGCGGCACGGTAGCCCCGAGCTCGGACGACGTCGCGTCTGCGACGATGGCGGCCATGACGTCCTCGCCCCCGCCGGCCGCCGGGATCGTCACCGTCCACCTGCTGCGGCACGGCGAGGTCCACAACCCGGCCGGCGTGCTCTACGGTCGGCTGCCCGGCTTCGGGCTCAGCGAGCTCGGCGAGCGGCAGGCCCGGGCGGCCGCCGACTGGCTCGCCGGGCGCGATCTCGCCCATCTCGTCGCCTCGCCGCTGCAGCGCGCCCAGCAGACCGCCGCGCCGCTGGCCGAGGCCACCGGGCTCGACATCGCCACCGACGAGCGGCTGATCGAGGCCGCCAACGTCTTCGAGGGACGGCCGGTGGCCGGCGGCTCGGGCCTGCTGCGCGACCCGCGGATGTTCCGCTACTTTCTCAACCCGTTGCGCCCGTCCTGGGGCGAGCCCTACGCCGAGATCGCCGCCCGCGTCCTCGCCGCCGCGGGAGCCGCCCGCGACGCCGCCCGGGCCGCGGGCGGGTACGAGGCCGCCTGCGTCAGCCACCAGCTGCCGATCGTCTGCGCGGCGCGCCGGGCGACCGGCCAGCGCCTCGCCCACGACCCCCGCAAGCGGCGCTGCAGCCTGGCGTCGGTGACGTCCCTCGTCTACGACGGCGACGTCGTCGTCGGCGTCGACTACCACGAACCGGCCGCGGACCTCCCCGCCGGCCACGGCGCCGGCGCATAGCGGGTCCACGGCCGGCACCCGGCGGCCGCACCGGCGGCCGTGGAAGTACTGAACCCGACGACGACCGACCCGGGTTCATAACGCACACTGGACCTCGATGTCCCCGCGCCGTACGCTGCCCCGCCTCGCCGCCGCCGTGCTCACCGTGGCGGCCCTGGCGCTGTCCGGCTGCAGCGGCGGCTCCGACGACGACTCGCACTACCGCTTCGACGGCGCCACCCCCATCGGCACGCTGATCCCGAAGGCCGACCGCCTGCCGGCCGCCGACGTCACCGGTCCGTCGCTGCTCGGTGCCGGCCGACAGCGGCTCGCGGCCGGCAAGGGTCGGGCCACGGTCGTCGCCTTCTGGGGCTCCTGGTGCCCACCGTGCCGTGTCGAGATGCCGCAGCTGCAGACGCTGCACGAGCAGTACGCGAGCAAGGGCGTCTCGTTCGTCGGTGTCGACTCGCTCGACGACAAGGACAACGCCCGCGCGTTCCTGACCAACAACAAGATCGACTTCCCCAGCATCTACGACCCCCGCGGCGAGGTCGTGCTCAAGCTCGGCAACATCCCCGGCAACATGCCGTTCACCGTGCTGCTGGACCGCGCGGGCAAGGTCGCGGCGGTCTACACGGTGCGCTACGCCCCCAAGGACCTCACCCGCGCGCTCTCCTCGCTGCGCGCGGAGAGTTGACGGTGCTGGCCGACGGCGGGCTGACCGGCACCGTGCAGACCGGTCCGCTGCTGGTCGCGGCCGCAGTCGCGGCGCTCGTCGGCCTCATCGGCTTCCTCTCGCCCTGCGTGCTGCCGCTCGTCCCGGGTTACCTGTCCTACGTCGCGGGGCTCTCCGGCGACGCCGAGCGGCCCAGCCAGCGACGGATGCTGCTCGGCGCGCTGCTGTTCGTCTCGGGGTTCACGGCCATCTTCGTGGCCCAGGGCACGCTGTTCGGGGAGTTCGGCTTCTACATCCGCGAGCACCGGCGCGGCATCGAACAGGTCTTCGGCGTCGTGACGATCGTGATGGGCGTCGTCTTCCTCGGCGGCATCGGCTTCCTGCAGCGGGAGCTCAAGATCCACCGCCGGCCGCGCGCCGGGCTCGTCGGCGCCCCGCTGCTCGGGCTGGGTTTCGGGCTGGCCTGGACGCCGTGCCTGACCCCCACCTTCAGCGCCGTGTACTCGATGTCGCTCGTGCAGGGGACGGCCGGCCGCGGCGCGCTGCTCACCGTGTTCTACTGCCTGGGTCTCGGCATCCCGTTCCTGCTCGTCGCCGCCGGCTTCGGCTGGGTCGCGAGCGCGCTCGGGTTCGTGCGCAAGCATCGCCGCGCGGTGAGCATCGCCGGTGGCGTGCTGCTGGTGGCGATCGGCATCCTGCTCGTCACCGGGGCGTGGAACGAGTTGAACATCTGGCTGCGCACGAGCGTCCCGGCCGACTCGGGGGTGCAGGTGTGACCCCGCTGCGCACGCTGCGGCGGGCATGGCGCCGGCTCACCAGCATGCGGACCGCGTTGATCCTGCTCTTCCTCCTCGCGGTCGCGGCCGTCCCGGGGTCGTTGCTGCCGCAGCGGCCGCTGAACCCCACCCAGGTCAGCAGCTACATCGCCGAACACGGCGGCTGGGGCCGCTTCCTCGACACGTTGGGCATGTTCGACGTCTTCGGGTCGGTGTGGTTCGCGGCCGTCTACCTGCTGCTCGCGATCTCGCTCGTCGGGTGCCTCGTCCCGCGCATCCGGGTCTACGCGCGCTCGGTGGCCCGTAAGCCGCTCGCCGCGCCCAAGTACCTCAGCAAGCTGCCGGAGTCGGCGCGCTTCACCAGTGAGCGGCCGGCCGACGAGTACGCCAGCGCCGCCCGCGAGGTCCTCGGCCGCCGCTGGCGCGTCGAACGGCGCACGGAGACCGCCGACGTGCTCACGCTGTCGGCGGAGAAGGGCTACTCGCGAGAGGCCGGGAACCTCGTCTTCCACGTCGCGCTGCTCGCGTCGCTGCTGCTGATCGCGATCGGCCGTCTCTACAACTACGAGGGCAGCCGGATCCTGGTGCAGGGCAAGGGGTTCTGCAACACCGTCTCGCAGTACGACCAGTGGAAGCCCGGCCGCCTCGCGGCCCGCGGCGACGTCACGCCCGGTCGGTTCTGCATCGACAGCCTCGACCGGTTCACCGCCCGCTACAGCGAGTCCGGTGAGCCCCGCACGTTCCGCGCCGACGTCACCTACCGGCCCGACGCGGACTCGGCGACCACGCGGACCGACGCGATCACCGTCAACCATCCGCTGCGTCTGGACGGGGACCGGGTCTACCTGATCAACCACGGCTTCGCGCCCAGCATCACCGTCCGCATGCCCGACGGGACGACGCGAACCTCCACCGCGCCGTTCCTGCCCACCAACAACACCACCTACTACTCCGAGGGTGCGTTCAAGCTGCAGGGCAAGCCGGACGCGAAGCAGGACGTCGGCATCTCCGGGTTCTTCGCGCCTCGGCCGGTGCAGACGGCGCCCGGCGTGTACGCCTCGTCCTCGCCAGACGCGCGCGACCCGGTCCTGGGCATGTTCGTCTACACCGGCACCATCAACCCGAACGGCGAGGCTGAGTCGGTCTACGCGCTGCACACCGCCGAGCTCACGAAGATCGGCGCCGCCAACCTGCGGGTCGGGCAGACCAAGACGTTCGCCAACGGGGTGTCGGTGACGTTCGACGGCTGGCGACCCTGGGCCAGCCTGCAGGTCTCGCACGACCCCGCGCAGGGTTGGCTGCTCGGCGCCGCCGTCGCGATGGTGCTCGGGCTGGGGTTCTCGCTCGGCGTCCGGCGTCGCCGGCTCTGGATCCGCGTCACCCCGGGCTCCCCGCAGCGGCCCGGATCACCTACCGTGGTGACGGTCGGCGGGCTCGCCCGCAGCGACTCGGGCAACTTCACCCACGAGTTCGCCGCGGTCGTCGAACGGTTGCACGATGCCGGGTCCCCGGCGCTCGCCGTCGCGGACGGGTCGCACGACGCCGTCGACGACCTGGACGTCGTCGGCACGCGAAAGGACTGAAGACGTGAGCGGTATCAACGGCGACATGGCCCATCTGTCCGATGGGCTGTTCACCACCGCCATCGCCGTCTACGCGCTCGCCATGGTCGGGCACACCGCCGAGTACGCGTTCGGCCGGGTCGGGCGCAGTGCGGCCGAACGTGCCGCGTCGCGCCAGCTCGTCGGCGCGGGCGGACCCGCGGTCGTGACGCCCGACGCACCGCCGGTCGCGCCGCGCCCACGTCGTCGGCTCGCCGACCGCATCGGCCGCTGGTCGGTCGCCGCGACGGTCGTGGGCGCCGTCGTCCACACCGCCTCGATCCTCGTCCGCGCGGTCGCCGTCGACGCCGTCCCGTGGTCGAACATGTACGAGTTCGCGTCGGTGTCGGGACTCGTCGCCGTCATCGCGTTCCTCGGCGTGATGTGGAAGGCGCCGCAGATCCGTCATCTGGGCGGCTTCATCCTGCTGCCCGTCATCCTGCTCATGTTCCTGGCCGGGACGGTCTTCTACTCCGACGCGCAGAAGCTCGTCCCCGCGCTGCAGTCGTACTGGCTCGCGATCCACGTCTTCCTGGTCTCGATCGCCGAGGGTGCCCTGCTCACGAGCGCGATGCTCACGATCCTCTACCTCGCGAAGTCGCGCAGCGACCGCCGGCTCGCGGCAGGCGAGCCCGCCCGCGGCACGCTGGCCACCCTCGCCGAGCGGCTGCCCTCGGCCGACACACTGGACAAGGCCGCCTACCGCGTCGTCGCGTTCTCGTTCCCTCTTTACACCGTGGCCATCATCTGCGGTGCGATCTGGGCGGAGGCCGCCTGGGGCCGCTACTGGGGCTGGGACCCGAAGGAGACCTGGGCGTTCATCGTCTGGGTCGTCTACGCCGGCTACCTGCACGCCCGCGCGACCGCCGGCTGGAAGGGCCGCTCGGCTGCGTGGATCAACCTGGCCGGCTTCACCGCCATCATCTTCAACTTCATCATCGTCAATCTCGTCGTCACCGGCCTGCACTCCTACGCCGGCGTGAGCTGACCGGGACGCCGGTCAGCTCCCGGTCAGGTCGTAGACGGTCGTCCCGCCCACGGTCTTCGCGGTGAAGGTGGACGTCACCCACTGCTGGATCGCGTACGCGGTGGACGAGGTCGACGACGTCGAGCCGAGGAAGCCCTGGCCGAGCGAGACGAAGTAGTGGACCTTCTTCGCCGCGACCAGCGCCTTGAACTGGGTGAGCGTGATCGCCGGGTCGGTGCCGTTGTAGCCGCCGAGTGACATCACCGCCCCGCCCGTGGCGAGCTCGAGCGAGGACGCCGAGTTGTCGCTGACCGTCGCGGCGACCCACGTGTAGTCGGCGGAGTCGGCACGCAGCGCCGCGGTCAGGGCCGAGCTCACGGTCGTCGCCCCGCCGAGACCGCCCATGCCGCCGGCGCCACCCCCCATGCCGCCGCCGCGCTGGCCACCGAAGCCGCCGGGACGGGTGCCGTTCTGCTGGCCGCCGAAGCCGCCGCGCGTCCCGTTGGTGGTGCCGTTGGTCGTGCCGTTGCCGGGCGCGCCGCCCGGGATGCCGTTGCGGGTGCCGCCCTGGCCGCCGCCGGGTCCGCCACCCTGACCGCCGCCGGGACCGCCGCGTCCGCCGAAGCCGCCGCCGGCCGTGCTCGCCGGTCCGGCGCTCGGCAGCGCGCCACTGTGCGCGGTCGCGGCCGTCTGCAGCGAGTAGGCGGCGGGGGCGAGCAGCAGCGTCACCGCGACGAACGGCGCCACGAGCAGCCCTCGCACCCGGCGTCCGACGAGCACCAGCGCGGCCGCGACGATGCCGGTGATCACGACGATCCAGCGCAGCTCGGGGTGCCAGGACGCACGTCCCAGCAGGGTGTTCGTCCACACCGCACTCACCGCGAGCAACGCGGCGAGGGCGAGACGGCCGACCAGCCGGTCCCGCACCCGCCAGAGGGCGACGACGCCGGTGCCGGCGAGCGCGGCGATAGCCGGGGCCAGTGCGACCGAGTAGTAGGGGTGGATGATGCCGCTGGCGAAGCTGAAGACGACGCCGGTGACGACGAGCCAGCCGCCCCACACGATCGTCGAGGCGCGCAGCAGATCGGTCCGCGGCCGACCCCACGTGAGCCAGCCGAGCACGACCACGGCGCCGAGCGCGAGCGGCAGCAGCCAGCTGATCTGCGTCCCCATCTCCGAGCCGAAGAGGCGGGTCCAGCCGGTCTCGTTCGACGAGAAGCCGGTACCACCCTGGCCGCCCACGCTGCCGTTGTTGTTGGAACCGGTGAGCCGGCCGACGCCGTTGTAGCCGAAGACGAGCTCCAGCACGCTGTTGTTCGTGGAGCCGCCGATGTAGGGCCGTGAGCCGGCCGGCCACAGCTCCACGAGCGCGACCCACCACCCGGCGGACACCACGAGCGCACCGCCGGCCGCGAGCGTGTGCAGCAGTCGTCGGCGCAGTGTCGTCGGCGCGGCCACGAGATAGGCGAGCGCGAAGCCGGGGACGACCAGGAGGCCCTGCAGCATCTTGGTCAGGAACGCGAGCCCGATCAGCGCGCCGGCGAGTGCGAGCCACCGCAGCCCGGCCCTCTCGACCGCACGGACGGTGGCGTAGGCCGCCGCCGTCATGAGCAGCACCAGGAGCGCGTCGGGGTTGTCGTAGCGGAACATCAGCGTCGCCACCGGCGTGACGGCGAGCGCCGCCCCGGCGAGCAGACCGGCGTGCGGGCCGGCGACCCGGCGTACCGCGGCGTAGAGCAGCGCCACCGCGGCGACGCCTTCGAGCGCCTGGGGGACGAGCACCGCCCACGGGTTCGCGCCGAAGAGCCACACCGAGACGTCCATGACCCACAGCGAGGCCGGCGGCTTGTCGACGGTGATGAAGTTCGACGCGTCGAGCGAGCCGAACAGGAACGCCTTGAACGACTGGCTGCCCGCCTGCGCCGCGGCGGCGTAGTACTGGTTCGCCCAGCCGGACGCCGACAGCCCGATCAGGTAGAGCAGCGCGGTGCCGAGCAGCAGGGCCGCCAGCAGCGCGCGGTCGGTGGTCAGCCGCGGTCGCCGCAGACGTCGCCGCGGTGGAACCGGCGCCGTCGTGTCGGCGGGGCGGTCGAGGGTCGTGGTCATGAGGACGCCTTCGGTGTGCTGAGGTCGTAGACGGTCGTGCCGCCCACGGTGGTGGCCGTGTAGTTCGCGCTCACCCAGGACGAGATCGCGCTGCCCGCGCTCTGCCCGCCGCGACCGCCCATGCCGCCGCCCATGCCGCCGCCGGAGACGAAGTAGCGGACCTTGCCGGCCGCGACGTAGGCCTTGAACTGCGCCAGTGTCGGGGCGTCGTCGCTGCCGCTGAAGCCGCCGATGGCCATGACGGCCTTGCCGGTCGCCAGTTCGAGGGAGCCCGCGGTCTGCGAGCCGATCGTCGCCGCGGCCCAGGTGGTGTCGGTCTTGGCGATCAGGGCGTTGAGGGTGGCGTTGGAACCGCCCATGCCGCCACCCATGCCGCCCTGGGTATCGCCGCTCCCGCGGCCCGAACCACCGGGTGCGCCGGGCCGCTCACCGGCGCCGCCGCCCGGCGCGCCGTCCTGGCCGCCCGGTGCACCGCCCGGTGCGCCGCCCTCCGTGCCGGGGAAGCCACCGTTCTGGGCGCCGGGGAAACCGCCGCCCTCGGGCCCGCCGCCGCGGTTGCCGCCGGGGCCGCCGTTGCCGCGGCCGAAGCCGCCGCGGCCGCCACCCGGCCCGCCGAAACCGCCGCCGGTGGAGGGGCCCGCCGACGGCGTCGAGCCGGTGTGGGGCGTGTTCACGGTGTCGAGGGCGTAGGCCGTCGAGCCGCCGCCGAGCACGGCGATGCCGAGCGCGGCCGCCGCCGTGACAAGCGTGCGACGCCGCCACGTCCGCGGCAGGACAAGAATGACCGCGGCGCCCGCGGCCGCCACCAGCAGCAGCCAGCGCAGCCAGGGTGCGAAGTCGGCCGTCCGGCCCAGCAGCTGGAACGTCCACACCGCGGTGACGACGACGCCCGCGGCGAGCGCGAGCCGCGCCGCCGTCGTGTGACGCCGCCGCCACAGCACGACCGTCCCGGTCGCGACGAGCGCGGCTACGGCGGGGGCGAGCTCGACGGTGTAATAGGTGTGGATGATGCCGCCCGCGTAGCTCAGCACCGCACCGGTCACGAGCAGCCAGCCGCCCCAGATGATGGCCGCCGCGCGGGTGCGGTCGGCCAGCGGCGCCTTCGCCGAGACGACGACCAGGGCGATCAGCGCGAGCAGCGCGGTCGGCAGCAGCCAGGCGATCTGACCGCCGTTGAGGTCGTTGAACAGCCGGCCTACGCCGCTGGCGCCGCTGAAGCTGGCGCCCCCGCCACCTCCGCCGCCCGGGCCGCCGCTGGAGTTCAACCGATCCAGGCCGTTGTAGCCGAAGGCGAGCCCGAGGGCGGAGTTGTCACCGGAGCCGCCGATGTACGGGCGCGACGACGCCGGCGTGAGATCGACGGCGAGCACCCACCAGCCGGCCCCCACGATGATCGCGACCCCGGCGGCGAGGAGCTGCAGCAGGCGGCGCGGCCACGAGGTCGGGGCGGCGACGAGGTAGGCGAGCGCGAGCGCGGGCAGCACCGTGAACGGCTGCAGCCCCTTGGCGAGGAACGAGAAGCCCAGGACGACGCCGGCGAGCAGCAGCCACTTCGTCGCCGCGTTCTCGAGCGCGCGCGTCGTGCAGTACGCGGCGAGCACGATGAGCAGCACCATGAGCGCGTCCGGGTTGTTGAACCGGAACATCAGGACGGCGACCGGCGTGATCGCGAGCAGCGCGCCGGCGAGCAGCCCGGCGCCGTGGCCGAACCAGCGCCGGACCGTCGCGTACAGCAGCCAGACGCTCAGCACGCCCTCGATCGCCTGCGGCACGAGCATCGACCAGGAGTTGAAACCGAAGATGCGGCCCGCGATCTCCATCGGCCAGAGCGCGGCCGGCGGCTTGTCGACGGTGATCAGGTTGGCCGAGTCGAACGACCCGAAGAAGAACGCCTTCCAGCTCTGCGTCCCGGCCTGCGCGGCCGCCGCGTAGAACTCGTTGGCGTAGCCGGACGCGCCCAGTCCCCACACGTAGAGGACGGTCGTGACGGCGAGCAGGACGCCGAGCTGCAGGCGCGGGTGCTGCCACCTCGCGGTCGTCCCCGACTGGCGACCTCCCTCGTCGACTGGCGACCTATCGTCCGACTGGCGACCTATAGCTCGCCAGTCGGCGACATGGTCGCCAGTCGACGAGGTGGGGGCGGAGGGCGCGGTCACGCGGCCACCTTCTTGCCGAACACCCACTGCCGGAACAGCACGAACCGGACGGCCGTGGCGAGCAGGTTCGCGAGGACGAGGACGGTCACCTCGACGGCGCGACCGGGATGCGCGACCAGGTGCGAGAGCGTCCACAGCGCGCCGCTGGTGAGGCCCAGCCCGATCGCGAAGACGACCAGCCCCTGCGCCTGGTGCCGGCCGGCGCCGCCGCCCCGCACGCCGAAGGTGTAGCGGCGGTTCGCGGCGGTGTTGCCCACCGCGGTGATGAGCAGGGCGGCGAGGTTCGCCACCTGGGCGCCGACGCCGGGACGCAGCAGCACGAACAGCAGCAGGTAGGCGATCGTCGACGCCACGCCGATCGCGCCGAAGCGGATGGCCTGCCACGTCAGCCCCGCCGAGACGCCGGGCACCGTCGGCTCGTCGTCCCGACCGGCCGCACGTCGCAGGTCGGACAGCGGCAGGTCACCGCGGACAAGCGCGCGACCGATTCGCGCGATTCCGCGTAAATCGTCCTTGGCGGTCTTGACGATGTCGACGCGGCTGTCCGGGTCGTCCACCCAGTCCACCGGGACCTCGGCGATGCGCATGCCGCTGCGCTCGGCGAGCACCAACAGCTCGGTGTCCCAGAACCATGCGGTGTCCTGCACGTGGGGCAGCAGCGCCTGCGCGCACTCGGCGCGCATCGCCTTGAAGCCGCACTGGGCGTCGGAGAACCGGGTCCGCAGCGTGGTGCGCAGCAGCAGGTTGTAACTGCGCGAGATGAACTCGCGCTTCGGACCGCGGACCACCCGCGACGTCCGCGACAGCCGCGAGCCGATGGCCACGTCGCTGTGCCCCGACAGCAGCGGTGCCACCAGAGGCAGCAGCGCGGCGAGGTCGGTCGACAGGTCGACGTCCATGTAGGCGACGACGCGGGCGGTGCTGTCACCCCACACGCGGTTCAGCGCGCGGCCGCGTCCCTTGGCGTCGAGGTGGACGGCGCGCACGCCGTCGAGCTCGTCGGCGAGGTCGAGCGCGCACTGCCAGGTGCCGTCGGTGCTCGCGTTGTCGGCGATGGTGATGATCGACTCGAACGGGAAGTCGCGGCGCAGGAAGGCGTGCAGGCGCCGGACGCTCGGCTCGAGATCGGTCTCCTCGTTGTAGACGGGCACGACGATCTCGACGTCCACGGTCTTGGTGGGCGTCTCGGTCCGGTCGGCGAGCGCGGTCATATCGGTCCCTTTCACGGAATTCATCTGGTGGTGCGTGACGCGGGTCAGGCGGATGCGAGTCGGAGGGCGAGGGCGGGGCACGCGGCGACGGCGCGGCGCACCTCGCCCGCGAAGTGGGCGGGGACGGCGGTCTTGGGCAGGACGGGGAATCCCCACTCGTCCAGGGCGAGCACGTCGGGCAGCAGCGCGTGGCACAGCCCGTGCCCGTCGCAGCGGGTCCAGTCGATCTCGAGCGCGGTCATCGGGCCGCCGCCAGGGGCAGCTGTCCGAGCACGGGCCGCCCGCAGCCGCCGTGCTCACGGTGCCGGTCGGTCTCCTCGTGCAGCAGGTGGACGGCCGACACGACGAAGCGGGCGGCGCCGTCGGGGTGCGCGCACGCGCCCCGGCCGTCGACCGCGCGGGCGTGCCCCAGCGCGTCGGAGACGGCGGCGGCGGAGCCCGCGGCCAGCGCCCGGACGTCGGCGGCGAGCGCGGGCAGGCCGAACGCGCACGGCCCGCACTGGCGCGCGGACTGTGCGGCCAGCCAGTCGGTGACCCGGCCGAGCTCGCCGAGGGCGCAGCTGTCCTCGCCCACGACCGCGACGACACCGGCGCCGAGCGTGCCGCCCGCCGCGGCCACGCCGGCGCGCGACAACCGGATCTGCGGGATGGGGGCGAGCCAGCTGCCGTGGTACCCGCCCACGACGACGGCCTGCGGCCGGTGTGCCTGCGCGGCGGCGAGGACGATGCCGAGCGGTGTGCCCAGCGGGATCTCGACGACCCCCGGCCGGCCGACGGCGCCGACGACGGTCAGCAGCGTCGTTCCCGGCTCCTCGGCCGTGCCGGTCGCGGCGAAGCGGTGCGCGCCGAGGCGCAGCAGGACGGCGAGCTGCGCGAACGTCTCGACGTTGGCGACGAGGACGCCGGCCGCGCTCGGCGGGGTGCGGCGGCCGGTGGGCAGCGCCGGCCCGCCGCGCAGCGCCCGGACCACGGCGCGGGCCTCACCGGACACGAATCCGCCCGGCACCACGCGTACCTTGGCCCGGCCGGCGTCACGGCGTTCGGCGAGGGCGGCCCGCACGCTCGACGCCGTCGCGTCGTCGTGGACGGCGACGGTGACCTCGCGGGTGCCGAGCGCGGCCGCGACCGCGACGGCACCGTCGATCACGAGGTGCGGGGTACGGAGCAGCAGCACGCGGTCCTTGCGCGACGCCGGCTCGCTCTCGGTGCCGTTGACGACGACGCGGCGGTGACCGTCGGCGAGCGCCCGCAGCTTGGTCGCGAGGGGGAAGCCGGCGCCGCCCCGGCCGGCGACCGGCGATCCGTCGAGCAGCGTCAGCAGCAGCTCGAGGTCGCTGCCCGGCAGCGCGCCGTGGGTGCGCAGGTGGGCGTCGAGGTCGAGGCGCTCGGCGGTGTCGAGGCCGGCGAGCAGCCGCGGCGCGCCGATCGCCCAGGCGGAGGTGTCGACGGGGGCCGCCGGCGTGGGCGGGGTCAGCAGTGCGGTCATCGGAGGGCTCCTCGGGGGGACGGCACGGTCGACACCGGCGACAGGGGGGTGGTGGCACGGGGTGCGGCCGCGAACCGGCCGGCGGCATCACGGCGGCGGGGCTGGGCGACGCGTGCGGCCACGCAGCCGAGCACGGCGACGAGGCAGCCCACGTACAGCAGGCGGACCCAGCCCACCTCGCTGTCGCTGCCGGTGACGAAGCCGTGCCAGAGGGCGGCGAGCCAGCCCGCGTAGGCGAGCGAGTGCAGGCCGCGCCAGACGCGCGCCCCGCCCGGGCCGGCGGCCATCCGGCCGCGGGCCAGGCCGAGGACGGCCACGCCGACGAACAGGTAGGCGGCGATGCTGCCGAGGGCGACCCAGCCCGGCCGGTACCCGGACGTGAAGGGGACGAGCGCGCCCTGCCAGCCGACGCCGGCGTAGGAGTCGGACAGGATCGCCACGAGGTGCAGGGCCAGCGTGACGAGACCGAGCCCGGCGGTGGCGCGGTGCAGGTACTGCACGAGGTAGCGGCGGCCGGCGGCGTCGACGACCGCGCGGCGACCGGTGCTGCCGCGGCGCGACGTGACCGCGCCGAGGCCGGTGGCCACGCTGAGCAGGACGAGGGCGGCGAGCCCGCTGCCGCGGGCGAGGTACCAGGTGATCACGACGCGGCCCCCAGCAGCTCAGCGGCGGGCCGCGGATCGGGCCAGCCGCCCAGCACGTGGACCGCGCCGGCCTGGTCGACGAGCCTGGCTGCGAGGCCCTGGTCTCGCAGCCAGGCCCGCGCACCCGCGCCCATGACGACGGCGGCGGTGCTTGCGGTGTTGGCCGCGAGCGCCGAGCCGGCTGCCACGGTGGCGGTGCGCCACGGTCCGGTGACCGGCTCACCGGAGACCGGGTCGACGATGTGGTGCTGCGGGCGGCCACCGCGCGTCCAGGTGCGGACGGTCGTGGTGGACGTGGTCAGGCCGCCGTGGCGCAGCGTGATCAGCTGGCCGTCCCCCGCGCCGGCGCGTTCGGCGACGCGCACGACCCAGCCGCCCGGTCGCGAGCCGGCCACGGCGAGGTCGCCGCCCAGCTCGACCAGCACGCCGGTGCCGTAACGCCCGGCGAGCGTGGTGGCGGCGCGGTCGGCCGTCCAGGCCTTGGCGGTGGCGCCGAGGTCGAGGGCGGTACCGACCGGGACGGTCAGCAGGCCGGCCTCGCGATGCAGTCGCACCGACCGCCACCGCCCCGGGAGGGAGGGGACGGTGGGGGAGCCGGCCGCGACGTCGCCGGCCTGGACGGCGGCGATGTCGCGGTCGTAACCGATGCGCTGCATCGCGAGACCGAGTGTGGGGTCGACGGCGCCGTCGGTGGCGGCGGCGGCATCGAGGGCGGCGCCGACGAGGTCGACGAGCAGCCGGGGGATCGCGCAGGGTCGCCCGGCGCGGGCGTTCGCGACGCCGAGGGCGGAGTCGGCGCGGAAGCGGCTGGCGGCCCGGTCGACGCGGTCGAGCAGCGCGACGAGGTCGCGGGCGGCACGGTCGAGCACCCGGTCGTCGGTGACGACGAGGCGGACGGCGCAGCTCCACGCGGTGGTCTCGAAGGTGGCGGTCACGATCCGTTGCTCCCGCCCTGCGCGCTGCTGTCCTGGTCGGCGCTGCCGACCTGCGACGAGCTGTCGTCACTGTCGTCTGCGGAGCTGCTGGAGCTGCTGGAGCTGCTGCTCGCCGCGGAGCTGCTCGCGCTGCTGCTCGGGGTGCTGCTGCTCGCCGCGCTGCTGGTGGCGCCGCTGGTCGGGGTGCTGGACGACGTGGCGCTGCTCGACGTGGTGTCGGTGTCCTGGGTCGAGCTGGTGGAGGTGTCGGTCGTGCCCGTGGCCGTCGACTCGTCGGCACCGGCGGCGACGCCCGCGACGAGGCCGCCGGTGAGCAGCGCGGCGGCGGCGGTGACGGTCGCGGCGGCGGTGCGCGCCTTGGTGCGGAGGACGGCTCGTGCGGTCATGGCAGCAACGGTGCCGCCGGGCGGTTCAGGCGGGCGTCACTACAACGTCAAGGCTTCCTCAAGGCTGTCTGGGCGTGGATCGTGGACCGAACCGTCGGTGGGGCGACCGGTTGGGTCCATGATCGCGTCAGTCGGTGCCGCCGAGGTGCAGCGTCACGCGCGCCCCACCCGAGGTGGTCGACGCGAGCGTCATCGACCCGCCCGACGACTCGGCGCAGCGGCGCGCGATGTCCAGGCCCAGGCCGCTCGACCCGCGGTCGCTGCGGCCGCGCACCTGCGCGTCCTCGGGCAGCCCCGGCCCGTCGTCGGACACCTCCAGCGTCGCGCCGCCGTCGGCGACGGTGAGGTCGACGGCGAAGGGCGTGCCCTCGGGTGTGTGGGCGATGACGTTCTCGAGCAGCGCGTCGACGGCCGCCGCCAGGTCCTCGGCGCCGGCGCGGACGGTGACCGGCCCGGCGGGGAGCGCGACGGTGGCGCCGCGACCCTGGTCCTCGGCCAGCGCCGACCAGAACTCGACGCGCTCGCCGACGACGGCGGTGGCGTCCGCGGACGGCAACCGGCCCTCGCGCTGGGGGCGGCGGGCGGCGCGGATCACCGCGGTGAGCATGCGTTCCAGGGCCGTGACGTGGACGCCCACGCGCTCGGCCTCGGCGGGATCGCGCAGGGCCTCGGCGTCGAGACGCAGTGCGGTCATGGGCGTGCGCAGCCGGTGGGAGAGGTCGGCGATGGTCTCGCGTTCCTCGGCGATGAGCTGGTCGATGCGATCGGCGAGCCGGTTCAGCGCGCGGCCGACGTCGGCCACCTCGGCCGGCCCGGACGTCGTCGCGCGGGCGGTGATGTCGCCCGCGGCGAGTCGCTGCGCCGTCTCGGAGGTGTGGACGAGGGGACGCACGATCCGGCGGGTCAGCACCTCGCCGAGAGCGACGCCCAGCGCGACGAGCAGCAGCGCGACGCCGCCGAGCAGCAGCAAGGGCGTCCTCGCGCCCGACATGACCTCGTCGTCGGTGGCGTAGACGCGCACCACGTAGTCGCGTCCCCCCTCGCCGGGCGTGGCCCTGCCGCCGCGGAAGATGCCGAAGCGCAACTGCATGAGCACGCCGTTGGCGTAGTCGGTGGGCGAGGCGGTCGGCGGGCCGCCGCCGGCGGCCTGCGGGAGCGGACGGGAGCCCTGGTCGGCCGAGGGCAGGGCCGGCAGGTCGGCGGCCTTGCCGGGCGGCGGCGTCCCGATCACCGACCCGCTGGGGAGCCGGACCGACACGTCGTGCTTCAGCCGGGCGAGATACGTGGCCAGGTCGTCGGTGCCGTACTGACCGACCGTGCGGGCGACGTCGCCGGCTTCCCGACTCAGGTCGCTGATCGCGTCCGAGCGGGTGTTGTTGCGGATCAGCACGGTCAACGGGACGGCGAAGGCGAGCACGACCAGCACCGTCATGCCCACGACGAGCAGCAGGATCCGGCGCCGCATTCAGCCTTCGCCTCCGTTCACAGGTGGTCTGGGCAGCGGGAGTGGGTCTTCGGTCCCGATCCGCACGTCAGGACTCCGACGGCGCGACCAGACGAACTCCGACGCCGCGCACGCTGTGCAGGTAGCGCGGCTCGGCGGCGGTCTCGCCGAGCTTGCGCCGCAGCCAGGACAGGTGGACGTCGACGGTCCGATCGGAACCGCCCCACGCCAGCTGCCACACCTCGCCGAGCAGGTCGCGCTTGGTGACGACCTCGCCGGCGCGGCGGGCGAGTGCGAGCAGCAACTCGAACTCCTTGCGTGCCAGCTCCACCGGCCGGCCGTCGACGGTGACCTCGTAGCTGCGGGTGTCGATGACGAGGCCCCCGACGGTGATGACGGGGTCCTCGTCGGTCTTGCCGGAGCGGCGCATCACCGCGCGGACCCGGGCGGTGAGCTGCGCGGCGGTGAAGGGCTTGATCACGTAGTCGTCCGCCCCGAGGTCGAGCAGCCGGACCATCTCGGTCTCGTCGTCGCGGGCGGTGGCGACGATCACGGGGACCTCGCTGACCGCGCGCAGCATCGACAGCACGTCGGCGCCGTCGATGTCGGGCAGCCCGAGATCGAGCAGGACGACGTCGGGCTTCTGCTCGACGGCGGCGCTGAGGGCCGGCATGCCCGACCCGACCGCGGACACGACGTGCCCCTGCTCGCGCAGCGCGCGGGTCAAGGCGGTGCGGATCGCCGCGTCGTCCTCGACCAGGAGCAGGTGGGCCATGGCGGCAGGGTAGCCCGGCCGCCCCGGTGCCCCCCGTCTCCCCGCCGGTGCTCGGTCCGGGCGGCCGGAAGCGAGCGGCAGCGGGGAGACCCGGATACTGGACCGGTGGACCTGCAGGACTTCGTCGCCGCGCTCGAGCGCGATCGCGACCTCGCGCGGGTGCGCGTGCCCGTCGACCCGCATCTCGAGGTCTCCGGCATCGTGGCGCGCACGCTCGCCGAGCAGGGGCCGGCGCTGCTGTTCGAGAACCCGACCCGCGGACGGATGCCGCTGCTGCTCAACGCCTTCGGCACCCAGCGCCGGATGGCGAGGGCGCTCGGCGTCGACAGCCTCGACGAGATCGGCGAGCGCATCGCCGACCTGCTCAAACCCGAGCTGCCGCGCGGGGTCGGGGGTTTCAAGGACGCGCTCGGCAAGGCGGCCCAGCTGCGGACCCTGCCGCCCCGCACCACGAAGGCGGCGCCGTGCCAGGAGATCGTGCTGCGCGGCGCCGACATCGACCTCGAGGCACTGCTGCCCGGCGTGCTCGCCTGGCCCGAGGACGGCGGCGTGTTCCTCAACCTCGGGCTGACGCACACGAAGCACCCGGAGACCGGCGCCCGCAACCTCGGCATGTACCGGCTGCAGCTGCAGGACCCACGCACGGTCAGCCTGCACTGGCAGATCCACAAGGACTCCACCAACCACGCCTCGGTGGCCGAGCGGCGCGGCGAGCGGCTGCCCGTCGCGATCGCGTTCGGCTGCCCGCCGGCGGTCACCTACGCGGCCTCCGCGCCGCTGCCCGCCGACATCGACGAGTACCTGTTCGCCGGGTTCCTCGGACGTGAGCGCGTGGAGCTCGTCGACTGCGTGTCCGTCCCGCTGCAGGTGCCGGCCGCGTCACAGGTCGTCCTCGAGGGCTGGGTCGAGCCGGGCGACCGGCTGCCCGAGGGGCCGTTCGGCGACCACACCGGCTTCTACACGCCCGTCGAGCCGTTCCCGTTCGTGCGCGTCGAGACGCTCACGATGCGCACCGACCCGATCTACCAGTCGATCATCGTGGGCCGCCCGCCGCAGGAGGACGGCCCCATCGGCAAGGCGACCGAGCGGATCTTCCTGCCGTTGATCCGGATGACCGTTCCGGAGATCGTCGACTACGACCTGCCCGAGGCCGGCGTCTTCCACAACTGCGTCATCGTCTCGATCGACAAGCGCTTTCCCAAGCACGCCCAGAAGGTCATGAACGCGATCTGGGGCGCCGGCCTGATGTCGCTGTCGAAGCTGATCGTGGTGGTGGACGCCGACTGCGACGTCCACGACTACGCCGAGGTCGCCTGGCGCGCGTTCGGCAACGTCGACTACGCGCACGACGTGCTGCACAGCGTCGGCCCGGTCGACCACCTCGACCACGCGTCCTACGAGCAGTTCTTCGGCGGCAAGCTCGGGGTGGACGCGACCCGCAAGCTGCCCACCGAGGGGTACCGCCGCGACGGCGGCTGGCCGACCGAGTGTGTCCTCGACGACGACACGCTCGCACTCGTCGACCGTCGCTGGCGCGAGTACGGCATCGGACGCCGGCGGTGACCGCCGTCGCGGACCGTGGCCGGGTGCGCAAGTTCCTGTCGCTCGTGATGATCGAGCACTCGGTGTTCGCGCTGCCGTTCGCCTACATCGCCGCGCTCACCGCGATGTGGCGCGAGAACCGCTCCGTGCACTGGGTGCAGCTGCTGCTGGTCACCGTCGCCATGGTGTCGGCGAGGACGGTCGCCATGAGCGCCAACCGCATCCTCGACCGCGAGTTCGACGCGCTGAACCCGCGCACGGCCCGGCGCGAGCTGGTCACCGGCGAGCTGAGCGTCCGAACGGCGTGGGTGGGGACGCTCGTCGCGCTCGTCGTTTTCCTCGGCAGCGCGCTCGCGCTCTCGCCGCTGTGTCTCGCGCTCGCGCCGGTCGCGGTGTTCCTGCTCGTCCTCTACTCGTACGGCAAGCGGTTCACCGACTATCCGCAGGTTTTGCTCGCTCTTGCGCAATTCGTGGCGCCGGTCGGTGGCTGGATCGCCGTCACCGGGTCGGCGTCGTGGGCCGCCGTCGCGCTCGGGATCGCCGTCGGCACCTGGATCGGTGGCTTCGACCTCATCTACTCCTGCCAGGACATCGCCGTCGACCGTCGCATCGGCGTCCGTTCGGTCCCCGCCCGCTTCGGCGTCGGCACCGCGCTCGCGGCGTCCTCGGTCGTGCACGTCGTGACCGTCGCAGCGTTCGCCTGGTTCGGTGCGGCGGCCGGCCTCGGTGCGCTGTGGTGGATCGGCGTCGCACTGACCGCGCTGGTGCTCTGCTACGAGCACGCGATCGTGCGGGCCGACGACCTGTCGCGGGTCAACCGCGCCTTCTTCACCGCCAACGGCGTCATCGGCATCGGGCTGTTCGGCTTCGCCCTCGCCGACCTGATCGTCAACGGGCTCGGCGCATGACCGGCGGCGAGCGGGTGCCGTGGGTCGTCGGGGTGTCCGGCGCGTCCGGGACGCCGTACGCCCGCTCGGTGGTCAACGGCCTGCTCGACGCCGGCGAGGCGGTCGACGTCGTGGTGTCGCGTGCCGCGCGGTTGACGATCCTGGACGAGACGGGGATCTCCTTCCGCGACGCGCACTGGCACGACGACCTCGCCACCTGGCTCGGCCGCGACCCGCACGACGTCCGGCACTGGACGCCGGGCGATCTCGGGGCGGGGCCCGCCAGCGGCTCGTACCCGACGAAGGGCATGGTCGTCGTCCCGGCGTCGACCGCAGCGGTCGCCGGGATCGCGATCGGGCTGAGCAAGGACCTGCTCCAACGCGCCGCCGACGTCACCCTCAAGGAGCGCCGGCCGTTCGTGATCGTCCCGCGCGAGACGCCGTACACCCGCGCGACGCTGCTGCACCTGCTGGAGCTGCACGACGCGGGCGCGGTGGTGCTGCCGGCCAGCCCGGGGTTCTACGCCGCGCCGCAGTCGATCGCGCAGCTCGTCGACTTCCTTGCCGGCAAAGTGCTCGACACGATCGGCGTGCCGCACGATCTCGTCGCCCGGTGGACGGGCACGCTCGGCGCCGCGCGAGACGCCGACCCCCGGTAGCGTCCGTGCGGTGGACGCCACCGACCGCAAGCTGCTCGACGCCCTGCGCGCGAACGCCCGCGCGACCTACGCGCAGCTTGCCCAGCTCGTCGGCCTGAGCGCGCCGGCCGTCCACGAGCGCGTGGCGAAGCTCGAGTCCGGCGGCGTCATCACCGGCTACCACGCGGCGGTCGCGCCCGAGTCGCTCGGCTACGCGATGAACGCCCTGGTCGGCGTGTTCATCACCGACAGCGGCGACACCGACGAGATCGCCACGTCGTTGGCCGCGCTTCCGGTCGTGGAGGACTGCTGGTTCGTCGCCGGCGAGGAGACGTTCGTCGTCAAGGTGCGGGTGCCCGACGTGGCCGGTCTCGAAGCCGCGATCCGCGAGCTGAACGGCATCAAGGGCATCGGCCGCACCCGCACCACCGTCGTGCTGTCGACCAAGTTCGAGGACCGCGTCCCCGCCGCCGACCCCGACGCCTGACCCGACCGGTTCAGCGGAACCCGCCCAGCACCGCGTCGACCACCTCGGCGGCGAAGGAGTCGGGCAG
The DNA here is from genome assembly GCF_900129455.1 of Jatrophihabitans endophyticus. Taxonomy (NCBI): domain Bacteria; kingdom Bacillati; phylum Actinomycetota; class Actinomycetes; order Jatrophihabitantales; family Jatrophihabitantaceae; genus Jatrophihabitans; species Jatrophihabitans endophyticus. The sequence continues at coordinate 57,799 of NZ_FQVU01000005.1, forward strand.
CACCGCGCCGTTGAGCACGACCCGCTGCGCGACGACGCCCGAGAGCAGGTCGAGCAGCAGTTCGCCGTCGCAGCCGGCGGGCAGCTCGCCGCGCTCGACGCCGCGGTGGACCATCACGATCGTCGCCCGGCGCCGCGTCCGGAACTGCGCGTCGTACGCGGCGGCGAGATCGGCGTCGCTGCGCTGGGCCGCGGCGAGCGCGGCGAGGTAGTCGACCCGCGCGGGGTCGCGCCAGGCGCGGACGACGTCGAGCATGAGCGCCACGAGGTCGTCGCGGACCGAACCGGTGTCGGGCACCGGCACGTCGGCGTAGATGTCGCCCATCATGAGCAGCAGCACGCCGTGCAGCGAGCCGTAGCGCCGGTAGACCGTCGTGCGGGCGACCCCGGCGCGCGCGGCCAGCCGCTCGACGGACATGCCGTGCCAGCCCCGCTCGGCGAGCTCCGCGGCGGCCGCGTCGCGCACGGTGGCGTCGAGCGTCGGGTCCGCGGGTCGGCCGCGGGGGGCGGGGGCGTCCGGCACGGCCCGAGGCTAGCGGGCGCCGGTTTGGCGGGCGCCCCGCCGCGGGTAATTAGGCAACACTCTGTAGCTCAACTCGGGAGGCCCGGATGTACACCGCAGTCTGGAACGTCGACGTGGACGGCCGCGCGCACGAGGTCACGCTGAAGTGGACGTACTGGGGCGGCGAGCGCGACGTCTACCTCGACGGCGAGCTCGTGGCCGAGAGCACGCTGCTGCTGCGCTGGAAGTCCGACCAGGAGATCGACATCGACGGCCACACCGCGCGGGTGGTCACCCGCCCGCACAGCCTGGCCCACCCCGACCGGTTCACGCTCGTGCTCGACCTGGACGGCGTCGAGCACGAACCCGACGAGAACCGCACCAGCCACGGCATCCGCTGACCCACGCCCGGCCGGGCGGACGCGATCGCTGAGGCGGCTGCCCTGTCTTGTCCGGCGCAGGTGGTCGCCGTGATCGTCGAGCCGCTACCGTCCTGGCGTGAGTACGACCGACGAACCGCTGCGCACCGCGGCCCCCGCCGCGCCGCCGACTCCGGAGACCGGGCTCGACGCCGCGCAGGTCGCCGACCGCGTCGCCGCGGGCCGGGTCAACCGCGCCGACGTCGACACCGGCCGCAGTGTCGGGCAGATCCTGCGCGCGAACGTCGTCACGCCGTTCAACGGGCTGCTGGCCACGCTGTTCGTCATCATCCTGTGCACGGGCCGCATCCAGAACGCGCTCTTCGGCTTCGTCATCGTCGCCAACACCGCGATCGGCGTCTTCCAGGAGGTGCGGGCGAAGCGCACGCTCGACCGGCTGGCCGTGCTGAACGCGCCGCGGGCGCGCGTCGTGCGCGACGGTGCCGTCGCCGAGATCGCGGTGGAGGACGTCGTCGCCGACGAGCTGCTCGAGCTGCGCACTGGCGACCAGGTGTGCGCCGACGGCGTCGTGACCGTCTCGGCCGGCCTCGAGGTCGACGAGTCGCTGCTGACCGGCGAGTCCGACCCCATCGACAAGTCCCCCGGTGACGAGGTCCGCTCCGGCTCGATCGTCGTCGCGGGCACGGGGCGGTTCCTGGCGACCGCGGTGGGTGCCGAGGCGTACGCCACCGCGCTCGCGGCCGAGGCGAAGCGCTTCACGCTCACGCACTCGGAGCTCGTCCACGGCACCAACCGGCTGCTGCGCTGGATATCGCTGCTGATGCTCGTCGTCGGCCCGCTGCTGCTCTGGAGCCAGTTCCACAGCGACGACAACCACGGCTGGCGCGACGCCGTCACCGGTGCGGTCGCGGCGCTGGTCGGCATGGTCCCCGAAGGGCTGGTGCTGCTGACGAGCCTCGCGTTCATGATCGGCGCCGTCACGCTGAGCCGTCGCGACACGCTCGTCCAGGAGCTGCCGGCGGTCGAGGGGCTCGCGCGGGTGGACGTCGTCTGCCTCGACAAGACCGGCACGCTCACGCACGGCGACGTCGTGTTCGACGAGGTGCAGCTGCTCGTCGGCGCCGACGCCGACGACGTCGACGAGGCGTTGGCGCTGGCGGCGAACGTCCCGGACCCGAACGCGACGGCGCTCGCGCTGCAGGAGCGCTTTCCCGCGGCGACGTGGACGGCCACCGGCGGCGTCCCGTTCTCCTCGGCGCGCAAGTGGTCGGCGCTCGGGACCGCCGAGCGAGGGACCTGGGTGCTCGGCGCCCCGGAGATGGTGCTGCCCGACCCGGTCGACGACCACGAGCGCACGGCGCGGGACCGCGCCGACCGGATCGCCGCGCAGGGCCGACGGGTGCTGCTGCTCGCGGCGGCGCCGGGTCGGCTCGTGGGCCACGAGAAGGATGCGTCGCTGCCGGCGCAGCTGCGTCCCCACGCTCTCGTCGTCCTGGCCGAGCGGGTCCGCGACGACGCACCGGACACGATGCGCTACTTCCTCGAGCAGGGCGTCGCGCTCAAGGTGATCTCGGGTGACAACCCCCGCACCGTCGGGGCGGTGGCCGCGTCGGTGGGGGTGCCGGGCGTGAGCGGCGCCGACGACGCGGTCGACGCGCGCACGCTGCCCGAGGACCTCGACGAGCTGGCCGAGGTCCTCGAGACCAAGTCGGTGTTCGGGCGGGTGACTCCGCACCAGAAGCGGGCGGTGGTGGCGGCGCTGCAGCGCAAGGGGCACGTCGTCGCGATGACCGGCGACGGCGTCAACGACGCGATGGCGCTCAAGGACGCCGACATCGGCGTGGCCATGGGCAACGGGTCCGCGGCGACCCGCTCGGTCGCGCAGCTCGTCCTGCTCGACGGCCGGTTCTCGCACCTGCCCGACGTCGTCGCCGAGGGGCGGCGGGTCATCGCCAACATCGAGCGGGCGTCGAGCCTGTTCCTCGTCAAGAACGTCTACTCGCTGGTGCTCGCGCTCATCACCGTGGTGACCGTCGGGGCCTACCTCTTCGAGCCCATCCAGCTGTCGCTCATCTCCAACCTCACCATCGGCGTCCCCGCGTTCTTCCTGGCCCTCGGGCCGAACCGGCGGCGGTACGTGCCCGGCTTCCTGCGCCGCGTGCTGCGCTTCTCGGTCCCCTGCGGGATCGTGGTCGGTGCCGCCGCCTACACCGGGTACGCGGTGATCCGCGCGATCGACTCGTCGGCCGGCGTCGCCGGTGGTCGGACGGTCGCCACGCTCGTCACGCTGATGTGCGCGCTCTGGATCCTCGTCGTCCTCGCCCGGCCGCTCGCCGGCTGGAAGGTGCTGCTCGTCGGCGCGATGGTCGCGGTGATCGCCGTCATCGTGGTGGTCCCCGCGTTCGCGACCGACGTCTTCCTGCTGCACCCGACGCCGAAACGGGTGCTGGTCGCGCTGGTCGTCGGCGCCGCCGGTGCTGCCCTCGTCGAGGTCACCGCCCGGGGTGTCGCCTTCGCGACCCGCCACCGCGGCGGCATGGACGGCGACGGCGTCGCCTGATCGCCCACCCCCCGCTCCGTCCCCCCGCCCGCGTCCAGTGATCCACATCCACCTTCCGTCGCTGGCTCCGGTGATCGACATCCACTTGCCGTCGCTGGCTCCGGTGATCGACATCCACTTGCCGTCGCTGGTTCCGGTGATCGACATCCACTTGCCGTCGCCCCGGCGACGACAACTGGATGTCGATCAACCGACGACGAACGGAGGGTGCCCGGCAGCACCCACCGGTACGGCGCCGGCACCCGGAACGTAGGGGACGCCGAGTTCGTCGGCCCGGTGGCGCAACCACGAGGCGACGTCGGCGGCCCATGCGGGGCCGCGACTGCGGACGGTCGTCGGCGCCCAATGCGCCACGGCGACGCCGTACCCGGTCAGCCGGTTGTGCCGGTCCATCGTCTGGATCCAGTCCTGCTCGCTGAAGTGGAACTCCCGGCTCTGTACCTCCCCGATGGCGCGGAGCCGCCGCCACAGCACGTCGGCCGTGGCGACGAGGCGTCCGGTCGGGTCGACGATGTCGACGTTGAGTTCGAAGGACGGCACGTGGGCCGAGGCCAGGGCATCGGCCGCCTCGGCCTCCGCGACGGAGTGTGCGTTGGTCAGCAGGTCAGCCAGGGCGCGGCGCAGGAAGAAGCTGCCGCCCCGTGGCCCGGTCTCGTACTCGTGGACGATGTCCTCGGGCCGGCACAGCCTGCGCTGGATGGCCGAGGTGACGAGGGCGCGCACCGGTGTCAGCGAGCGGTACAGCAGCGCGGTGTCGGTCACGGCCCGGGCCGCGTGGACGACCGGCACGAAGGGCAGGGTCGGGTGCTCGGCGGGCAGGACGGTGCACCGGTAGGGCCGCCGCGTCGGGCGCACCACCATGCCCCCGGCCCAGCGGTGATGCCCCGCCCCGGTCAGGATCAGGACCCGCGCGGAGGGTGGCTGCGCGGCACCGATGCCGCGGATGCGCGCGGCGTCCCACCCGCTGACGGCGCCGTCGCCACCGGCGACCGCGAGCCCCGCCTGAGCCCAGTCGTCGCGCAGGGGCGGGTCCGGGCGGGTGAACACCACGCCGCGGGTCAGCCGCTGCCAGCCGCGGGTCGCGATCGCGTGTCGGATCGCGGATTCGGACAACCCCAGATCGGACGCGTCCGCGAGCGTGAGCACCCTGGGCAGCGCTGCGAGATCGACCGGCATCTGCGGAGCGTCCCGGATCGTGGACGTCCTCGGCCGGCTCTTCCGGCGGCTGTGGACGACCGTCGTGCTTGTCCCCAGCCCTGATCAGGTGATCCACATCCACTTGGCTGCGCTAGGACGGCGGTAAATAGATGTGGATCACCAACCGGGGGCAGCGATAAGTGGATGTGGATCACCAACCCAGGACGGCGAAAAGTGGATGTGGATCACCAACCGGGGCACGCGGCGTGGTCGGCGGCGGGCGGACGTACGCTGGACGTATGGCGTTGAGCGAGACCCGCAAGGCGGAGCTGACTGAGAAGATCACCGCGCGCGAGCGGTTGACCCGGCAGGACGGCGAGGACCTCTACGCCAGCGACGACCTCGCGTGGCTCGGAGCGATGGCGCACGGCGTCCGCACCGAGAAGAACGGCGAGGTCGTCTACTTCAACGTCAACCGCCACCTCAACCTGACCAACGTCTGCACCGCGTCCTGCGCGTACTGCAGCTTCCAGCGCAAGCCCGGCCAGAAGGACGCGTACACGATGCGCGTCGAGGAGGCCGTCGAGACCGCGCTGGGCATGAAGGACGACGGGCTCACCGAGCTGCACATCGTCAACGGGCTGCACCCGACGCTGCCGTGGAAGTACTACCCGCGCGTGCTGCGCGAGCTGAAGGCCGCGCTCCCGGGGGTCGCGCTCAAGGCGTTCACCGCCACCGAGGTCCACTTCTTCGAGACGATCTCGGGCCTGACCGCCGACGCGATCCTCGACGAGCTCATCGACGCCGGGCTCGAGTCGCTCACCGGCGGCGGCGCCGAGATCTTCGACTGGGACGTCCGCAAGCAGGTCGTCGACCACGACACCCACTGGGAGGACTGGTCGCGCATCCACCGGCTGGCCCACCAGAAGGGCCTGAAGACGCCGGCGACCATGCTCTACGGCCACATCGAGGAGCCCCGCCACCGCGTCGACCACGTGCTGCGGCTGCGCGAACTGCAGGACGAGACGGGTGGCTTCCAGGTCTTCATCCCGCTGCGCTTCCACAACGACAACAACCGGCTCTCGCACCTGCAGATGGCGCAGCCCGCCGACGTGCTCAAGACCTTCGCCGTCAGCCGGCTGATGCTGGACAACTTCCCGCACGTCAAGGTCTTCTGGGTGATGCACGGGCTGTCGACGAGCCAGCTCGCGCTCAACTACGGCGCCGACGACATGGACGGCTCGGTCGTGGAGTACAAGATCACGCACGACGCCGACAACTACGGGACGCCGGACAAGCTCACCCGTGACGACCTGCTCGACCTCATCCGCGACGCCGGGTTCACGCCCAAGGAGCGCAACACCCGCTACGAGGTGATCCGCGACTACGACGGCCCGGTGCCGCTCGCCGAGCGGCGCGCCGAGCCGCAGGCCGTCTGGGCATGAGCGACGCCGCCGTGGGCGACGCGAGACAGCAGGGCCCGCAACAGGGAGCCCAGCCGCAGTTCGGCCGCTGGATGGGCTCGATGTGGCTCTACACCGCGCTGCGGTTCGGGCTGTTCTTCGTGCTGTGGGGCATCCTGCTGCTGGTCGGTCTGGAGGCCCTCTTCGCCGCGCTGGTCGCGCTGGTGCTCTCGGTGCCGCTGTCGTTCGTCCTGCTCGCCAAGCCGCGGCGTGCGTTCACCGCGCAGCTGGAGGCGCGGGTGGACGCGCAGCGGCGCCGCCGGGCCGACCTCGACCAGCAGCTCGACCCCGAGGGGCACGAGACCGACCGCGACTGACCCGCGCCGGTCACGACCAGTCGACCGCGTCGTAGGCGGCGCGCAACCGTCGGCCGTGCACCGGGTCCAGGCTCTGCACCCAGGCGATCCGCCCGAGGACGTGGGCGGGGAAGTCGTCCCGGTCCCGGGCCTGCGCGCGCCAGCCCGTCGTCGCGCAGTTGTGCAGCAGCGCTCGTAGCGCGTCCCGCTCCCGACGCGGCACCGCCGGATGGTGGTTGAGCACGACCCCGAGCACCTGCTGCCGGCCGCTGCGGCCCAGCACCGCCGTCTTGCCGTCGTGCACCCGAAAGCCCTCGTCGCGGACGATCTCGCCCACCCGGTCGAGGAAGCGGGCCGCGCCGAGCCCGCGGCCGCCGCTGAAGACGAGGTCGTCGGCGTAGCGGGTGTAGGACGCGTCGAAGCGGGCGGCCAGCCCGGTCAGCCGGCGGTCGAGCGAGAACGCGATCAGGTTGGCCAGCGCCGGTGAGGTCGGCGCCCCCTGCGGCAGGTGCGGCGTGCGCAGCCGCGGATCCAGGGCCCGGAACGGGAGGGGCGCGACCGTCGTCACGAGCCCGGTGACGGTGTGCGCCACGCCCTCGGGCACCCCCGCCGTGCGCAGCAGCCGCCAGACGCGCCCGGCGCGCACGGACGCGAAGAAGCTCACCAGGTCGACGCGGACGACCACGGGCTGCGCCGCGTGCGGTGCGCTCGCCGTGAGCACCGAGCGTCGGCGCACGCCACCGTGGGCCGCCGGGTGCACCGGCACCGCATCGAACACGTGGCGCAGCAGCCGGCGCTGGATCTCCTTCAACCGCGGCTTGGGCGCCGCCAGCACGCGGACGCCGCCGGGCTTGGCGACGGTCCGCCAGCGGTAGTGCCGCAGTGGTTCGGGACTCGACCGTTCCAGCCCCCGGACGTCGGCGAACCAGGCCAGCTCGCCCTGGTCGACGTCGAGCAGTCCGGCGAGCGCCGCGTGGTCGGGCAGCAGCTCGACCGGCCACGGGCGGACCATGACGTCGGTCGGCACCGGCGACCACGACACGACGCGCGGGGGCGGGCGGCGCCGGGCCAGCTTCGCGAACTCGGCGGTCGCCAGCAGGAACGCTGCCAGTTCCCGCGGCCGGTCGGCAGGGGGTTGCGGGTAGGCGGTCAGGACCGCGTCGACGGTGCGGCCCAGCCACACCGGGGTGCGGGCGGCGCCGAGGGCGTCCCGCCCGCGCGTGCGCATCGCCGGGCGCGTCCAGGGGCCGGCGAGCAGGGCGGTCGCGAGCCCGTCGGCGAGCGGGCCCGCGGGCCCCGCACCGGTCACGGCGCGTGGGGGAGGGACGGCGGTAGCCCTTCGCTGTCGTGCGTGCCTGCCGCTGCACGCAGTGCAGGCCCTGGCTCGCGACGCAGTGCCTCGCGTGCGGTTGCGCCCCCGGGGTTGCCCCGGAGAGATCGGTGCACCCGATCGTCCTGCCGCCGTCCCTCCCGCACGGCTCGCACTCTAGTGAGCGCCGAGCCGTCAGCCGGTCAGCAGTGCGGTGACCTCGTCCACGGCGCGGCCCGGGCCGGCGACGTGCCAGCGGTGGCCGTGCGCCTCGATCACCTCGGCGACGCCGCCCGCGGCGCGGACGAGGACGGCACCGGGCAGCCAGTCCCACGGCAGGGAGTCGACCTGCACCGACACGCCGAGTCGCCCGGCGGCGACCGCGGCGAGCTCGATGGAGCCCGAGCCGAGCATCCGCACGGTGGCCGCCCCCTGCACGACGCGCAGCCACGGCTCCCGCAGCACGGGGTCGGGCAGCGTCGTCGGGTGCAGGTACGTGGTCAGCGAGATGTCGGCCAGCGCCCGGTCGCCGAGCGGGGCCACCCGCTCGCCGTTGCGCGTCGTGGGTCGGCCCGCGCCGCCGACCCACGTCTCGCCGGTGGCGGGCTGGTGCACGGCACCCACCGCGTCGTCGCGCGCGACGGCGGCGCACCACGCCGGCAGGCCGGAGACGAAGTTGTAGGTGCCGTCGACGGGATCGACGTACCAGGTCCGCGCCGCCGCGCCGGCGTCGGCCGTCCCCTCCTCGCCGACGATGGCGTCGTCGGGACGTTCCCGCCGCAGCCGTTCGACGACGAAGGCCTCCGCGGCGTGGTCGGCCGCGGAGACGACGTCGGAGATCGACGTCTTGCGCTCGACCGTCAGCCCCTCGCCCAGCATCCGCGCCGCGAGGGCACCGGCATCGCGCACGAGGGCGGCGGCCAGCTCGAAGTCGTCCACGGACCAGGACGTTATCGGGCGAGCTTCTCCAACGTCCGGCGGATGCCCGTGCTGTTCTGCCTCGTCATCCCCGCGACCTCCAGGAACTTGGCCTGCGGGGCCGGGATGTGGCTGTAGTCGAACACCTCGGTGACCCGGGTGCCGGTCGCGGTGGGTTCGAACTCCCAGCGCCACCGGTGGCCGAGCGGATGGCGCCACTCGACGACGCGGCCGTCGGCGAAGTCGGTCACCCTGCTGGTGATGCGGTAGGGCACCCCGTACATCTTCATCTTGACCGAGAACCGGTCACCGAGGGCGACCCGTTCGGGTCCCTTCACGGTGTCGCGGACGGTGCCCGAGCCGTCCAACTCGCCGTGGCGGTGCGGGTCGGCGACGAGCGCGAACAGCTCGTCGGTGGGGCGGGGGACCTCCGTGGTGTAGGCGATCCTGCGGGGGCCTCGGTCGACGGCGGAGACGCTCATGCCGGAGGCTTTCCCGGCTGCGGTGGGCCGGTAATCGCGTCGTACCGTGGGATGCGTGAGCGAACCGCGTCCCGCGCGCCCCCGAGTGGGGCACATCCAGTTCCTCAACTGCCTGCCCATCTACTGGGGGCTCGTCCGCGCCGGCACGCTGCTCGACGTCGAGCTGACCAAGGACACCCCCGACAACCTCAACGACATGCTCGTGCGCGGCGACCTCGACATCGGCGCGATCTCGCTGGTCGAGTACCTGCGCCACGCCGACGACCTCGTCGTGCTGCCCGACATCGCGGTGGGGTCGGACGGCCCGGTGCTGTCGGTCAACCTGGTGTCGCAGGTGCCGCTGGCCGAGCTGGACGGTCGTCGGGTCGCGCTCGGCTCGACCTCGCGCACGTCGGTGCTGCTCGCACGCCGGTGGCTCGAGGAGGTGCACGGCGTCCGTCCGGAGTACTTCACCTGCCCGCCGGAGCTCTCGACCATGCTGCTGGAGGCCGACGCCGCGGTGCTCATCGGCGACGCCGCGCTGCGGGCCACCTACGAGGCGCCGCGGCGGGGACTGGCCGTGCACGACCTCGGTCAGGCGTGGCGCGACTGGTCGGGACTGCCGATGGTGTTCGCGGTCTGGGCGGCGCGGCGCGAGTACGCCGAAGAGCACCCCGGGCTGGTGAAGGACGTCCACCAGGCCTTCGTGAGCAGCCGCGACGACGCGCTCGCGCACGTCGAGGAGATCGCGACCGCGGCATCGCGGTGGGAGGTCTTCGACCCGGCGACCCTCGCGACGTACTTCCGCACCCTGGACTTCTCGCTCGGCGCGCGCCAGGTCGACGGCCTGCGCGAGTTCGCGCGCCGCGTCGGCATCCCCGTCGAGCCGCGCTTCGCCGACGTCTGAGCCCGGTCAGTCGGCGAGCAGGCTCCGCGTTCGCAGCTGCGGGAAGCGGGTGAAGTCGCGGTCGTGCGTCAGCATCTCGCGCACGCCGTGTGCGATGCAGATCGCCGCTATCCGCGCGTCGTGCACCCGGGGCCCGACGATCCTTCCCGTGCGGAGCAGGTCGGACCAGACCGTCCGGTAGTTCGCCGGTTCGGTCAGCAGCCGCACGGTCGGCGAGGCGCACCACGATTCGACCTGGGTGAGCGCCTCGTCGATGGTGCTCGGCGGCCGGAACACGGCCGGATGTGTGGCCACCGAGTAGAACTCGTTGAGGCACGGGTACGGGATCGCCCAGGGCGATCCAGACTCCGCCAGTCCCCTGAGGGCCGCCGCGGCACGGGCATGGAAGTGCGAATCGCGGCGATGGGCGTACACGAGAACGTTCGTGTCGACCGCGATCACACGAGGCCGCGTTCCTCGTAGCCGTAGGACGCGTCGAGGATCTCCTGGAACGACGCGTTCTCGAACTCGGGAGTCAACCCGCCACCACCCACGCTCGCGTCGCGCAGCACGAATGGTGGCTGCGTCTCGTGCTCGTCGAGCAGTCGGCGCAGCGCCTGCTCGACCAGGGACTTCGTAGTGGTCCGGCGCTCCCGGGCGAGGGCTTGCACGTCGCGCAGCAGCGGCTCCGGGATGTCGAACGTGGTCTTCATACTGCTGACAGTACTCCCGGATACTGCTGGCAGTATCAGGTCACGACCACGGCAGTATCAGGTCACGACCACGCGCGGGTGCGGTACGCGGTGGCCAAGCGTTCCTGCAGCCGCGCCGTGGTGTGGAACTGGCCGTTCGTGGCGCCGCTCACCCCGCCGCCGTACGTGCTGACCCAGACGATGCCGGTCGCAAAAGTGAAGCCCGCGAGGTAGACGGTGTCCTTGTGACGGCCGATCGGTTCCGTGATGGGCTGCGGCTCCGAGCTGCTGCCCGCCGTCCTCGACAGCTCGGTCGCCGCCGCGGCGAGCCCCTCCGTGAGGGTGACGTGGCCGCCCAGATCCGCGTCCGTCGTCTTGTTGACGACGGCGTCGTAGCGGCAGACGGTGACGTGGGACGGTCGGGCGTCGGGGACGAGCGACTTCTTGCCGTCCACGCCGGCGGCGTCGGTGGGCACCCAGCCGAACACCTTGTACGGCAGGTGGTACGTGCTCGGGCAGCTCAGCGCACCGGCGGAGTCGACGTGGCGCCCGGCACGCTCGTCGTTCCCGCCCACCGTCGCGATGAGCAGCGCGACGAGGCCCGCGATGACCGCCGCGCCGACCAGCGGCCACCACGTCAGCGAGCGGTCCGCACGGGTCGACGTCGCGTCGGCGCCGGGGCCGGCGGTGGGGTCGCGCGGATCGGTGGGATCGGTCATGTGTCCGCATCCTGCCCGATGGCCCGCCGTAGCCTGTTCCCATGACGTCCGCGACCTCGCTGCAGAGCATCCTCGACCGGGCGGCCGACGGCGGCCGGATCACCCCCGAGGAAGCGTTGACGCTCTACACCGACGCGCCGCTGCACGCGCTGGGCCAGGCCGCCGACACGGTGCGACGCCGGCGCTACCCGGACGACGTCGCGACCTACATCATCGACCGCAACATCAACTACACCAACGTCTGCGTGACGGCCTGCAAGTTCTGCGCGTTCTACCGCTCCCCCAAGCACAGCGAGGGCTGGACGCACCCGCAGGAGGAGATCCTGCGTCGCTGTGGCGAGGCCGTCGAGCTCGGCGCCACCCAGATCATGCTGCAGGGCGGCCATTCACCCGAGCTCGGCATGGAGTGGTACGAGCAGACCTTCGCCGCCATCAAGGAGCACTACCCGCAGCTGACGCTGCACAGCCTCGGCGCCTCGGAGGTCGTGCACATCGGCCGGGTCTCGAACCTCGACCACGCCGCCGTGATCAGCCGGCTCAAGGCCGCCGGGCTCGACTCGTTCGCCGGCGCCGGTGCCGAGATCCTCGTCGACCGGCCGCGTACCGCCATCGCGCCGCTCAAGGAGAAGGGCGACGTCTGGCTGTCGGTGATGGAGACCGCCCACGGGCTGGGGCTCGAGTCCACCGCCACCTTCATGATGGGCACCGGCGAGACGAACGCCGAGCGCATCGAGCACCTGCGCATGATCCGCGACGTGCAGGACCGCACCGGCGGGTTCCGCTCCTTCATCCCGTGGACCTACCAGCCGGAGAACAACCACCTCAAGGGCCGCACCCAGGCCACCAGCCTCGAGTACCTGCGGATGGTCGCGGTGGCGCGGCTGTTCTTCGACAACGTCAACCACCTGCAGGGTTCGTGGCTGACGACGGGCAAGGACATCGGGCAGCTGACCCTGCACTTCGGCGCCGACGACCTGGGCTCGGTCATGCTCGAGGAGAACGTCGTCTCGAGCGCCGGCGCCAAGCACCGCTCGAACCGGCAGGAGCTCATCGACCTCATCCGCGGCGCCGGTCGTGTCCCGGCGCAGCGCGACACGCTCTACCGCCACCTCGTCGTCCACACCGACCCGGCCGACGACCCGGTCGACGACCGCGTCCACTCGCACTTCAGCTCCACCGCCCTCAAGCTCCTCCCGGTCGCCACCGCCAGCTGAGCGCGTCCCGGACGTCCCTCGCCGGCAGGGGCCACGGGCCCTGAGCACGGGGACGTGTTCCCCGCGTGAAGCCGTTACCCTGACCCGCGTGTCCCTCGCCGTCGCCGTCCCCTTCGGCCTCGCGTCGGCGGTCGTCTACGGGACGTCCATCGTCGTCCAGCACCGGGTCGCGCAGGAGCAGGCCGACGACTGCGGCGAGAGCGCGGCGGGGCTGCTGCGGCTCGTCAAGCACCCGATCTTCCTGCTCGCCATCGCCGGGGACTTCCTCGGTTTCCTGCTGCAGCTCGTCGCGCTGTCGACCGGTCCGGTCGTCGTCATCCAGCCCCTCGTCGTGCTCATGCTCCCGGTGTCGCTGCTCGTCAGCTTCCTCATGGGCGGGCACCGGCCACGCTTCGGCGACTACGTCGGCGTTCTCGGCGTGCTCGGCGGCCTCGCCGTGTTCCTCGCCCTCATCGGCCACCCCGACGAGCCGGTGGTGCCGAAGTCGCGCTACCTCGCGATGACCGTCGTGTGCGTCCTGGTCGTCGCGATCGCGCTGGGGCTCGCCGTCATCGGACGCAACCGCACGATCCGCGGCGCGATGTACGGCGCGACCGCGGGCGCGTGCTTCGGCACGCTGGCCATGCTGGTCGACGCGGCGTCCGAGCGGCTCGCCGACCGCGGGGTCGGCGGCCTGTTCGACAGCCCCCGCGGGTTGATCCCCATCGTCGGGATGCTGCTGGTCGGCACCACCGGCATGATCCTCACCCAGATGTCGTTCCAGGTGGGCGCGCTCGGCGCGACGCTGCCGGCCAACCTCGCGGCCGACCCGCTCACCGCCGTGCTGCTCGGCGCGCTGGTGCTGCGCGAGCACATCCCCTTCGACGCGGTGCACGTCGTCCTCTACGTGCTGTGTCTCGGCGCGGTCGTGGCCGGCGCGGTGCGCCTGGCGAACCCCCACGAGGACGACGGCGGGCCGCCGGCCGAGGCCGACACCGACACCGACACCGACACCGACGTCGAGGCGGACGCACCGACCGGGCCGCGGCCGACCTCGCCGCAGCCGCAGGCCGGCGGCTGACCGGTCACACGTGGGGGCGGTGCCCCCGCTCCTGGTGCGGACGGCGCTGACGCGCGCCCGGGAGCTCCGGGGCGGGACTCGTCGCCACCTCGTCCTGTGCCTTCGCCAGCTGCGCCGCGGTGTCGGGCAGCCGCGGTGGGCGTCGCGTCGCGTCGCGCAGTCGGAGTGCCGAGGTCAGGTCACCGAAGGTGCGACGTCGCCACGCGCTGATGTTCGGCTCGCGCACGCCGGTGACCTGCTCGAGCAGCTGCAGGACCGAGGTGTGGTCGAAGGGCTCGCTCGCGACCCAACCGCCGGCCGTCCAGGGCGAGACGAGGATGCACGGCACGCGGAACCCGCCGCCGACCGGTAGCCCGTCGACGAACTCGTCGGGCGTGCCGGGGCGCGGCGTCGGCGGCACGACGTGGTCGAACAGGCCGTCGTTCTCGTCGTAGTCGAGGACGAACAGCGTCTTGGCCCAGACGTCGCGGTTCGCCGCGATGGCGGCGATCTGGCGGGCGACGAAGTCGGCGCCGGCCGCCGGCAGCTCGGCCGGGTGCTCGGACTGACCGTGGCCGGGCACGAGCCAGGAGACCGTCGGCAGCCGGTCGTGCGCGGCGTCGTAGGCGAACTGGCCGGGGTCGACGGCCTTGACGCCACGGTCGTACAGCGGCGTGCCCGGGGCAGCCTGCTGGAACGCTCGGAAGTTCGGCAGCATGTTGTACGCCTTCATGCCGGCCTCGTCGCCGTAGACCTGCCAGCTGACCCCGGCACGTTGCAGGCGTTCGGCGTACGTCGTCCAGGTGTACGGCCCGTGGGGCAGCGTGTTCGCCAGGATCGGCCCGCCCGCGTCGCCGTTCGGGTCGTTCGTGCCGCTCATCCAGAACAGCCGGTTCGGCCACGTCGGGCCCATCACCGAGCAGTGGTAGTGGTCGCAGATCGTGAACGCGTCGGCGAGGGCGAACTGGAACGGGATGTCGTCGCGCTCGTAGTAGCCCATCACGTACGGGCCGTTCGCCTTGTCGGCCGCGCGGTGCGCGGGCAGCCAGTTGTCCATTCGACCGCCGTTCCACGCCGCGTGCTGCACCGCCCAGGCGTGGCTCGTGGACGGGATGGCCTGCGCGCTCGTGTGCTCGGTGTCGAGGTGGAAGGGCAGCAGGTAGCCGTCGGGGTTGACCGCGTCGGGCTGGTGGAACACGTCCCGGCCGGTCGCGAGCCGGATCGCGTCCCGGTCGTCGAAGCCGGCGACGCCGGACAACGTGCCGTAGTAGTGGTCGAAGGATCGGTTCTCCTGCATGAGCAGGACGACGTGCTCGATGTCGCGCAGCCGTGGCCGCCGGGTCGGCGTCGTGGCGAGCGCCTGCTGCACGCTCCGGGGCAGCACGCCCATCGCGGCGCCGGCGCCGGCGGTCGCGGCGGCGGTACCGAGGAATCGGCGGCGGGTCAGGTCGGGCATCACGAACTCCTGCTGGTCGGCACGGGGTCGGCCGCGGCGTCGACGCCGCCGGTCGGTGACGGCCCGACCATTCCGGGCAAGAGCGACGGACCGTCGCCAATGCTGTGAATAGCACCTGAATCCTCCGCGCAACGCGGATGACAGACTGGCCCGATGAGCCGCGCCAGCCTCGACAAGCAACCCGTCGAGGTCGCCCGGATGTTCGACGGCGTGGCCCGGCGCTACGACCTGACCAACACCGTGCTGTCCTTCGGCCTCGACCGGCGATGGCGACGCCGAACCCGGCAGTGCCTCGAGCTCACCGACGGGCAGCGCGTGCTCGACCTTGCCGCCGGGACCGGCGTCTCCACCGTGGAGCTCGCCCGCGGTGGCGCGCGAGCGATCGCCTGCGACTTCTCGCTGGGCATGCTGCGCGCGGGTCGCGCCCGCGGCGATCGCCGCGACCGCGTGCCCTTCGTCGCCGGCGACGCCACCCGGCTGCCCTTCGGCGACGACGCGTTCGACGCCGCCGTCATCAGCTTCGGGCTGCGCAACGTCGTCGACGTGCCGGCGGCGCTGCGCGAGCTGGCCCGCGTGGTGCGCCCTGGGGGCCGACTGGTCATCTGCGAGTTCAGCCGGCCCACGTGGCGGCCCTTCCGCGTCGTCTACCTGAACTACCTGATGCGCGCGCTGCCGTGGATCGCCGGCACGGTGTCGTCCAACGGCGAGGCCTACGTCTACCTCGCCGAGTCGATCCGCGCGTGGCCGGCCCAGCAGGAGCTCGCTGCACTCGTCGCCGGCAACGGCTGGCGCGACGTCCGCTGGCGCAACCAGACCGGCGGCATCGTCAGCCTGCACCTGGCCACGAAAGGCCCCGCCCGTCGCGCGTGACGCCCCGGTCGCCCGGGGGCGCGGCGAGCCCGGTTAGGGCGGCGGATGCCAGGGGTAGCGCAGTGGTGAGGCGACGGCGCCGCGGTCGGAGTGGCGCCGGTCCGCCGCAACCCGAGAGGACGGACGATGAGTCTCGACGACGACGACATCCTGACCAGTGACGGCGGCGCGGACGGCGGCGCGGACGGCGGTGCCGACGGTGGTGCCGACTCCGGTGACGGCGGCGCGGACGGCCCGGCGACGGGCGGCCCCGAGGGCCCGGCCGACAGCGGTGACGGCGGCGCGGACGGCCCGGCGACCGGCGGCCCCGAGGGCCCGGCCGACAGCGGTGACGGCGGCGCGGACGGCCCGGCGACCGGCGGCCCCGAGGGCCCGGCGGACAGCTGAGCGTGGCCCACGCCATCGAGGCGACCGGCGGTGCGGGGGGCGCTGCGCTCACGCGCTGCGTCTCCTGCACCGCCGATGTCTTCGCCCGCGAGTACTGGGGCCGCGCCCCGCTGCTCAGTCGTGCCGCCGAACTGCGCGGTAGCTTCACCGACCTGCTCGACACCGCCGCGGTCGACGAGCTGGTGTCCGAGCGCGGTCTGCGCACCCCCTTCCTGCGCATGGCCAAGGAAGGCGCCGTCCTCAACGCCGGGACGTTCACTCGCGGCGGCGGGGCCGGTGCGACCGTCACCGACCTGGCTGCCGACGACAAGGTGCTCGCCCAGCTCGGCGACGGCGCGACCCTCGTCCTGCAGGCGCTGCACCGCAGCTGGCCGCCGCTGGTCGAGTTCGGCTCGCGGCTGGCTGACGAGCTCGGTCACCCCGTCCAGGTCAACGCCTACGTCACCCCGCCGCAGAACCAGGGTTTCGCGGCCCACTACGACGTCCACGACGTCTTCGTGCTCCAGGTGTCCGGCCGCAAGAAGTGGACGATCCACGCGCCGGTCGTCGACTCGCCGCTGGACAACCAGCCCTGGGACAAGCGCAAGGACGCCGTCGCCGCGCGCACGGCCGACGAGCCGGTGATCGACACGGTGATCGAGCCGGGCGACGCGCTCTACCTCCCGCGCGGCACGATCCACTCGGCGGCTGCGCTCGGCGAGACCTCGATCCACCTCACCGTGGGCGTGCACCCGCTGACCCGCTACCACCTCGTCAAGCACCTGCTCGCCGCCGTCCAGGAGGATCCGGCGCTGCGGACGTCGCTGCCCGTCGGCGTCGACCTCGCCGACCCCGACGTCCTCGCCGACGAGCTGAGCGCGACGCTCGCGGCCCTGCATCGCGCGCTCGACGCGCAACCCGTGGCCGCGGCCGCCGAGCACGTCGGCACGAACCTGATGCAACGCACCCGCCCCGAGGCCCTCGCTCCGTTGGCGCAGCTGACGGCCGCGGCGTCGCTCACCGCCGCCACGCCGGTACGGCGGCGGGCGGGGCTGCGGATCCGGGTCCGGCGCGACGCCGACGGCGCGACCGCCCTCGTCCTGCTCGACCGCACGGTCACGGTCCCGGCGGCCGCCGCCGACGCGGTGAAGACCGTCCTGACCGGTGCGGCGTTCACCCCGGCCGAGCTGCCCGGACTCGACGACGACGGCCGGCTCGCGCTCGTCCGCCGGTTGCTGCGCGACGGCGTTCTCGTTCCGGCGGGCAGCTGACACACTGACCGTCGTGAACCCGCGGGACCATCACCCGCCGCGGCCTCGCGAGACCCCGGACCGGTGCGCGCTGCGCTCGCAGCTGCGCGACGACCCGATGATCGGCACGGCGTTCCCGGCGGCGCGGCTGCTGCTCGTCGAGCAGCCCGGGCCGTGGGGGCGGCAGGGCCTCGCCGACTCCCACTTCGACCGATCCGTCGCGGCGCAGCTGCAGGCACGGCTCGGGCGGTCGGGGGTCCGCGTGCAGGCCATCCGTCGCCCCGGCCGCACGCCGGTGGGCACGGTGCGCCGCTGGGCCGTCGTCGACACCCGCGACGAACACGAGTCGCTGTGGTGGGGCAGCTACGTCCACGACGCGGAGCTGCTCGAGCTCGACCCCGACGACCCGGCCGGCGCCGGCGGTGTCGCCGACGACGATCCGGTCTACCTCGTCTGCGCCCACAGCCGCCACGACGCGTGCTGCGCCCTGCGGGGCCGGCCGGTGGCGGCGGCGTTCGAGGCGCTGCGTCCCGGCCGGGTGTGGGAGAGCAGCCACCTGGGCGGCGACCGCTTCGCCGCGAACGTGCTCGTCCTGCCGCTCGGCCTGCAGTACGGCCGGGTGCTGCCGTTCGCGGCGGCCGAGTTCGTCGCGGCGGCCGAGGCCGGCGAGGTCATCGGTGCCCTGCTGCGGGGACGCATCGGACTGCCGCCGGCGGGGCAAACGGCGCTCGCCCACGCCCACGAGGAACTCGCGCTGCGCCGCCGCCGCGACCTGCAGGTGATCCACGTGCCGGCACCGGTCGACGGCGTCGCGGTCGTGCGGCTGCGCAGTCCGCGCGGCGACGTGGACGTCACCGTCCGCGTCGAGGTCGTCGAGGCGACCGGGCTGACGTGCAGCAACCCACGGCCGAGCAGCTTCGCCGGCTACCGGCCCGTCGCCATCGACCCCGTCCCGGGCCGGCCGGCCGAGCTGGTCGAGCGGGACTCGTAACCGGCCGGGGCCTACTGCTCGCGGCGGTTCTCGACCGGGGTCTGGTCGTCGGAGTCGGACACCTCGGCCTCGTGGGCGTCCTCGTGCGGCGACTCGGCCAGCCGCGTGCGGGAACGGTCGATCTCGGCCTCGGCCTCGCGACGGTTCACCCAGTTGGCGCCCTCGACGCTCTTGCCCGGCTCCAGCTCCTTGTAGACCTCGAAGAAGTGCTGGATCTCGAGACGGTCGAACTCCGGGAGGTGGTGGATGTCGCGCAGGTGCTCCAGGCGCGGGTCCGCGGTGGGGACGGCGAGCACCTTGTCGTCGCCGCCCTTCTCGTCGGTCATGCGGAACATGCCGATCGCCCGGCAGCGGACGAGGACGCCCGGGAACAGCGGGTCCCCGTGCACGAGCACCAGCGCGTCCAGCGGATCGCCGTCCTCGCCGAGCGTGTCCTCGATGAAGCCGTAGTCGGCCGGGTACTGGGTCGAGGTGAACAGCGTCCGGTCGAGGCGCATGCGGCCGGTCTCGTGGTCGACCTCGTACTTGTTGCGGCTGCCACGGGGGATCTCGATGAGGACGTCGAACTCCACTGCTGTACTCCTTCGGCACGGGCGGGTCGGGGCCGGTCGGGCTGACGGCGGGACGACGTCGGGCCGCCACGCTGGCCGCTGACGCCGGGTCACCGCCTAGTGTGGCGCATCGTGGCCCGGCACCGTCTGCGCACGTCAGCTCTCGTGCTGCTCGTCATCGTGCTCGCCGCCGCGGCGGCCGCGGCCGGCTTCCTCGTCACCGACCACCTGCGCAGGCCGCAGCCGACCGCGCAACAGCGGTCGGTGCCGACACCGTCGGCCTACGCCGGTGCGGACGCGGCGCCACGGGCGGCGGCCGCGACGACCACGCCGGTGCCGTCCCGCGCCGCGATCGCGACGGCGCTCCGACCGGCACTGCGCGCCGCCGGTCTCGGCCCGCGGGTGCTCGCGCAGGTCGTCGACGCCCGCACCGGCAGCACGCTGCTCGACCGGTCCGGCGGCACCGGTGCCGCGCCCGCGTCCACGCTCAAGCTGACGACGGCGGCCGCCGTGCTGGCCGTGCACGCGGCGACCGACCGCATCCGCACCGTGGCGCGCAGCGACGGGCGGGGCACGCTCGTGCTCGTCGGCGCCGGTGACCCGACGTTGAGCGCGGCCGGGGCGGGCGAGCGACCCCGTTACGCGGGCGCGGCGCGCCTCGCCGACCTCGCCGCCCAGGTGCGCCGCGCCAAGGTGTCGGTGCGCCGGATCGTGGTCGACGACAGCGCGTACCGGGGGGCGACCGTCTCGCCCGACTGGGCCGCCGAGGACGTCCCCAGCGAGTACGGCGCGGCCATCACCCCGCTGCTGGCCGACGGCGGACGCGCCGACCCCGACGACGACGTCCGCAGCGCCACCCCCGACGTCGCCGCCGGCAAGGCCTTCGCCCGGCTGCTCGGCCGATCCTCGCTGCCGGTGACCAGGACGGCGACCACGACCGCCACCGGCCGCGTCGTGGCCGCGGTGCGTTCCGCGCCGATCGCCACGCTGGTCGAGCAGATGCTGCTGCAGTCGGACAACGTGATCGCCGAGAGCCTGGCGCGCCAGGTCGCCCGCTCGCAGCACGCGACGGCCTCGTTCCCCGGGGCGGCGGCGGCCGTGCGCGCGGTGCTGCGGGACCGGCTCGGCGTCGACATCGGCGGCGGCCTGCGCGACGGCAGCGGGCTCGCCCCGGCCGACCGGATCAGCCCCGCCGCGCTCACCGCACTGCTGCATGCAGTCGTCCGCTCGTCGAACCAGGGTGTGCGCGGCATCACCGGCGCCCTGCCGGTCGCGGCCTGGTCGGGCTCGCTCGCCCCCCGCTACCTCTCCGGGGCGAGCCGGGCCGGGGCCGGCCTCGTCCGCGCCAAGACCGGCACGCTCACCGGCGTCTCCACCCTCGCCGGACTCGTCCACACGCCCCGGGGTGGACTCGTCGCGTTCGCCGTGTTCGCCGACCGCAACGACGACACCGCCGCGGCGCAGGCGGCCCTCGACGCCCTCGTCGCCCGGCTCGCCACCTGCCGCTGCTGACCCGACCGCTTTTTGGCGGCTGAGCGCAGCATGCTGCGCTCAGCCGCCAAAAGCGCGCGGTTCGCGAGGCGTGGGTAGCGTGTACCCATGCCCCAGGACGGCTCCGGCTCGCTCATCGACTGGAACCTCGCCGTCCGCGCCGGCAAGCGGTTCAGCCCCGCGTCCCCCGACGTCTCGCGCCGCGAGGCCGACGACGCGGTCGACGAGCTGTACCGCGCCACGGCGCAGGCGGCCGACGTCGTCGCCGAGCTGACCCACCTGCACGAGCCGCCGGTCACCGCCGTCACGCGGGTCATCGACCGGCCGGCGTGGATCGAGACCAACGCCGCCGGGATGCGCAACGTGATGGCGCCGGTCGTCGAGCGCCTGACCGAGGACAACCCGGTGGGCAAGGTGGCCGAACGCGTGGGCGGCCGGCTGACCGGCATCCAGGTCGGCGTCGTGCTGGGATTCCTGTCCGGCAAGGTTCTCGGGCAGTTCGAGTTCTTCGAACGCGCCGGCGGCCAGCTGCTGCTCGTGGCGCCGAACCTGGTCGCGGTCGAGCGGCAGCTCAAGGTCGATCCCCACGACTTCCGCCTCTGGGTCTGCCTGCACGAGGTCACCCACCGCGTCCAGTTCACCGCCGTGCCGTGGTTGCGCCGGCACATGCTCGACGAGATCGACGCGCTCAGCGCGAGCATCGACACCGACCCGGCCGAGATGCGTCGCCGGCTCTCCGGCGCGGTCGGCGAGCTCGTCAAGGTGGTCCGCGGCCAGGGCAACGGTGCCGGCGTGCTCGCCGTCCTCGCGACGCCCGAGCAGCGCGCCGTCCTCGAGCGGGTCACCGCGTTCATGTCGCTCGTCGAGGGTCATGCGGAGTACGTGATGAACGCGGTCTCCCCGACCGTCATCCCGAGCCAGCAGGTCATCGAGAACCGCTTCGCGACGCGGCGTCGGCGCGGCGGGAACCCCCTCGACCGGCTGCTGCGCCGCGTGCTGGGCATGGAGGCCAAGACCCGCCAGTACATCGACGGCTCGGCCTTCGTGCGCACCGTCGTCGACCGCATCGGCGTCGACGACTTCAACGCGATCTGGACGTCGCGCGAGACCCTGCCAACCCGGGCCGAGATCACCGACCCCGAGTTGTGGATCGCCCGCGTCCACGCGTGACCGGCGGCCCCAACTCAGTGATCGACATCCGTTTCTCGTTGCCGGGGCGACGGTATGCGGATGTCGATCACCGGGCCCGGCCCGCGGCGATCGGTGATCGACATCCGTTTCTCGTTGTCGGGGCGACGGTAGGTGGATGTGGATCACCGGGACGGGGCGGGCGTTGCGCCCTTCGGGCCGGTAGCTGATGGGGCCGACGTCGGCGGTGGCAGCGGTGCGGGCCGCGGTGCGCGCCGCGCTGGGTGACGACCGGACGCCGGTGCTGGTCGCGTGCTCCGGTGGCGCCGACTCGATCGCGCTCGCCGCCGCGACCGCGTTCGTCGCGCCGCGGCTCGGGCTCTGCGCCGGCATGATCACCGTCGACCACGGCCTGCAGCCCGGGTCGGCCGAGCGGGCGCGACGGGTGGCGGCGTGGGGCTTCGAGCTCGGCCTGGACCCGGTCCAGGCGGCGACGGTCACGGTGGCGGCGTCCGGCGGTCCGGAGGCCGCCGCCCGCGACGCGCGGTACGCCGCCCTCGACGCCGCGGCCGAGACCCTGGACGCCCGACTGCTGCTCGGCCACACCCTCGACGACCAGGCCGAGACCGTGCTGCTCGGCCTCGGCCGCGGCTCCGGTCCGCGCTCGCTGGCCGGGATGCGGCCCGCGGCGGGACGCCGGCTGCGGCCCCTGCTCGCGGTGCGCCGCGCGACGACCCGGCAGGCCTGCGCCGACCTCGACCTGCCGGTGTGGGACGACCCCCACAACACCGATCCCGCGTTCCGCCGCGCCCGGCTGCGGCACGAGGCGCTGCCGGTGCTCGAGGACGTCCTCGGTGGCGGCGTGGCCGAGGCGCTCGCCCGCACCGCGACGCTGCTGCGCGCCGACCTCGACGCGCTGGACGCCGGGGCCGCCGGGTACCCGGTGGACGCGACGCTCGACGTCGGCCCGCTTGCCGATCTGCCCGCCGCCCTGCGCAGCCGCGTGCTCCGGCGCTGGGCCACGGCGGCGGGGGCGGGGCCGCTGAGCGCCGAACGGACGGCCGCCCTCGACACGCTGGTCACCGACTGGCGCGGCCAGGGACCGATCGAGCTGCCGGGCGGCGTCCGCGTCCGACGGGCGTCTGGAACACTCGGCGTCGTGAGCGACGATTCGCGCGAGGCGTGACCCCGATCCATGAGTGAACTCGACGCAGACATCGAGCAGACCCTCATCTCCACCGAGCAGATCCGCGAGAAGATCGGCGAGCTCGCCGCGCAGATCGACGCCGACTACGCCGATCGCGAGCCCATGCTCGTCGGCGTGCTCAAGGGCGCGGCCATGTTCATGTCCGACCTCGCCCGGGCGCTGGAGCGGCCGTCCACCATGGAGTTCATGGCCGTGAGCTCCTACGGCAGCGGCACGCAGAGCAGCGGGGTCGTCCGCATCCTCAAGGATCTCGACCGCGACATCGCCGACCAGGACGTCCTCATCGTCGAGGACATCATCGACTCCGGCCTGACGCTGTCGTGGCTGCTGAAGAACCTGCGCAGCCGCCATCCCCGCTCGATCCGCATCGTGACCCTGCTGCGCAAGCCCGACGCGCTCAAGGTGGACATCTCCGTCGACTACGTGGGCTTCGACATCCCCAACGAGTTCGTCGTGGGGTACGGCCTCGACTACGCCGAGCGCTACCGCGACCTGCCCTACATCGGCCGCCTCAGGCCCGCGGTCTACGGGGGCTGACGTGTACCGTCGGGGGCTCAGGAGGGCCGGAATCACGGCGGTGGGCTGACCGCCCAGGCCCTCGTCAGCCGTCCAGTCGTCGGAAGGAACGCGAACGGCCCGCCGTTCGTGGTAACGATATGAATCGCAGGCGCATTCTCCGGTCGTGGTGGCTCTGGGCCATCGTGATCATCTTCGGCTTCGTCGTGCTGCCGAACATCCTCTCCGGCGGCGACGACTACCACGGCGTCAACACCTCCGACGCGCTGAAGCAGGTCTCGGCCGGCAACGTCGTTAAGGTCGTCATCGATGACAAGGCGCAGATGATCAAGCTCGACCTCAAGAGCGGCGACCGGTTCCAGGGCAAGTACACCAAGATCAGCGCCCAGTACCCGTCCGGCGCGGCCGACGAGGTCTACAACACGCTGAGTGCCGCGTCCGCAAAGAGCGACGGCCTGAGCTTTCGCACCTACGTCGCCAAGGACAACACCTGGCTGTCGCTGCTGTTCAGCCTGCTGCCGTTCCTGCTCATCTTCGGCGTGCTGTTCTTCGTCATGAGCCAGGTGCAGGGCGGCGGCAACCGGGTCATGAGCTTCGGCAAGAGCAAGGCCAAGCTCGTCAGCAAGGACACGCCGAAGACCACGTTCGCCGACGTGGCCGGGGCCGACGAGGCCATCCAGGAGCTCGACGAGATCAAGGAGTTCCTGGCCAACCCAGCCAAGTTCCAGGCGATCGGCGCCAAAATCCCGAAGGGCGTCCTGCTCTACGGCCCGCCCGGCACCGGCAAGACGCTGCTCGCCCGCGCGGTCGCCGGCGAGGCGGGCGTGCCGTTCTACTCCATCTCGGGCTCCGACTTCGTCGAGATGTTCGTCGGCGTCGGCGCGAGCCGCGTCCGCGACCTGTTCGAGCAGGCCAAGTCGAACGCGCCGGCCATCATCTTCGTGGACGAGATCGACGCCGTCGGTCGCCATCGCGGCGCCGGCATGGGCGGTGGCCACGACGAGCGCGAGCAGACGCTGAACCAGATGCTCGTCGAGATGGACGGCTTCGACGTCAAGGGCGGCGTGATCATGATCGCCGCGACGAACCGTCCCGACATCCTCGACCCCGCGCTGCTGCGCCCGGGCCGCTTCGACCGCCAGATCGCCGTCGGCGCCCCCGACGTTATCGGTCGCGAGGCGGTGCTGAAGGTGCACGCCAAGGGCAAGCCGTTCGCCGCCGACGTCGACCTCGGCGTCATCGCGCGCCGCACGCCGGGCTTCACCGGGGCCGACCTCGCCAACGTCATCAACGAGGCCGCGCTGCTCACCGCACGCAACAACGGCCGGCTCATCACGCTCGCCGCGCTCGAGGAGTCGATCGATCGCGTCATCGCCGGCCCCGAGCGCAAGACGCGGGCCATGAGCGACAAGGAGAAGCGGGTCACCGCCTACCACGAGGCGGGCCACGCGCTGACCGCGTGGGCGATGCCGAACCTCGACCCGGTGCACAAGGTGACGATCCTGCCGCGCGGCCGGTCGCTGGGGCACACCCTGGTGCTCCCGCTCGAGGACCGTTACACCCAGACGCGCGCGGAGATCCTCGACCAGCTCGTCTACGCCCTCGGCGGTCGCGCGGCCGAGGAGCTCGTCTTCCACGAGCCGACGACCGGGGCCTCCAACGACATCGAGAAGGCCACGAAGCTGGCGCGCGCGATGGTCACCGAGTACGGCATGAGCACCAAGCTGGGCGCGGTGAAGTACGGCACCGGCGACGCCGAGCCGTTCATGGGACGCGACTACGGCAGCCAGCGCGACTACTCCGAGGACATCGCGGCCGACATCGACGCCGAGGTCCGCGACCTGATCGAGGGCGCGCACGACGAGGCGTGGGAGATCTTGCAGCAGTACCGCGACGCGCTGGACGCGATGGTGCTCGAGCTCGTCGAGAAGGAGACGCTGTCCAAGGACGACCTGGAGCGGATCCTCGAGCCGGTGCGCAAGCGGCCGCCGCACAACACGTTCACCGCCTTCGGCAAGCGCACGCCGAGCGACCGGCCCCCGGTCGACATCCCGCCGTCGCTGCGCAAGCACGCGGTGAACGGCTCGGCCAACGGCAACGGCGCCAACGGCGCGAACGGCGCCCAGCCCGGCGTCACGCCCGAACCGGTGACGCCGCAGCCGCCGGCCTCGGGCGGCGGGTACTTCGGGCCGCCGCCCACCGGCGGTGAGTACGGGGGTCCCCCGCGGCCGTGAGCGACAGCGAGTTGCTCGGCATCGACGTCGAGCGGGCCGAGGCCGCGGTGCGCGAGCTGCTCATCGCGATCGGGGAGGATCCCGACCGGGAGGGTCTGCGCAAGACGCCGGCACGGGTGGCACGCGCGTGCGCCGAGGTGTTCGGCGGGCTGAACGCCGAGCCGTCCGACGTGCTGGAGACCACGTTCGACGAGGACCACGACGAGCTCGTGCTGGTCAAGGACATCCCGATCTTCTCGACCTGTGAGCACCACCTGCTGCCGTGGCACGGCACCGCGGCGATCGGCTACATCCCGGGTGCGGACGGTCGGATCACCGGGCTGTCGAAGCTGGCCCGGCTCGTCGACCTCTACGCGCGCCGGCCGCAGGTGCAGGAGCGGCTGACCAGCCAGGTGGCGGACGCGCTGGCCTCCCGACTGCAGCCCCAGGGCGTCATCGTGGTGATCCAGGCCGAGCACCTGTGCATGTCGATGCGCGGCATCCGCAAACCGGGGTCGCAGACGATGACCTCGGCCGTCCGCGGCATCTTCAAGGGCGATCCACGCACGCGCTCCGAGGCGTTGAGCCTGATCCTGGGGCACTGAGCCGTGGGCGGCGGACTCCCGCGCTCGCTGCCGCGCCGGCACGACCGCATCGTGGTGATGGGCGTGCTGAACACGACCCCGGACTCGTTCTCCGACGGCGGGCGGCACGCCGGCGTCGACGCGGCCGTCGCGCACGGGCTGCGGCTGCGCGACGAGGGCGCCGACCTGGTCGACGTCGGCGGGGAGTCCACCCGGCCCGGCGCCCGGCGCATCGACACCGCCGAGGAGCTGCGGCGGGTCCTGCCGGTCGTGCGCGAGCTCGCCGCGGCGGGCGTCCCCCTCTCGATCGACACGTACCGGGCGGCGGTGGCCGACGCCGCGCTCGACGCGGGGGCGGTCATGGTCAACGACGTCTCCGGTGGCCTCGCCGACCCGGCGATGGTCGACGTCGTCCGCGCCGCGGGGTGCCCGTGGAGCCTGATGCACTGGCGGGCGCATGCCGAGAACATGCGCGAGCACGCGGTGTACGACGACGTCGTCGCCGACGTGCGCGCCGAACTGCTCGCCCGGGTCGAGTCCGCGGTCGCCGCGGGGATCCCCGCGTCCCGGCTGGTGATCGACCCGGGGCTGGGGTTCGCCAAGACCGGCGCGCACAACTGGGCGCTGCTCGCGGCGCTGCCCGCCCTGCTCGAGATCGGGTTGCCGGTGCTGGTGGCGGCGTCGCGCAAGTCGTTCCTCGGCACGCTGCTGGCCGATGCCGAGGGCACGCCCCGCGCGGTCGGCGAGCGCGAGGACGCCACCACCGCGATCACCGCGCACTGCGCCGCGGCGGGCGTGTGGGGGGTCCGCGTGCACGAGGTGCGCCGCAGCGTCGACGCGGCCCGCGCCGTCGCCGCGATCCGGGGAGCGGCGCGCTGATGACCGACCGCATCGCGCTCCGGGGGCTCACCGTCCGCGGGCACCACGGCGTCTTCGACGTCGAGCGGCGCGAGGGCCAGGACTTCGTCGTCGACGTCGAGCTGGAGCTCTCGACCCGCGCCGCGGCGGCCTCGGACGACCTCGCCGACACCGTCCACTACGGCGAGCTGGCGGAGGCTCTCGCGACGGTCGTGGGTGGCGAGGCGGTCGACCTGCTCGAGACGCTGGCCGAGCGGCTCGCCGAGGTCTGCCTGTCCGACGCGCGCGTCGCGGCCGCGACCGTCACCGTCCACAAGCCGCAGGCACCGATCCCGCTCACCTTCGCCGACGTCGCCGTCACCATCCGCCGCGAGCAGGCGTCGCGATGAGCCGCGCGGTGCTCTCGCTCGGCTCCAACCTCGGCGACCGGCGGGCGGCGCTGCGCCTCGCGCTGGACGTGCTGGCGCCGTGGGTGCAGGCCGTCTCGCCGGTGTACGAGACGGCGCCCTGGGGCCCGGTCCCGCAGCAGGACTACCTGAACGCGGTGGTCGTGGTCGCCGACCCGGCCGCGTCGCCGCGGGACTGGCTGGCCCGCGCCCACGCCGCGGAGTCCGCCGCCGGCCGCGTCCGCGACGTCCGGTGGGGCCCGCGGACGCTCGACGTCGACGTCGTGACCGTCGAGACGGCCGGCGCGGTGGTCGAGAGCGACGACCCCGAGCTCACCCTGCCGCACCCGCGGGCGGCGCAGCGGGCCTTCGTCCTCGTCCCGTGGACGGCCCTGGAGCCCGACGCCGAGCTCGCCGGCCGCCCGCTCGCCGCGTGGCTCGCGGCGCTGCCCGCCGACGAGGTCGACGGCGTCCGACTCGTCGCGGCGCAGGGGCGGGCATGACCCGGCCGAGCATGCGCCGCACCGCGTGGGGCGAGCTCGCCATCACGTTCGCGGCGGTCGCCGGCGTGGTCTACCTGTTGCTGCGCTTCGGCTACGACTCGCTGCCCACGCTCGAGTTCGTGGTCCCGGTCCCGCTCGCCGTGCTGGCCGTCGCCGAGGCGGTGACCGCACGCCGGGTCGCCGCCGCCGTCCGCCACGAGCCGGACGCGCGACCCATGGCGGCACTCGTCGTCGCCCGGTGCGTGGCGCTGGGCAAGGCATCCGCACTGGTCGGTGCCGGTGTCGCCGGGGCCGCCGTCGGGCTGTTGCTGCGGCTGCTGCCCGACATCGGGTCGGTGGACGCGGTGACCCACGACGCACTGGTCGGCGGTCTGCTGCTGCTCGCCGCGCTCCTCGCCGTCGCCTCCGGCCTGTGGCTGGAGCGGGCCGGGATCGACCCCGGCTCGCGCACCTGAGATCGGTGTTTCACCACCCCCGTGGGGGCTGGCGCCGGTGTCTAAACTGGCCCGGTGCCATCGCCTGACAAGCCGCCGCTCACCCGGGCGGTCGTGTTGCGTGCGATCGGCTTCGCGGTGGCGATCGCGCTCGGTGCCGTCGCCGTCTGGCTGATCGTCACCGAGACGACCCAGAAGGGCATCAAGCTCGGCGTCCTCGCCGGCCTCTGGGGCCTGCTGCTCGGGGCCTACTCGATGTTCGGGGCCCGCCGCGGCTTCGGCGGCGAGGCCGCGGCCTTCGACGAGCCGGGGCACGAGGTCGCGGTGCGCGCCGCGAGCGCGGTCGAGCGCTCCGAGGCCGCCGAGGCCCGCCGGGACTGGGAGGCCCGTCTCGAGCGCATGATCCAGCGCGAGATCGCGAACGCCGTGGGGCGGGAGACGGCCGCGCTGCGCAGCGAGATCGCCCACCTGCGGCAGGACCTCGTCGACAAGGTGGGCGGCCAGCTGCGGCTCGAACGCATCGAGACGACGCGGCTGATCGGGTCGGACCTCGAGGCGTTGCAGGACGAGGTCCGCCAGCTCAAGGACGCCAGCGACGGCCAGGCCGCGCGCGACCTGCTGGCCCGCGCCGAGCAGCGCATCGCGGTGCGCCAGGTCGTCGAGCCGGCCCGGATCCGGCCGATCAGCCGGCCGGCCGCCGAGGTCGAGGCCGACGTCCGGCCCGCGCAGCGCGAGCCGGAATCGCAGTCGGCCGACGCGGCCGCAGCACGTCCCGACCAGCGTCCGGCACAGCCGTTCGTGCCGCAGCGGCTCGTCCCGGCACCCGCCGCCGCGGGCGGTCCCCCCGTGGGGGCGGCCGACCAGCGTGCGCAGCAGGCGCCGCGCGGCGACCAGCGTCCCCCCGCCGCGTCGGCGCCGCCGGCGATCCGGCGCCCGGTCACGCCGCCGGCCGCCGCGGCCGCGCAGCAGCGACCCGACACACCGCAGCGCCCCGACACGCAGCAGCGTCCCGACACGGCACAACGGCGAGCGGAGACGCAGCAGCGGCCGGACGTGCAGGAGTGGTCGGCGCCGCGGACGTCCCGCCCGGACGCGCCGCACCATGCCGCCACCGACCGTGCCGCCACCGACCGTGCCGCCACCGACCGTGCCGCCACCGACCCCGCCGCGCGGGTGCACCAGCCGCCGCCGGCGGCGCCGCCGGTCCCGCCGCAGCGGGCCCAGTCGCCGGACGACCGCCCCGAGGGCGCGTCCCGGCGCGCGACCGACGAGGAGCCGGCCCGGCCCGCGCAGGCGACGTCACGCTCCCAGCCGGCCCAGCCGGCCCAGCCCGAACGTGTGGCCGAGCGTGTGGCCGAGCGTGTGGCCGAGCCGGAGCGTGCGGCCGAGCCGGCGCGCCCGGCCGAGCCGGCGCGCCCGGCCGCGAGCGAGGACCCGTTCGCATCCCTGCCGAGGCTCACCCGCTTCACCGACTTCGAGCTCGACCCGATCGAGACCACGCCCGCGGCGAACGGCACCAGCACGGCCGCCACGCCGCCCCCGGTCGAGCGGCCCGCCGGTGGTGGCCACGCCGCGCGTGCCGCGCACGCCGCACCGAACGGTCACGCGCCGGAGCCGGCCGCGGGCGCCTACACCGGCCGACGCCGCCGCTTCGCCGACGAGGCCGACGACACCGCCACCGGTGCCCCCGACGCGACCGAGGTCAGCACGGCCGCCGACGACCGCACGACCACCGACGGCGACGTGCGCGACGAATCGCAGGGCCGGCACGCCGGGAGCGCGGCCGGGAGCGCGGCAGGCACCGAGGGTGGGGGGCGCCGGCGCCGCGACGAGGGCCACGACGAGGGCAGCGAGCTGCTGGCCCGACTGCTCGCGCGCGAGGCCGCCGAGCGCTGAGCGCCGAGCGCCGAGTCGTCAGCGGGGCAGGGTCCGCTCCAGCGTGTGCGCCCACTGCCGGGCGATCCGGCCGCGCCGCGCACCGTCGTCGGTGAGCAGGTTGGCCAGGCCGAGACCGCGCGCGAGGTCGAGGGTCGCCTGCACGGTCTCGCGCACGCCGTCCACCCGCTCGTCTACGCCCAGGACGTCGACGACCATGCGGTGGACCTCCCGCCCGATCCGCGCCTCCAGCGGCACGACCTGCTCACGCAGCTGCGGTTCCGCGGCGGCGGCGACCCACAGCATGAGCGCGGCGCGGAAGAACGTGCCGCTGAACAGGCCGAAGACCACCTCGACGATGGCCTCGGTCGACAGCTGCCGGCCCTGCTCGGCGAACTGCCGCCGCATCTGCTCGCCCCGCTCGCGGGTCACGTGCTCGAGCGCGGCGGTGAACAGCGCCTCGCGGGTGGGGAAGTGGTGCTGCGCGGCGCCCCGCGAGACCCCGGCCCGCTCGGCCACGACCGCAACGGTGCTCGCCGACCAGCCGAGCTCGGCCAGGCAGGTGATCGCGGCCGCCAGCAACCGCGCCCGCGTGGCGCGAGAACGGTCCTGCTGCGGCTCCCGGGCGTCCACGTGGGTCACGGCGACGCCGCCCACCGCGGCGGCCGCTTCGCCAGGAACGCCAGCATGCCCTCGCGGGCCTCGTCCGAGCCGAAGAGCCGGGCCGACAGCGCCTGCATCTCCGCCGCTCCCGCGTCGAACGCGGCCCGGGCCCGCGCGGTCGTCAACGGCTTGGTCTCGGCGAGCCCCTGCGGCGAGCAGGCCCGCAGCGCGTCGCAGATCGTCTCGACCTCCGCGCCGGTGTCCTCGGCCACGGCACTGGCCAGCCCGCTCGCGACGGCTGCCTCGGCGCCGAACGTCTCGCCGGTGAGGTAGTACCGCGACGCCGCCCGCTCGCCGAGGCGGCCCAGCGTCGTCAGCGAGATGATCGCCGGCGTCAGCCCGAGCCGCACCTCGGTGAACGCGAACGTCGTCGTCGGCCCGACGACCGCGATGTCGCAGGCGCCGACGATCCCGACGCCGCCCGCCCGCACCGCGCCGTCCACCCGTGCCACCACCGGTTTGGGCAGCTCCACGACGGTGCGCAGCAGTCCCAGCATGCGCCGTGTCCCGGCCTCCGGGCCGCCCTCGCCCGCCTGCTCCTTCAGGTCGGCGCCCGCGCAGAACACCGAGCCGGTGTGCGTGAGCACCACCGCCCGCACCTGCGGGTCGGCCGCCGCCGCGGCCAGGTGCGCGGTGAGCTCGCCCACCAGCTGCGACGACAGCGCGTTCCGGTTCGCCGGCGAGTCGAGCGTCGCCACCGCGATCGCCCGCTCCACCTCGTAGTGCACCAGCTCGGTCATGTCATCCAGCTGCTTTCGGTCGGTCCGCCGACGGCGGCGTGAGCGGCGGAACGCCTCGCGTCCCGGGGGTGCGGGTTCCGCTAGTAGGACTTCGGCAGACCCAGCGAGAACTGCGCGACGAAGTTCAGGATCATCTCCCGCGACACGGGTGCGATCCGCGCGACCCGCGCGCCGATGAGCAGGTTCCCCAGCCCGTACTCGTGCGCGAGCCCGTTCCCGCCGTGGGTCTGGACGGCCTGGTCGACGCACGCGATCGACGCCTCGGCCGCGGCGTACTTGGCCATGTTGGCCGCCTCGCCGGCGCCCATGTCGTCGCCGGCGTCGTAGACCGCTGCGGCCTTCTGCATCATCAGTCTGCTCAGCTCGAGCTCGACCTTGGCCTTCGCGAGCGGGTGCGACAGGCCCTGGTGCGTGCCGATGGGCTTGCCGCCCCAGACCGTGCGCTGATTCGCGTACGCCACCGCCTTGTCGAGCGCGTACCGCCCCATCCCCACCGATCCGGCGGCGGCCATGATCCGTTCGGGGTTCAGCCCGGCGAACAGCTGCGCGAGCGCGGCGTCCCCCTCGCCGACGAGCGCGTCCGCGGGCAGCCGGACGTCGTCGAGGTAGAGCACGAACTGCTGGTCGGGCATGACGACGTCCATGTCGATGGCCGTGTACTCGAAGCCGGGGGTGTCGGTGGGGAAGGCGAAGAGCGCGGGCCTGAGCTTGCCGGTGTCGGTGTCCTCGGTCCGCGCGACGATCAGGATCGCCTGCGCGTGGTCGACACCCGAGACGTAGTACTTGCGGCCGTTGAGCACCCAGTCGCTGCCGTCGCGGCGCGCGGTCGTGGTGATCCGGTGCGAGTTCGAGCCGGCGTCGGGCTCGGTGATGCCGAACGCCATGATCGTCTCGCCGGACGCGATGCCGGGTAGCCAGCGCTGCCTCTGCTCGTCGGTGCCGAAGCGGCTGATGATCGTGCCGTTGATGGCCGGTGAGACCACCATCATCAGCAGTCCGCAGCCGGCGGCGTTGAGCTCCTCGCCGGCGATGGCGAGCTCGTACATGCCCGCCCCGCCGCCACCGTAGGCCTCGGGCAGATTGAGGCCGAGGAAGCCGCTGCGGCCGGCCTCGGCCCAGAGCTCGGTCAGCGGTTCCCGCGCGCGGGCGCGTGGCGCGGTGTACTCGTGCCCGTAGCGGCGGCCCAGCTCGGCCACGGCCTTGCGCAGCGCCAGCTGCTCCTCGGTCTCGGTGAAGTCCACGGCAGCGCCTCTCCTCAGTCCGGTTCGGTCACGACGGCGAGCACCGCGCCGACGTCGATCTGCTGGCCCACGGTGACCGGCAGCTCGGTCACCACACCGGCCGCGGGCGCGGCGATGCGGTGCTGCATCTTCATGGCCTCGAGCCACAGGATCGGGTCACCCGCGCCGACCGCGTCGCCCACCGCGACGGCGATGCGCACGACGGAACCCGGCATCGGCGCGAGCAGCGAACCGGCAGCCGCCTGCGTACTGGGATCACGGAAGCGCGGGACACGCGTGAACCGCACCGGCCCGAGCGGCGAGTCGACGTGCACGCCGTCCTCGCCCACCACGACCTGGAAGCGACGACGCACGCCGGCGACGTCCAGCACGACGAGGTCGGGATGTGCGCGAACCAGCTCGATGTCGTCCCGACCGTCCACCCGCAATCCGTCCCTGGTGTGGCGGAACCGGACGTCGTGACCCTCGAAGGCCACCGAGCGTGGCTGGCTCACCACGTTGCGCCAGCTCGACGGCAGCTGCGGCAGCACGGTCGTGGCCGACCGGTCGCCGGCGTCCACCGCCAGCGCCGCGGCGAGAGCGGACAGCGCGACCTCGTCCTCGCCGGCCAGCGGCGCCGCCAGCGTCGCGAGGTCGTGCCGGTCGAGGAACGCGGTGTCGGTGTCGCCGGCGAGGAAGGCGTCGTGGCGCAGGACGTGGACCAGCAGATCGCGGTTGGTGACGAGGCCGTGGATGCGGGACCGCGCGAGCGCCGTCGCGAGGGCGGTCGCCGCCTGCCTGCGCTGCGGCGCCCACGAGATCACCTTGGCGAGCATGGGGTCGTAGTGCACGCTCACCGACGAACCGGCCACCACCCCGCTGTCGACCCGCAAGCCCGCCGGTGCACCGGTGAGGTCGAACTCCGCCGTCACGCCGGGGACGTCGAAGCGACTCACCGTGCCCGACTGCGGTTGCCAGCCGGCGGCGGGGTCCTCGGCGTAGAGCCGCACCTCGATGGCGTGCCCGCGGGTCGGTGGCGGTGCCGCGGGCAGACGTTCGCCGTCGGCGACGGCGAGTTGCAGGGCGACCAGGTCGAGGCCGGTCGTGCACTCCGTGACCGGATGCTCCACCTGTAACCGGGTGTTGGTCTCGAGGAAGAAGAAGCGGCCGTCGTCGTCGGCCAGGAACTCCACCGTGCCGGCACCGACGTAGTCGATCGCCGACGCGGCCGCCCGGGCCGCCGTGAACAGCGCCTCGCGCATGCCCTCGACCCGTTCGACGAGCGGGGACGGCGCCTCCTCGACGACCTTCTGGTGCCGCCGTTGGATCGAGCACTCGCGCTCGCCGACCGCCCAGACGGTGCCGTGGGTGTCGGCCATCACCTGCACCTCGATGTGGCGTCCGGTCGCGAGGTACGGCTCGCAGAACACGGTGGGGTCGCCGAACGCGCTCGCGGCCTCCGCCTGCGCCGCCTCGACCTCGGCGGCGAGCACGGCGAGCTCGGTGACCACCCGCATGCCCCGGCCGCCGCCTCCCGCGGATGCCTTGACGAGGACCGGCAGGTCGGCCGCGGTCACCGTGGCCGGGTCCAGCTCGGTCAGGACCGGCACCCCGGCCGCCGCCACCAGCTTCTTCGCCTCGATCTTGGAGCCCATCCGCTCCACGGCCGCGGCCGGCGGCCCGATCCAGGTCAACCCCGCGTCGATCACCGCGCGCGCGAACACCGCGTTCTCGGAGAGGAAGCCGTAACCGGGGTGCACGGCGTCCGCGCCGGCGCGTCGGGCCGCGGCGATGACGAGATCCGCGCGCAGGTACGTGTCGTGCGGTGTCGAGCCGGGCAGCCGGACGGCCGCATCCGCCTCCGCCACGAAGGGGGCGTCCGCGTCGGCGTCGCTGAACACGGCCACCGTGCCGAGCCCGAGGTCCCGGCACGTCCGGAACACCCGCCGCGCGATCTCGCCGCGGTTGGCCACCAAGACCGTGGTCAGCCTCCGCCCGCTCACAGCCGGAACACCCCGTATCCCGTCGCGCCCGCGATCGGGCCGGAGTGGATCGCCGACAGCGCGATGCCCAGCACGGTGCGGGTGTCGCGGGGGTCGATGATGCCGTCGTCGTAGCCCATGCCCGACAGGAACATCGCGGCCGACTCCTGCTCGATCTGCGCCTCGACGTACTCGCGCATCTGGGTGTCGGCCGCCTCGTCGTAGTCCTGCCCGCGCGCGGCGGCGGCCTGCCGGGCGACGATGGACAGCACCCCGGCCAGCTGCGCCGGACCCATGACCGCAGACCGCGCGTTCGGCCAGGTGAACAGGAAGCGCGGGCCGTACGCGCGTCCGCACATGCCGTAGTTGCCGGCGCCGTATGAGGCCCCCATCGTGACGGTCAGGTGCGGCACCGTCGAGTTCGACACCGCGTTGATCATCTGCGCGCCGTGCTTGATGATGCCGTGACGTTCGTACTCGGCGCCGACCATGTAGCCGGTGGTGTTCTGCAGGAACAGCAGCGGCGTGTCCGCGCGATTGGCGAGCTGGATGAACTGCGCCGCCTTCTGTGCCTCCTCGCTGAACAGCACGCCACGAGCGTTGGCGAGCACACCGATCGGGTAACCGTGCAGCGACGCCCATCCGGTGACCAGCGACGTCCCGTACAGCGGCTTGAACTCGTCGAAGTCGCTGCCGTCGACGATGCGGGCGACGACCTCGCGAGGATCGAACGGGGTCTTCGGATCGGTGGGGACGAGGCCCAGCAACTCGTCGGGGTCGTGGCGTGGTTCGGCCGGTGCGGGGCGTGGTGCAGCCCCCTGCTTGCGCCAGTTGAGCCGGCCGACGATCTGCCGGCCGATGCGGATCGCGTCGTGCTCGTCCTCGGCGTAGTGGTCGGCGAGGCCGGAGTGCCGGGCGTGCAGGTCGGCGCCGCCGAGCGCCTCGTCGTCGGCGTCCTCGCCGGTCGCCATCTTCACCAGCGGTGGCCCGGCGAGGAACACCTTGGAACGCTCCTTGATCATGACGACGTGGTCGCTCATGCCGGGGATGTACGCCCCGCCGGCGGTCGAGTTGCCGAAGACGAGCGCGATGGTGGGGATGCCCGCTGCCGAGAGCCGCGTGAGGTCGCGGAACATCCGGCCGCCGGGGATGAAGATGTCCTTCTGCGTGGGCAGGTCGGCGCCGCCGGACTCGGTGAGGCCGATGACCGGGAGCCGGTTCTCGAGCGCGATCTCGTTGGCACGCAGCGTCTTCTTCAGCGTGTAGGGGTTGGACGCGCCGCCGCGGACGGTGGGGTCGGAGCCGTTGATCAGGCATTCGACGCCGTTGACGACGCCGATGCCGCACACGACCGACGCGCCGACGGTGTAGTCCGACCCCCAGGCCGCGAGCGTGCCGAGTTCGAGGAAGTGCGATCCGGGGTCGAGGAGCAGCTCGATGCGCTCGCGGACGAGCAGCTTGCCGCGGTCGTGGTGGCGGTCGACGTACTTGGGGCCGCCCCCGGCGACCGCCCTGGCCTGTTCGGCGTCGAGCGCCGCGAGCTGGTCGAGCAGCGCGGCCCGATTGGCGGCGTACTCCGGCGTGGCCGGGTCGAGCGCGGTCCGCAGCACCGTCATGCCGTGTACCCCAACGTCTTCGCGGCCAGGCCGGCCAGGATCTCCGTGGTGCCGCCGCCGATGCCGAGGATGCGCATGTCGCGGTACTGCCGTTCCACCTCGGCCTCGCGCATGTAACCCATCCCGCCATGCAGCTGGACGGCCTGGTGGGCAACCCACTCGCCGGTCTCGACCGCAGTGTTCTTGGCGAAGCACGCGTCGCGCACGAGGTCGCCGGTCGACGTCGAGCGGGCCGCGACCGAGCGCGTGTAGACCCGCGCGACCTCGATGCGACGAGCCATCTCGGCCAGCGTGTGCTGGACCTGCTGTCGGCTGATGAGCGGGCGGCCGAAGGTGTCGCGGTTGCGGCACCACTCGACGGTGAGGTCCAGGCACCGTTGTGCGCAGGCGTACGCCTGCACGGCCAGCCCGATCCGCTCCGCGACGAACTGGTCGGCGAGCTGCGCGAAGCCGCCGTGCTCCCGGCCGACGAGGTTGGTGACGGGCACGCGGACGTCGGCATAGGACAACTCGGCGGTGTCGGAGCAGAGCCAACCCATTTTCGCGAGTCTGCGCGAAACCGTGAAGCCGGGCGTGCCCTTGTCGACGACGAGGAGCGAGATGCCGTGGGCGCCGGCATCGCCGGTGCGCACGGCGGTGACGACGAAGTCCCCGCGGACCGCCGACGTGATGTAGGTCTTCGCGCCGTCGACGACGTACTCGTCGCCGTCCCGTTTCGCGGTGGTGCGGATGTTGGCGACGTCGGACCCGCCGTCGGGTTCGGTGATCGCCAGTGAGCCGACGAGGTCGCCGGCCAGGGCCGGGCGCACGTAGCGCTCGATCAGGTGCCGGTCGCCGCTGCGGACGAGGTGGGGGAGCGAGATGCCGGTCGTGAAGAGCGCGGCGAAGGCGCCGCTCGAGCCACCGGCGTAGTGGAACTCCTCGGCCACGACGAGCGCGTCGACGGCGTCGCCGCCGCCTCCGCCGACCGCCTCGGGATAGGCCACGCCGAGCAGGCCCAGCTCACCGGCACGTCGCGACAGCGAGCGGGGCAGCTCGCCCTCGTCCTCCCACCGCGCGAGGTTCGGCACCACGTCGGCACGGACGAAGTCGCGGACGGTCGCGCGCAGCGCCGTCTGTTCCGCCGTCGCGAACGGGTCAGTCATCGAGCAGCTCCTCGGGGACGTCGACGAGCCGCGAGCGCAGCCACTCGCCGATCGCCTTGGCCTGGGGGTCGTGCCGCGCGTTGTAGGCGACGCCCTCGCCGAGCACGCCCTCGACGACGAAGTTCACCGCGCGCAGGTTGGGCAGCGCGTGGCGGGTGACCTCCAGCCGCGCGACCTCGGGCAACAGGCGGCGCAGCTCGGCCGCCGTCAGGTAGGACGCGAGCCAGCGGTAGGCGTCGTCCGACCTCGTCCACAGGCCGATGTTCGCCGCGCTGCCCTTGTCGCCGCTGCGCGCCCCGGCGACGAGGCCGAGCGGAACGCGCCGGGTCGGGCCGACCGCGTACCCGGTCGGCGGCGCAGCGACGAGGTCGTCGAGCTCGCGCGTCTCGTCGGGCGCGGGGATGTCGACGCGGGTGCCGTCGGGCAGGACGGCGACGTGCGGGACCGCGCTCGCCGGCACGGCGGCGGCGGTGAACACGCCGTACGGGGCGGCGTCGCCGGGCGGAGCGGTGACGTGGAAACCGGGGACGGAGGCGAGGGCGAGCTCGATCGCTCGTCCGGAGAACGCGCGTCCGACGGCCTTCGGGTCCGGACCGCGGACGACGCAGTGCAGCAGCGCGGCCGCCTCCTCCTGCACGTCGGCGTCGGGCCGGTCGGTGCGGGCGAGCCGCCATTCGGTGGCCAGTTCGGCGGTCGCGCCGGTGAGCTGCTGCCGGACCCAGGCGGCCTTGGCCTCGATGTCGAGTCCGGTGAGGACGAAGGTGACCTCGTTGCGGAAGCCGCCCAGGGTGTTTCGGCCGACCTTGAGCGTGGGGGGCGGCGCCTCGCCGCGCACGCCGCCGAGCCGTACGCGGTCCGTGCCGTCGTCCGCGAGCCGGACGGTGTCGAAGCGCGTGGTGACGTCGGGGCCGGCGTAGCGCGCCCCGGCGATCTCGTAGAGCAGCTGCGCGGTCACCGTCCCGGTCGTGACCGCGCCGCCGGTGCCGGCGGGCTTCGTGATCACCGCCGAGCCGTCGGCGGCGATCTCGGCGATCGGGAAGCCGAGTGGCCGGTCCAGGTCGGGCAGTTCGCGGAAGAACGCGTAGTTGCCACCGGTCGCCTGCGGACCGCACTCGATGACGTGGCCGGCCACGACGGCGCCGGCGAGCTCGTCGTAGGACGTTCGGCTCCACCCGTGGTGCCAGGCCGCCGGCCCGACGACGAGCGAGGCGTCGGTGACGCGTCCGGTGACCACGATGTCGGCACCGGCGCGCAGGCACTCGGCGATGCCCCACGCGCCGAGGTAGGCGTTGGCGGCCAGTGGCTCGCCGAGGTCGAGCTCGGCGGCCCGCTCACGCAGGTCGTCGCCCTCGACGTGCGCGACGGCGACGTCGAGACCCAGGCTGTCGGCCAGGATCCGGACGGCGTTGGCGAGACCGGCCGGGTTGAGGCCGCCGGCGTTGGTGACGATGCGGACGCCGCGCTCCAGCGCCGGGGCGAGCGCGGACTCCAGATGACGCAGAAACGTCTTCGCGTAGCCGAGCGTGGGGTCCTTCAGGCGGTCCCGGCCGAGGATCAGCATGGTCAGCTCGGCCAGGTAGTCGCCCGTGACGACGTCGACGCCGTCGGCGGTGACCATGTCGTACAGCGCGGTGGCGCGGTCGCCGTAGAAGCCGGACGCGTTCGCGACGTGCAGCGGCCGGCTCACGACGCCGGCTCCCGACCGGGACCGGGTGCGCCGGCGAAGGCCTGGGCGATGTCGAGCCAGGCGTCGGCGTCCGCACCGAGCGCCGTCACGCGCAGCTCGCTGCGGTGCCGTCGTTGCGTGACCAGCAGGCAGAAGTCGAGTGCGGCGCCTGCGACGTGCTGCGTGGCGTCGTGCGGTCCCCAGGCCCACATCTCGCCGGACGGCCCGGTGAGCTCGACGCGGAACGGCTCCGCCGGCGGGGTCAATCCGCGGATCGCGTAGGCGAAGTCGCGGGTGCGCACTCCGAGATGCGCGATGTTGCGCAAACGCGTCGTCGGTGGCCGCTGCACGCCGAGCGTGTCGGCGACGTCCTGACCGTGGGCCCAGGTCTCCATGAGGCGGGCCGTCGCCAGCGAGGTCGCGCTCATCGGCGGCCCGAACCACGGCAGCTTCACGTCCGGTGGCACGGTGAGGAGTGCGTCGTGCAGCTGCGCGCGCCGCACCCGCCAGCGGCGCACGAGCAGGGCGGGGTCCTGGTCCACCAGCTCGGCCGCGGCGTCGTCGACGTACGAGTCGGGCGCCGCCGCCGCGCGCTCGAGGATCGCGGCGAACTCGTCGGCGTCGGTCGCGGCGGTGAGGGCGACGGCGTCGGTCCAGCTCAGGTGGGCGATCTGGTGCGCGATCGTCCAGCCGACGGCGGGGGTGGGGCGCCGCCAGCCGTCGGGTGGGAGCGCGGCGACGAGGGCGTCGAGCTCGTCGCTCTCGTCCCGTAGGTCGGCCAGCACGCCGGACACGTCCGCCACGCCCCGACCCTCTCATCGTGCGCCAGAAGAAGCAAGCCTGCTTGCTTGTTTCGTCGGCTGTGGCCGGTCGAGGCAGACGGGATCTGCCGGCGCCTGGCGATGGAGGACGCGGGGAGTGCAGGAAGATCGCGGGACGGGTGCGCCTCAGCGTGACGAGGGGCGGTCCGGCGGGGTGCGCAGCAGCCGGGTGTTCGGGACGGTCTCGACACCGGTCGTCGTCGCGAGCGTCGTGTTGAGCAGCCCGATGCGCACGACCTCGGCGTCGAGGACCGCGGCGACGTCGGGGGTGTGGAGGCGGACGCGTTCGCCCCGCTGGTAGGGCCGCACGATCAACAGGCCCAGCCCCGCGAGCAGGTTCGCCGTGACGCGACGGGCGGCGACGGCACCGACGAGCAGGATCACGAGCGCGGCGACGAGGACGACCGGGGGAGGCGAACCGAGCGCGAGCAGGACAGCGACCGTCGTCACGATCACCGCGCCGACGGTCGCGACCGCG
The DNA here is from genome assembly GCF_900129455.1 of Jatrophihabitans endophyticus. Lineage (NCBI taxonomy): Bacteria > Bacillati > Actinomycetota > Actinomycetes > Jatrophihabitantales > Jatrophihabitantaceae > Jatrophihabitans > Jatrophihabitans endophyticus. The sequence goes on from NZ_FQVU01000005.1 coordinate 98,384, forward strand.
CCGCCCCCGTGGACCGGAGTGGCGCAGGCACGACCGCGACGAGCGTCCCGCACCCGTCGGGCGTCACTCCGCAGACTCGTCATGTGCCCCACATCCCTTGTGTAGCAAGGGTTTCCCGCGCGAGCGGCCACCGGTCGCCGACACGTGGGCGACGTCGCAGTGAGGCCCGTCACGCACTTCTGTCGTGGTGGGCAGTGGCCGGCCGCGCTCGACGACGGGCGTCGACGTCGCGTGCGCGGACGCGACGCCGCACCGTCAGCCCTCGAAGGGCCAGGCGTCGTCGGTGCGGGCGCGTGCCTGTTCGGCCTGCTGGGCCAACCGGGCCGCCGTGTCGGTGACGACGCGGGCGATGTCCACCCCCGTCTGATCGGCGAGCAGGTAGACGCCGTAGGCGAGCTCGCCCAGCCGGCGCGGCCAGTCCTCGCCCGGACGGTACGGCCGCCGGCCCCGGTCGGTGTCGCTGGTGACGGTCGCGCCCAGCGAGCCGAGCATCGTCTGCAGCTCGAGCAGCAGCGTGGGGACGTTGGCGTGCAGGTCGGCGGAGTCGGCGCTCCGGGCGACCGCCTGTTGCAGGTCATCCACGGGACAAGAACTTACCGGCCGCGCGTACCGTGCTCGCCCGACACTAGGCTCGACGGACGTGGAGGCTGCCCGACCGCGATTGCGCGTGGGCGTCGTGGGTGTCGGCCGGGTCGGCGGCGCGCTCGGCGCGGCCCTGGCTCGCGCCGGGCACGAGATCGTGGCGGTCAGCGGGGTCTCGGACCGGTCCCGACGACGGGCCGAGCTGCTGCTGCCCGGTGTGCCCGTCCTGCCGCCGGACGAGACGGTGGCCGCGGCCGACCTCGTGCTGCTGGCGGTGCCCGACGACGCGCTGCGCGGCCTCGTCGCGGGCCTCGCCGACACCGACGGCTGGCGCACCGGCCAGCTCGTCGCCCACACGTCCGGCGCCCAGGGGGTCGGGGTGCTCGACCCGGCCGCCGCCCGGGGGGTGCTCGCCCTCGCGCTGCACCCCGTCATGACCTTCACCGGCCGCCCCGAGGACCTCGACCGGCTGACCGGCGCCCCGTTCGGCGTCACCTCGCCGGAGGAGCTGCGCCCGGTCGCCGAGTCGCTCGTGCTGGAGATGGGGGGCGAGCCGGTGTGGGTGCCCGAGCCCGCCCGGGCGCTCTACCACGCCGCGCTGTCGGTCGCGTCCAACCACCTCGTTACGCTCGTCAACGACGCGACCTCGCTGCTCGACGGCGTCGGCGTGGCCGAGCCCGCGCGCCTCGTCGCGCCGCTGCTGAGCGCTTCGCTCGACAACGTGCTGCGCCTCGGGGACGCCGCCCTGACCGGACCGGTCGTGCGCGGCGACGTCGAGACGGTCCGCCGTCACGTCACGACCCTCGCGGCCGACGGGCCGCAGGTCCTGCCCGCGTACCTGGCCATGGCCCGTCGGACGGCGGAACGCGCCCATGCGTCCGGACGGCTCTCCGACGACGCGTTCGCCGCGGTCGTCGAGGTGCTGGCGTGAGGGTCGTCCGCACTCGCGCCGAGTTCGCGGCCGCCCGCGCGCAGCTGCCCGCGCCGGTGGGGCTCGTGCCGACGATGGGTGCGCTGCACGCCGGTCACCGCGCGCTGCTGCAGGCCGCGCGCGACGAGTGCGCGGCCGTCGTCACGACGAACTTCGTGAACCCGATGCAGTTCGGCCCGGGCGAGGACCTCGCGAAGTATCCGCGCACGCTCGATGCCGACCTCGCGGTGTGCGAGGACGTCGGGGTCGATCTCGTCTGGGCGCCCGGTGTCGAGGACGTCTACCCGCGCGGCGGTGCGACGCGGGTCCGCATCGAACCGGGACCCGTCGGGGACCTGCTCGAGGGCGCCGTCCGGCCGGGGCACTTCGCCGGCGTGCTCACGGTCGTCGGCAAGTTCCTCAACCTGGTGCGCCCCGACCGGGCCTACTTCGGGGAGAAGGACTACCAGCAGCTGACCCTGATCCGCCAGCTGTCCGACGATCTCGACCTCGGTGTGGTGATCGTCGGCGTCCCCACCGTGCGCGAGCCCGACGGCCTCGCGCTGTCGAGCCGCAACGTCTACCTCTCGCCCGACGAGCGTCGTCACGCGCTCGCCTTGTCACGCGCGCTGTCCGCGGGCCGGGACGCCGCGCCGCAGGGCGCGCTCGCCGTCATCGCCGCGGCGACGGCCGAGCTCGGCCGGGAGGACGGGACGGGTGCCCTCGCCGTCGACTACCTGGAACTGCGCGGCACCGACCTCGGCGAGATCCCCGAGCACGGTCCGGCCCGGCTGCTCGTGGCGGCCCGCGTGGGCTCGACCCGGCTCATCGACAACGTGGCGGTGACCCTGTGACGCGACTGCCCATCCGCCTCGCCGCCCCCGAGCCGGGCTGGAGCGTCGACACCGACGTCGTCGTCGTGGGATCGGGGATCGCCGGGCTGACCACGGCGCTGCACCTGAGCCGGCAGTCGTCGTTGCGGGTCCTCGTCGTGACGAAGGACGTGCTGGCCGCGGGCTCGACCCGATGGGCACAGGGCGGCATCGCGGCGGCGCTGGACGCCGGCGACTCCGCCGACGAGCACTTCACCGACACCGTCGTGGCCGGTGCCGGTGTGTGCGACGAGGCGGCCGTGCGGGTGCTGGTGCGCGAGGGCGCGGCCGCGGTGCGCGAGCTCGCGCAGATGGGCACGCGCTTCGACCGCGGCGCCGACGGCAGGCTGTCGCTCACCCGCGAGGGCGGCCACCACCGCGACCGCATCGCGCACGCCGGCGGCGACGCCACGGGCGCCGAGATCGAGCGCGCGCTCGTCACGCGGGTGCTCGACGCGACCGGCGTGCAGGTCATCGAGCACGCGCTGCTGCTCGACCTGACGACGGACGTCGACGGCGCCGTGACGGGGTTGACGCTGCACGTCATGGGCGAGGGGCAGCGCGACGGAGTGGGTGCGGTGCACGCCCGCGCGGTCGTCCTCGCCACCGGCGGGTTCGGCCAGGTCTACGCGTCGACCACCAATCCGAGCGTGTCGACCGGTGACGGCGTGGCCGCGGCCCTGCGGGCCGGCGCCGTCGTCCGCGACCTCGAGTTCGTGCAGTTCCACCCGACCGTCGCCTACCTCGGACCGCGCTCGTCCGGACAGCAGCCGCTCGTGAGCGAGGCGGTGCGCGGTGAGGGCGCGTTCCTCGTGGACGGCGCCGGCGAGCGGTTCATGACCGGACAGCACCCGCTGGCCGACCTCGCGCCGCGCGACGTCGTCGCCAAGGCGATCCTGCGCCGGATGCGCGAGACGGGCGCCGACCACCTGTGGCTGGACGCGCGGCACTTCGGCGTCGAGAAGTGGCGGGTCCGGTTCCCGACTATCCACTCCACGCTGGTCTCCCTGGGCATCGACCCGGTCCACGACCTGATCCCGGTCGTCCCTGCGTGCCACTACGCCAGCGGCGGGGTGCGCACCGACCTCACCGGCGAGGCGTCGTTGCGCAACCTCTTCGTGTGCGGCGAGTCGGCGTGCACCGGCGTCCACGGGGCCAACCGGTTGGCGTCCAACTCGCTGCTCGAAGGGCTCGTCTTCGGCCACCGGATCGCCGACACGCTCGTCGCGAGGCTCGGCGAGCCGGCCGATCCGCGGCCCCGTCCGCCGCACGCGCCGGCCGTCGGTGGCCTGCTCGACGGCGGAGCGCGGGTGCCGTTGCAGCAGCTGATGTCGGCGCAGGTCGGCGTGCTCCGCGACGAGGTGGGATTGCGCGCCGCGACCGCGGGCCTCGACGACCTCGTCGCGCGCGACGGCGGCGCGCCCGGCACCGAGGCGTGGGAGACGACCAACCTGCTGACCGTGTCCGCCGCGCTCGTGCAGGCTGCGCTCGAACGACGCGAGACCCGTGGCGCACACTGGCGCGACGACCATCCCGACCGGGACGACGAGCGGTGGCGTGGCCACCTCGACACCGAGCTGGGGCGCGACGGCGTCTTGCTCACCCGGTTCGCAGCGGGGGAGCAGCCGTGACCGAGTACGACCTGCCGGACCGTGTCGTCGCCGACGTCGTGACGCTGGCGCTGGCCGAGGATCTCGGCGCCGCCGGCGATGTCACCACGCTCGCCACGGTCGACGCGGCGAGCGTGGCCCGGGCCGCGCTGGCGGCGCGCCAGGACGGCGTGGTCGCCGGGCTGCCCGTCGCCGAGCGGGTGTTCGCCGCGGTCGGGCAGGGACGGGTCGTCTTCGAGTACGGCAGCGCCGACGGGGCACGGGTCTCGGCGGGCGAGGTGCTGGCCACCGTGTCCGGGCCGGTCCGGGATCTGCTGACGGCCGAGCGGACCGCGCTGAACCTGCTCGGTCACCTGTCCGGGGTGGCGACGCTCACCCGCCGCTGGGTCGACGCGATCGCGGGTACCGGCGCGCACGTCCGCGACACCCGCAAGACGATGCCCGGCCTGCGTGCGCTGGAGAAGTACGCGGTGCGCTGCGGCGGCGGCGTGAACCACCGCATGTCGCTCTCGGACGCGGCGCTCGTCAAGGACAACCACGTGGCGGCGGCCGGCGGCGTCGTCGCCGCCTTCCGGCTGGTGCGGGCGGCGCACCCGGACCTCGCACTCGAGATCGAGGTCGACACGGTGGAGCAGGCCCGCGACGTCATCGCGGCCGGGGCAGACCTCGTCCTGCTCGACAACATGTCGCCGGCCCTCATGCGTGAGGTCGTGGCTTTCACGCGAGGACGCGCAAAGTTGGAGGCGTCCGGCCGGCTCTCGCTCGACAACGCGCGCGAGGTCGCCGAGACGGGCGTCGACTATCTTGCCGTCGGTGCGCTGACCCACTCGGCGCCCGTTCTCGACATCGGCCTGGACCTCGGGGAGTAGCGATGCTGCTGGCCATCGACGTCGGCAACACCAACACGGTGATGGGGGTGTTCGACGGCGACGAGATGCGCGACTCGTGGCGCATCAAGTCCGACGCGCGCACGACCGCCGACGAGCTGGCGCTCGCCTTCCGTGGGCTGGTCGCCGACCTGCCGGTCACCGGGATCGCGGCCTGCTCCACCGTCCCCGCCGTCATGCGCGAGCTGCGGACGATGCTGGCGCGCTACTACGCGGGCGTGCCCACGGTGCTCGTGGAGCCCGGCGTCCGCACCGGGGTCAGCATCCTCACCGACAACCCCAAGGAGGTCGGCACCGACCGCATCTGCAACACCGCGGCCGCGTACCACCTCACCGGCAGCCCCTGCGTGGTCGTCGACTTCGGCACCTCGACCAACTTCGACGTCATCAGCCCGCGGGGTGACTTCCTCGGCGGCGCGCTCGCGCCCGGCATCGAGATCTCGCTGGACGCGCTCGCCGCACGGGCCGCGCAGCTGCGCAAGGTCGAGCTCGTCGCGCCCCGCAGCCCCATCGGGAAGAACACGGTGGAGTCCCTGCAGTCGGGCATCCTCTACGGCTTCGCGGGTCAGGTGGACGGCATGGTGCGGCGGCTGTCGAGTGCGCTCGTGCCCGACGACCCCGCCGCGGTGCACGTCATCGCGACCGGGGGGCTCGCGTCCCTCGTCATCGACCACAGCGAGACGGTGACCCGGTACGAGCCGGCGCTCACCCTGATCGGACTCCGCCTCATCTGGGAAAGGAACGCCTGACGTGCAGCTGCGCATCTTCACCGAGCCGCAACAGGGAGCGAGCTACGACGACCTCCTGCGGGTCGCCCGCGCGACCGAGGACCTCGGCTTCGACGCGTTCTTCCGCTCCGACCACTACCTGTCGATGGGCGACGGCGACGGGTTGCCCGGTCCGTCCGACGCGTGGATCACGCTGGCCGGGCTGGCCCGCGACACGTCCCGCGTGCGCCTCGGCACGCTGGTCTCGCCGGCGACGTTCCGGCTGCCCGGGCCGTTGGCGATCAGCGTCGCGAACGTCGACGCCATGAGCGGCGGCCGCGTCGAGCTGGGGCTCGGCGTCGGGTGGTTCGACGCCGAGCACACCGCGTACGGCATCCCGTACCCGGACACCGCCGAACGCTTCGACCGGTTCGCCGAGCAGGTCGAGATCCTCGACGGGCTGTTCCGGACGCCGGCGGGCGAGCGGTACTCCTTCGCCGGCGCGCACTACCGGCTCGCGGACTCGCCCGCGCTGCCGAAGCCGACGCAGTCGCCCCGGCCGCCGTTCGTCCTCGGCGGTGCCGGGAAGAAGCGCGGCGCCGCGCTCGCCGCCCGGTACGCCGACGAGTACAACGTCGCGTTCTCGTCCCTGGAACGCACCCGCGAGATCTTCGGCCGTGTTCGCGCCGCCGCTGCCGAGACCGGCCGCGAGCTCGTCTACTCCGCCGCCCAGGTGCTGTGCCTCGGGCGCGACGACGCCGAGGTCGCCCGGCGGGCCGCCGCGATCGGTCGCGACGTCGACGAGGTGCGGGCGAGCAGTGCGGCCGCCGGCACCGTCGCCGAGGTCGTCGACAAGCTCGGCGCCTTCGCGGCCGAGGGCGCGACCCGCGGCTACCTGCAGACGCTCGACCTGAGCGACCTGGACCACCTCGAACTGGCCGCCGAGCTCGCCCGCCAGCTCTGACCCCGAGCACTCCGCGCTACAGCCAACCCCGCTCGTCGGCGACCCGGACGGCCTCGGTCCGGTTGCGGACGCCGGTCTTCGCGATGGCGGCGGACAGGTAGTTGCGCACCGTGCCCTCGGAGAGGAAGAGCTTGGCGGCGACGTCGGCCACGGTCGCGCCGTCGCGCGCGGCGACCAGGACGTCGCGCTCGCGCCCGGTGAGCGGTGAGGGGCCGCCGGCGAGGGTGGCGGCGGCGAGGGCGGGGTCGACGACCCGCTCGCCGCGGGCGATGCGGCGCACGGCGTCGGCCAGCTGCTCGGCCGGGGCGTCCTTGACGACGAAGCCGGACGCACCGGCCTCCATGCCCCGGCGCAGATAGCCGGGCCGTCCGAACGCGGTCAGGATGAGCAGCCGGCACGACGGCAGCTCGTGCGAGAGCGCGGCGGCGGCGGCCAGGCCGTCCATCCCGGGCATCTCGATGTCGAGCAGCGCGACGTCCGGGCGCGCGGCCAGGGCCGCGGCGACGACCTCGTCGCCGCGGGCGACCTGCGCGACGACCTCGAAGTCGTCCTCGAGCTCGAGCAACGCCGCGAGAGCGGTGCGGACGAGGTTCTGGTCGTCGGCGAGCAGCAGCCGGATCACGGCGCCCGACTCAGATCGCGCGCGGGCACCGTGGCCGGGGCGGGCACGTCGACCCGCAGCACGAAGCCGTCGGCGCGTCCCGCGACGTGGAGCCGGCCGCGCAGCGCCTCGACCCGTTCCCGCACGCCGCGCAGCCCGTTGCCCGCCGGTGCGACGCCGCCGCGGCCGTCGTCGGCGATCTCCAGGCTGCGGGCACCGAGCGTGATGCGTACGTGGGTGGCCCGCGAGTGACGGATGACGTTGGTGAGACCCTCGCGCACCACCCAGCCGAACAGCTCCTCGACGTCCTGGTCGACCTCGGCGACGCTCGCCGGCAGCTCGGCGATGATGCCGGCGGCCCGCAGCACCTCCCGCCCGGTGGCGAGCTCGCCGGCCAGCGTCAGCTCGCGATGCGCCGAGACGGCGGCCCGGACGTCGCCCAGGGTGCGGCGGCTGAGCTGCTCGACCTCGGCGATCTCGGCGCGCGCACGATCGTCCTCGCCGCGTTCGGCCAGCCGCCGGGCGAGGCCGGCCTTGACGGTGATGGTGGTGAGCGAGTGCCCGAGCAGGTCGTGCAGGTCGCGGGCGATGCGCGAGCGCTCGTTCTCCGCGGCGAGCCGGGCGACCTCCGCCCGGGCGGCGGCGAGGGCCTCGTTGGCGTCGATGATCTTGAAGAAGCCGAGCAGCGCGAACGCCACCAGCACCAGGGTGATGCCGAGGTCCCAGTCCGCGGCGGCGTGCCAGCTGGTCACCAGCGGCGGCAGGGCGATCGCGGCCGTCGCGTACCCGAGCGTCGCCACCACGATGACGACCGGGCGTCGCGTCGCCACCGTCAGCACCGACAGGTACACCAGGAACGCGAGGGCGTCCTGGTGCGCGAACACGCACTCGACCGCGGTCAGCGCGAATCCCAGGCCGTAGAGCACCCAGAAGGACCTCGGGCGGCGGTCCATGCCGCGCTGCAGGGCCAGGAGGTAACCGACGGCGAAGCACCCGACGATCGTGTAACCGGCCGCGGCCGCGGCCCCCGTCGAGTGCTTCTGCACGCCGGCGACCGTCTGCCCGAGGTAGACGAGCCAGAAGGCCGGGAAGATGTAGCGGCGCCACCCACGGTCCCAGCGGACGGTGGGGCCCTCAGGCTCGCAGCTCGTGGTGTTCATCGCGCGCCCAGGCTACGTCGCGGCCTCACGCCCGGGCGGTGTCGCGCCGGTAGGCCCACATCGCGCCGGCCCCGAGCACGACGGCCCAGCCGACGACGACGAGCCATGCCTCGACCGTCCACGACTCGCCGCCGATCCCGGTCTTGCCCGCCTGCACCAGCCAGAACGACGGGATGACGCGCACGAGCTCGTGCAGGAACCCGTGGTCGCCGCCGAGCGGGAAGTACGCGCCGCCGAGGATGGCGAAGAACGAGACGCCCAACCCGATGACCGGGCCCATGGCATCGCCCTTGACCAGGTGCCCGATCCCGATGCCGAACGCGGCGAAGGGGACGAGCGCCACCAGCGTCAGGCCGACCGCCTCGAGCCAGTCGGCGGGGTGCAGTGAGACACCGATGGCGAGCGCGGCCGCCGTCAGCAGGACGATGACGAGGACGGCGATCAGGTAGGACGTCAGCACCTTCACGCGCAGGTAGGTGCCGGCGGCGAGCGGGGTCAGTCGGAGCTGACGGTTCCACCCGACCTGCCGTTCGAACGCGATCCGCGCGCCGCCGGTGAACACCGCCGCCATCGTGCCGAGCGCGATCATCCCGGCCAGGTAGTAGCGGGCGAGGGTGACGTCGTTGCCGTAGGGCTTCACGTCGCGGTTCGAGCCGCCGACGGCGAGGAACACGACGAGCGGCACGACGAGCGAGAACACGAAGCTCTGCCGGTTGCGGAACAGTCGCAGCAGCTCGTAACGCAGGTAGACGGCGTTCATGCGGTGATCTCCTCGGTGGCGGGGTCGGTCGGGTCGCCGGTGAGGGCGAGGAAGGCGGCCTCGAGACCGGCGCTGCTGATCTCGATGTCCTTCGCCTGCGGGTATTGGCCGAGCAGGGCACGCACGGCGGCGTCGGAGTCGGCGCAGGTGAGCACGACCGCGTCACCCCGGCTGTCGGTCGCGGTGACGCCCGGCAGCGCGGCGAGCGCGCCGAGGTCCGCCCCGGGCAGGGTGGCGCGCAGCGTGCGACCGCCGACCATCGCCTTGATCTCGTTGGCCGGCCCGTCCGCCACGACGCGCCCCTGGGCCATGAGGACGACCCGGTCGGCGTAGCGGTCCGCCTCCTCGAGGTAGTGCGTGGCGAACAGCACGGTCTTGCCGCCGCGGGCGAACGCGCGCACCGCCTCCCAGAACGTGTGCCGCCCCTCGACGTCCATCGCCACCGTCGGCTCGTCGAGCACCAGCAGGTCGGGGTTGCTGACCAGGGCCATCGCCGCGCGGACGCGCTGGGTCTGACCACCGGACAGCTTGGTGGTGCGCCGGTCGGCGACGTCGAGGGTCCCGGTGATCTGCAGGACCTCGTCGACCGGCAGCGGGTCGGTGTAGAAGGAGCCGGTCATGGTCAGCAGTTCCCGCACGCTGAGAAAGGCGATCAGCCCGCCCGTCTGCAGCATCGCGCCGACGGCGCCCTCGGCGATGGCCTGCGCCGGCGGCCGGCCGAACAGGCCGACCTCGCCGGCGTCGGGCCGGGTCAGGCCGAGCAGCATGTCGATGGTGGTCGACTTGCCCGCGCCGTTCGGGCCGAGCAGAGCCACCGTCTCGCCCGGCGCGACGGCCAGGTCGAGACCGCGGACGGCCCGGACGACACCGGCCGGGGTCCGGAACGACTTGTGCAAACCGCGCAGCGCAACGCCGGCGCTCGGCGCGTCCGATCTCGTCATGCCCGCAACTATTCGCCGGTCGCCGTCGGCGCGGCAGTGTGCGCGCCGCCGTGCTGGCCGTGACATTCGTCAGGTGCGGCGCCCGCTGCGGGCCGGGACCGGCATGCGGCGCAAAGCCGGCCGATCGCGTCGATAGGCTCACCCTCCGTGAGCGATGACCCAGCCGCCGGCGAGGACACCGCGGCCGACGACCTGCCCGAGCAGCTGCGCGTCCGTCGCGAGAAGTACGACCGCCTCGTCGCCGATCCGGCCCGCGCGCCGTTCCCTGTCCACGTCGCCCGCACCACCACCCTGGCGCAGGTGCGCGCGGCGCACCCCGACCTCGGGCCCGGCACCGAGACCGGGGTGGTCGAGGGCGTGACCGGCCGGGTCATCCATGTGCGCAACACCGGCAAGCTGTGCTTCGCGATGCTGCGCGAGGACGACGGCGAACTGCAGGTGATGCTCTCGCTCGACCGCGTGGGTGCCGACGCGTTGGCGGCGTGGAAAGCCGACGTCGATCTCGGTGACCTCGTCTTCGTGCGCGGCGAGGTCGTGTCGTCCAAACGCGGGGAACTGTCGATTCTCGCCGACGAGTACCGCATCACGGCAAAAGCGTTGCGACCGTTGCCGGTGGCGCACAAACCGTTGTCCGACGAGATGCGGGTGCGCCAGCGCTACGTCGACCTGATCGTGCGGCCCGAGGCGCGCACGATGGTGCACACGCGCGCGCAGGTACTGCGGTCGCTGCGATCCACGCTGGACTCGCGTCGGTACCTGGAGGTCGAAACACCGATCCTGCAGGCGGTGCACGGCGGTGCGGCCGCGCGTCCGTTCCACACCCATCTGTTCGCCTTCGACCAGGAAATGTCGCTGCGAATAGCCACCGAGCTGTATCTCAAGCGCTGCATCGTCGGTGGTATCGAGCGCGTTTACGAGATCGGGCCGACGTTTCGCAACGAAGGCGTCGATTCCAGCCACTCGCCGGAGTTCACGATGCTCGAGGCCTATCAGGCCTACGGCGACTACGACACCATGGCCGATCTCACCCGTTCGCTGATCCTCGACGCCGCTCGGTCGGTCGATCTCGAGACACCGGTGACCGCCGACGGCACCGAGATCGACCTGGCCGGCGAATGGCGCACGGTGCGGGTGCACGACGCGGTGGCCGGCGCGCTCGGCGAGGCCGTGGACGCCGACACCGACGTCCCCACGCTGCGCGCGCTCGCCGAGCGTGCGGGCGTGACGCTCCACCCGGACTGGGGCGCGGGGGAGATCGTGCTGGAACTCTACGAGAAGCTGGTCGAGCACACCCTGGTGCAGCCGACGTTCGTGCGCGACTACCCGGTCTCGGTCCGCCCGCTGGCCCGCCCGCACCGCGACGACCCGCGGCTGGCCGAGGCGTGGGACCTCATCATCGGCGGCGTCGAGATCGCGCCGGCGTACTCCGAGCTCGTCGACCCGGTCGAGCAGCGTCGCCGCCTGGTCGAGCAGTCGATGGCCGCCGCGAAGGGCGATCCCGAGGCGATGGAGCTGGACGAGGACTTCCTGCGGGCGCTGGAGTACGGCATGCCGCCGACCGGCGGCATGGGCATGGGCGTGGACCGATTGATCATGGTGCTGACCGGGCGCGGTATACGCGAGACCATTCTGTTCCCGCTTCTCAAGCCGCTCTAATTCGACGCACGGTTCGCGGTCGGTGCTGCCGTCGGCAATTCGAGTGCTGCGCTAGGGTGGCGAGGACACCTCGTTCCTCGTAGAGAATGGTTTTGCACATGGCGCAGAAAACGGTCGTCACGCTCATCGACGATCTGGACGAAGGCACGGCGGACGAAACCGTTCTGTTCGGCATCGACGGGTCGAGTTACGAAATCGATCTTTCGTCGAAGAACGCCGCGCAGCTGCGTGACTCGCTCGCGAAGTACGTGGCCAATGCGCGACGCGCTTCGGGCAGGTCGCGGCAGCCCGGCGCGGTCCGCCGGGGGCGCCCGGCGCGGGGCGACCGCGAGCAGACGCAGGCAATTCGGGAATGGGCCCGTAATCACGACTACAAGGTGGGCGAGAAGGGTCGAATCCCGGCGCACATCGTCGAGGCGTACAACGCGCAGAACTGACGTCGCACCGAATTCGCGGGGCACGGCGGCACCGACCGTCGCCTCGTCCGAGCCCGGGCCGGGCACCGCGCCGGCCCGGGCTCGTGCCCGTCGTGGGCGGCGGCCGTTCGCCCGCGGCTTAACGACCGCCGGCATCATCGGGGCCGCTGCGTCGTTGACCCCGGTGGATGCCCCGCCACCGCGCCTCGGGCGTCCGGACCGGTCCACCACGGGTGAGCCGGGTGTTCGTCACCTGTGCGGACTACAGTTGGACGTGCAGGACGCAGCGGAAATCGGCGCGGAAGGAGCTGCCCCCAGATGTTCGAACGGTTCACAGACCGCGCGCGGCGCGTAGTCGTCCTGGCCCAGGAAGAGGCCAGGATGCTCAACCACAACTACATCGGCACCGAGCACATCCTGCTCGGGCTCATCCACGAGGGCGAGGGCGTGGCGGCCAAGGCCCTGGAATCCCTCGGCATCTCCCTCGATGCCGTCCGCCAGCAGGTCGAGGAGATCATCGGCCAGGGCCAGCAGGCGCCGAGCGGGCACATCCCGTTCACGCCGCGGGCCAAGAAGGTGCTCGAGCTCTCGCTGCGCGAGGCGCTGCAGCTCGGCCACAACTACATCGGCACCGAGCACATCCTGCTCGGGTTGATCCGCGAGGGCGAGGGCGTGGCCGCGCAGGTGCTGGTCAAGCTCGGTGCCGACCTCAACAAGGTCCGCCAGCAGGTCATCCAGCTGCTCAACGGCTACCAGAGCAAGGAGCCCGCCGGCACCGCGGCCGAGGCCACGCCGTCCACGAGCCTGGTGCTCGACCAGTTCGGCCGCAACCTCACCCAGGCCGCCCGCGAAGGCAAGCTCGACCCGGTCATCGGGCGCGAGAAGGAGATCGAGCGCCTCATGCAGGTGCTCAGCCGCCGCACCAAGAACAACCCGGTGCTCATCGGCGAGCCCGGCGTCGGCAAGACCGCCGTCGTCGAGGGGCTGTCGCAGGCCATCGTCAAGGGCGAGGTCCCCGAGACGCTGAAGGACAAGCAGCTCTACACGCTCGACCTCGGCTCGCTGGTCGCGGGCTCCCGCTACCGCGGTGACTTCGAGGAGCGCCTGAAGAAGGTGCTCAAGGAGATTCGCACCCGCGGCGACATCATCATGTTCATCGACGAGATCCACACCCTCGTCGGTGCCGGTGCCGCCGAGGGCGCGATCGACGCGGCGTCCATCCTCAAGCCGATGCTCGCGCGCGGCGAGCTGCAGACCATCGGTGCGACCACCCTCGACGAGTACCGCAAGTACCTGGAGAAGGACGCCGCGCTGGAGCGGCGCTTCCAGCCCATCCAGGTGGGTGAGCCGACGGTCGCGCACACCATCGAGATCCTCAAGGGCCTGCGCGACCGCTACGAGGCGCACCACCGCATCTCGATCACCGACGCCGCGCTGGTGTCGGCCGCCGGGCTGGCCGATCGCTACATCAGCGACCGGTTCCTGCCCGACAAGGCCATCGACCTGATCGACGAGGCCGGCGCCCGCATGCGCATCCGTCGCATGACCGCGCCGCCGGACCTGCGCGAGTTCGACGACCGCATCGCCGACGTGCGGCGCGAGAAGGAGAGCTCGATCGACGCGCAGGACTTCGAGAAGGCCGCGTCGTTGCGCGACAAGGAGAAGAACCTGCTCGCCGAGAAGGGCAAGCGCGAGGCCGAGTGGAAGGCCGGCGACCTCGATGTCGTGGCCGAGGTCGACGACGAGCAGATCGCCGAGGTGCTGGCGATCTGGACGGGCATCCCGGTCTTCAAGCTGACCGAGGAGGAGACCGCCCGGCTGCTGCGCATGGAGGACGAGCTGCACAAGCGCGTCATCGGCCAGGAGCAGGCGATCAAGGCCGTCTCGCAGGCGATCCGGCGTACCCGCGCCGGCCTGAAGGACCCGAAGCGTCCCGGTGGCTCGTTCATCTTCGCCGGGCCGTCCGGCGTTGGTAAGACCGAGCTGTCCAAGACGCTGGCCGAGTTCCTCTTCGGCGACGACGACGCGCTCATCCAGATCGACATGTCCGAGTTCCACGACCGGTACACCGTGTCGCGGCTCGTCGGTGCGCCCCCCGGCTACGTCGGCTACGACGAGGGCGGCCAGCTGACCGAGAAGGTGCGGCGCAAGCCGTTCAGCGTGGTGCTCTTCGACGAGGTCGAGAAGGCCCACCCGGACGTCTTCAACACGCTGCTGCAGGTGCTCGAGGACGGTCGGTTGACCGACGGCCAGGGCCGGATCGTGGACTTCAAGAACACGGTGCTGATCCTGACCACCAACCTCGGGACGCGGGACGTCTCGAAGGCGGTCTCGCTCGGCTTCGCCGCGGCCAACGACACCGAGTCGAACTACGAGCGGATGAAGCAGAAGGTCAACGACGAGCTGAAGCAGCACTTCCGCCCGGAGTTCCTCAACCGCATCGACGACATCATCGTGTTCCACCAGCTCAGCCAGGCCGAGATCGTGCGCATCGTCGATCTCATGCTCGCCCGCCTCGACGTCCAGCTGCGCAACAAGGACATGGGCATCGAGCTGACCCAGGACGCGAAGAACCTGCTCGCCGAGAAGGGGTACGACCCCGTGCTGGGGGCGCGTCCGCTGCGCCGCACCATCCAGCGTGAGATCGAGGACCCGCTCTCGGAGAAGATCCTCTTCGGCGAGCTCGAGGCCGGCCAGATCGTGCTGATCGACGCCGAGCCGGTCGACCCGATGAAGAAGGACGGCGCCCAGCAGTTCTCCTTCCGCGGCGAGGCCAAGCCCTCCGCGCTCGCCCTCGACGAGCCGGCGGCGAACGTCTCCGCCGACTGACGCGACGCACGACCGACGAGGCCCCGTGGACACCGTCCGCGGGGCCTCGTCGCGTCACCGCCTCTCACCACTCGAGCTGCGTTCCGGCCGCCGGGCGTGGACGGGGCGGCTGCTCGCTAGGGTGCGGGCGTGCCCGACACCGACTCACCGGAGCAGGAACGCAGCCGCGATCTCGACCGGCTGCTGACCTTCGTCGACGCCATCGTGGCGATTGCGATCACGCTGCTGGTGCTGCCGCTCGCCGAGCTCGCCGGCGAGGTGCACGAGGGCGACTCGGCGTGGCACACGATCCGTGAGCACGGGGGTGAGTTCGGGGCCTTCGTGCTCAGCTTCCTGGTCATCGCGCGCATCTGGCTCGCCCAACACCGCGTGGTGCGCGGGGCGATCGACAGCGACCGGCGTTTCGCCGCCGGGCTGCTGGCGTGGTCGCTGACGATCGTCTTCCTGCCGTTTCCCACCGCCCTCCTCGCCGACGCGGGCAGCCAGGCCGTGACGAAGGTCTGCTACATCGGGACGCTCGCACTGAGCTCGGCCCTGCTCGCCCTCGTGGCCGTCGGCGTGCGCCGGCAACTGCCCGCAGGTGCCGCGGCCCGGCCACGGGTGGCGCCGGCCGCGATCGATGCGGTCATCTTCGCCGTCGCGCTCGGCCTCTGCCTGCTGCTGCCGGTGCTGAGCTACTGGCCGCTGCTGCTGCTCACCGTCGCCGACAACGTCGACGGGCTGCAGCACCGCTACGTCACGCGCCGCCGCCGGCACCGCGTCGAGGGTCAGGACGGCAGCGCGTAGGTGCCGTCGGGCAGCGGGTCGACCAGGCCGTCGGCCACCAGGCTGTCCAGCGAGCGCTCCCGCTGCACGTCGTCGGTCCAGACGACGTCCAGGGCGGCCTTGCCGACCGGGTGCCGCGCGTCGCGCAGGACGCCGAGCAGCAGCCCGCGCACCTGCCGGTCGGTGCCCACGAACCGCTGCGGCCGGACGGTCGGGCCCTCGTACGCCGGTGAGCCGGCGGCCAGCCACGCACAGTCCGCCGCGACCGGGCACGAGCCGCAGCGGGGTGTCCGCGCGACGCACACCAGCGCGCCGAGCTCCATGAGCGCGACGCCGAAGCGGGCCGATCGCTCGGCGTCGGCCGGCAGCAGCGCCTCGACCGCGGCGAGGTCACGCGTCGTCGCGGGCGGCCCGGGGTCACCCCGGCCCAGCACCGCGCGGGCGACGACCCGTCTCACGTTGGTGTCGACGACGGGATGCCGCTGCCGGTAGGCGAACGCCGCCACCGCTCGCGCGGTGTAGGCGCCGATGCCGGGCAGGGCGAGCAGCGCGTCGACGTCGTCCGGAACGATCCCGTCGTGCCGCGCGACGAGCTGCCGGGCGCACTCGTGCAGGCGCAGTGCCCGCCGGGGGTAGCCGAGCCGGCCCCACATCCGCACCGCGTCGCCCGGCGCGGCCGCGGCGAGCGCCGCCGGCGTCGGCCAGCGCGCGAGCCACGCGGCGTACGCGGGCAGCACCCGGTTCACCGGAGTCTGCTGCAGCATGATCTCGCTGACGAGCACCGCCCAGGCCCCGGCGCCCGGCTCCCGCCAGGGCAGCTCGCGCGCCTCCCGGTCGTACCAGGCGAGGACGGGCCCGGCGAGAGCCGACTCGGCGCGGGCAGGGACGGAGGGCGGCATACCGACCGCATCCTCGCACGCCCGGCGGGCCGCCCCGGCCACGGTGCCGGCCGCCGCCGGCCCCTTGCGCGCGTCGGCGGGAGCCTGCCCGCTCCAGCCGCTAGCGTTACCCACGACATGTTCTCGCCCGTCGGAAACCTCCCGCCCTCGGTGTACTGGCGCCGCCGGCTGATCGTCATCGGGTCACTCGTCCTGCTGGTGGTGCTGGTGGCGCTGACCGTCCGGGCCGCCGTGGCCGGTGGCGGCGACGACGGGCCGGTCGCGGCGGGCAGCGGCGGCCCGAGCCCGTCGGGGACGACGACCGGGCCGGCCTCGTCGTCCGAGTCGCCCTCGTCGTCGGCGCCCACCTCGTCGACGCCGGCCAGCACGCCGCGCTCGACCTCGAAGTCGGCGTCGAGGTCGACCTCGGCGGCGCCCGTGCGGTGCGGCAAGGGCGATCTCGCCGTGCAGGCCGTCGTCGGCAAGAAGTCCTACGACGTCGGCGACCGGCCGGTCGTCGAGTTGCAGGTGACCAACACCGGGTCGCGACCGTGCGTCCAGGACCTCGCCGACCGCCAGGTCGTGCTCAAGGTCTACAACGGCGAGTCGCGCGTCTGGGGCAGCCACGACTGCGAGATCCAGCCCGGCACCGACGACCGGACGCTGCCGGTCGACCGTGCGGTACGGGTGAGCATCACGTGGTCGGGCCGGACGTCGCAGGAGGGGTGCAAGGGCACCCGCCAGCGGGTCGGTGCCGGCACCTACACGCTGTACGCGCAGCTCTCGGGCAAGAACGGCAAGGCGGCGCAGTTCACCATCGGGTGAGGCCGGCCTAGTTGAACCGGTCGATGATCGACACCTCGGCGAGGCGGGAGATGCCCTCGCGCACCGACCGCGCCCGGCCGTCGCCGACCCCGTCGACGACCTGCAGGTCCTCGACCGAGGCGGCCAGGATCTTCTGCAGCCCCCCGAAGTGCTCGACGACGCGGTCGAGGATCGACGCCGGCAACCGGGGCACCCGCGACAGCAACCGGTAGCCGCGCGGGCTCACCGCACTGTCCTGCGCCTCGGGCGTGCCCGGCAACCCCATCGCCCGGGCGACCTGGGTGAGGTCGAGCAGGTCGACGGCGGAGAGCTCGGCGAGCTCGCGCAGCACCGCCCCGGCGGTCCGCCCGGTGCGCCGCCCCACGGGCAGGTAGTCGCGGGCGATGAACTCGCGATCGGTGTCGGCGCCGGCCATCAGCTCGTCGAGCTGCAGCGCCAGCAGCCGGCCGTCGGTGCCGAGCTCGACCACGTGCCCGGTGACCTCGTCGGCGATGCGACGCACCATCTCGAGGCGCTGCGCGACGATGGCGGCGTCACGCACGGTGACGAGGTCCTCGATCTCCAGCGCCGACAGCGCCTGCGAGACCTCCTCCAGCCGCGAGGAGTACCGCTCGAGCGTCGCGATCGCCTGGTTGGCCCGCGACAGGATCTCGCCGGTGCTCTCCAGCACGTAGCGGCGGTCGCCGACGTAGAGGCTGATGATGCGCATCGACTGCGACACGGAGATGACCGGGTAGCCGGTCTGCAGCGCCACCCGCTGCGCCGTGCGGTGCCGGGTGCCGGACTCCTCGGTCGGGATCGCCGGGTCGGGCATCAGATGCGTCGCCGAGTAGACGATGCGCAGCCCGTCGGTGGACAGCACGACCGCGCCGTCCATCTTGCACAGCTCGCGCAGCCGGGTGGAGGAGAACTCGACGTCGAGCGGGAAGCCGCCGGTGCACAACCGCTCGACGACGTCGTCCCAGCCGATGACGATCAGCGCGCCGGTGTTGCCGCGCAGGATCCGTTCGAGGCCGTCACGGAGTCCCGTGCCCGGGGCGACGGTCGCGAGTGCCCCGCGCAGAGCGTCCTCGTGCTCGCTCGTCGGCATGGATCTCCCGTCCGCGGTCCGACCCGCCGGTGCGGGTTCAGGACAGTCTAGGTTCGCCCCGCGCGTCGCGACGCGGCGACGCCACGGGATCGCCGTCCAACGCCGGCACCGGGCGCAGCGTGACCATGGGCGTGCTGGTGGTGCCCGTCGGCTCCGGCGCCGCGCGCAGCGCAAGCTCGGCCTCCACCAGCGAGCCGACCTCGACCAGCCTGCTCGCTGGCACGCTGCTGCCCAGCCGCGATCGCGTGCCGACCGGGACCAGCAGACGACGGTAGCCGAGCCGCAACGCCTCGGCGACGCGCTCGCTCGTCATCGGCGACGGCCTGACGTCGCCGGACAGCGTGACCTCGCCGATGGCCAGCATGTCGAGCGGCATCGCCTTACGGCTGGCCGCCGACAGGATGGCCAGGCAGACCGCGAGATCGGTGGCGGGGTCGGACAGTCGCATACCCGCCACCGTGGCGAGGAAGACGTCCTGGTCGAAGAGCCGCAACCGGCCGGCCCGCTCGCTGATCGCGATCAGCATCGCGCTGCGCCCGGAGTCGAGGCCGGAGACGCCGCGCCGCGGGTTCGGGTTCTGGGTGTGTGCGACCAGGGCCTGGACCTCGGCCAGCAGGGCGCGGTGCCCCTCGACGGTGACGGTCACGCAGGTGCCGGGCACCGGGGCGTCGCGCTGCTCGCGGAACAGGCTGCTCGGATCGACGACCTCCTGCATGCCGCCGTCGGTCTGCTCGAAGGCCGCGACCTCGAGGGAGCCGAAGCGGTTCTTGACCGTGCGCAGCAGCCGTAGCGAGGTGTGCCGGTCGCCCTCGAGGGTGAGGGTGGTGTCGACGATGTGCTCCAGGGCGCGCGGGCCGGCGACGGTGGAGTCCTTGGTGACCTGGCCGACGAGGATCATCGGCAGGTCGCGCGACTTCGCGACGCGGGTGAGGACCTGAGCGACCTCCATGACCTGCGTGACGCCGCCGGCGCGGCCGTCGACGTCGGCGGAGGCGACGGTCTGCACTGAGTCGACCACGACGAGCGCGGCGTCGGGGTGGGCCTCGATGTGGCCGAGCACGGCGCCGAGGTCGGTGTCGTCGGCGAGCAGCAGCTGCGGCGTCGCGGCGCCGATGCGCCGGGCACGCACCGCGATCTGCTCGACCGACTCCTCGCCCGAGACGTAGAGGACCGGGCGCCCGGACGTGCGCGCCACGGAGTCGGCGACCGCCAGCAGCAGCGTGCTCTTGCCCGAACCGGGGGCGCCGCTGCACAGGCACACCTGACCGGCGACGAGACCGCCGCCGATGACGCGGTCGAACTCGCCGACCCCGGTGCGGAAGCGGCGGGCCGGCTCGCCCGCGGCGACCTCGGACACCGGACGCGCGGCCCGGGCCGGCGCGCTGCCCTGGGCGCTCGCCCGCAGCCCGCTGAGCTTCGGCGCCGAGACGGACTCGGCCATCGTGGAGAACTCGCCGCACTTGGGGCACCGGCCGTACCACTTGCCGGCGGTGGCACCGCACGCCGTGCAGCGGTAGGACGTCGTCGGCCGGGGCATCAGGGGCCTGCTGGCGGGGCCGTCGTGATCACCGCCAGACCGTAGCCCGCGGTACCGACACGATCCGTGACGGACGCGCGAGCGCGGGGTGCGTCAGCCCGATTCCTCGCTGCTCTCGCCCGCGCCGGCCTGGCGCGGGAGCGCGGCGAGCTGCACGGGGACGGCGATCGTGACCGAGCCGGCCCGCGCGAACGTGAAGGTCACGCGCACCGTCGCGGCGGGCTGCACGGCGCGGGTGAGACCGGTCAGCAGGATCGCGCCCTTGGCCTCGGGCGTGCCGAAGGAGACGCGGACGCCGGGCGGCAGGGTGACCGAGCGGGTGCCGGTCGGCAGCGGGGCGGCGCTCGACGATGCCGATGCCGACGACGCATCGGCCGACGTGCTGTCACCGGCGCCCTCGGAGCTGGCGCCGGAGTCGTCCGGCAGCGTGTTCGCGCCGGAGCGTGGCCCGGTGCCCGTGGTCGAACCGGAGACCGAGTCCGACGGATCGGCCGGCGCGCTGCCCGAGCCGGACGACGCCGAACCCGCCGAGCCCGTCGAGTCCGACGACTCCGACGACTCCGAGGAGCTCGACGACGGCGCCGGCACCGGCGAGCCCGTCACCTGCGCCCCGGCGGCCTGCTGCACCTGGTAGGCCTGGTTGTAGTCGGTGAAGGCGGCCCAGCCGCGGGCGACGCCGGAGCGCACCGACACCAGCCGGTCGGCCGTCGAGCCGTTGTTGACGAGGACCACCGTGAGCTGGGCGTCGGTGCCCGCCCGGTAGTAGGGGGCCTCCGACGGGGGACTCTGCACCGCCACCGCGCGCAGGTCGATCGGTCCCAGCGACTGGTTCGTGCCGTCGATGCTCGAGTGCTGGTCGGCGGTCTGTGCCTGCTGCCCCGCGGCGCACGCCGAGCTCAGCACCGCGGCGATCGCGGCGACGCCGGCGACGCGGGCGATGCGGATGCGTCGCGCCGAACCGGTTCGGCCACGGACGGCCGGGTCTGCGTTCACGTCGACTCCTGCGATGACGGTCGTGTCGGGGTGCTCGGCGAGGCCGGCCGCGCTGGCCGCGCCGGCCGGAGGGGCGTCGCGCTGGTCGCCGACCGGCCGTCGCTCAGCCTAGCGAGCGGTCGCCGGGCCTCGGCGCCCGGCGTCCGACGCACGTCGCGGGGCGTGCTGTCAAGCCCGTGTAACGGGGGCTGCAGGCCGCTGCACGGCGAATCTCGCGGGGTTCGAACGATGTGCTGCGTGTTACCCTGGATACAGCGAAAGGGGCCCTATCACATGACTTTCAAGGTCGGCGAGACCGTTGTCTACCCGCACCACGGAGCAGCTCTGATCGAGGCGATCGAGGAGCGTCTGCTCGGCGGGGTCAAGAAGACCTACCTCCGACTGAAGGTCGCTCAGGGCGATCTCACGGTGCTGGTGCCGGCCGAGAACGCCGAGGTGGTCGGTGTCCGCGACGTCGTCGGGCAGGAGGGCCTGGACAAGGTCTTCGAGGTGCTGCGTGCACCGCACACCGAGGAGCCCACCAACTGGTCGCGCCGGTACAAGGCCAACGGCGAGAAGCTGGCCTCCGGCGACGTCAACAAGGTGGCCGAGGTCGTGCGTGACCTCTGGCGCCGCGACCGCGACCGTGGCCTGTCGGCGGGCGAGAAGCGCATGCTCGCCAAGGCCCGCCAGATCCTCACCAGCGAGCTGGCGCTCGCCGAGGGCACCAACGAGGACAAGGCCGAGATCGTGCTCGACGAGGTCCTCGCCGAGGCCGTCGCCTGAGCGACGCCCACCCCGAACCACCGCGAACGGCGGCGCACGGTCCTATGACCTGCGCCGCCGTTCTCGTGGCTGCGGGGTCCGGCAGCCGGCTCGGGGCCGACGTGCCCAAGGCGTTCGTCCCGCTCGCCGGACGCACCCTGCTCGAGCACGCGGTCGCGCGCTTCGTGTCCCACCCCGACGTCGACCGCGTCGTCGTCGTGGCCCCGGCCGACCGGGTCGACGACGCCGCGCGCCTCGCCGGCGTGCCGGCGGTGGCCGGTGGCGACACCCGCCAGCGCTCGGTCGGCGCCGGGCTCGCCGCGGTCGGCGACGCCCGTCTCGTCCTCGTGCACGACGTCGCGCGCGCCTTCGTCCCGACCGCGGTGATCGCCGCGGTGGTCGCGGCGCTGCGCGCCGGCGCCGTGGCCGCGATCCCGGTCCTCGCCGTCCACGACACGATCCGCCGCGTCGACGCCGCGGGGGAGCTGGTCGAGGTCGTCGACCGGGCGTCGCTGGTCGCCGTGCAGACGCCGCAGGGGTTCCGGCGCGACGTGCTCGCCGCCGCGCACGAGGCCGGTCGCGGTCGCAGCGCGACCGACGACGCGGCGCTCGTCGAGGCGCTCGGGCACACCGTCGTCGCCGTTCCGGGCGCCGAGGAGGCGTTCAAGATCACCCGGCCGTGGGACCTCGCCGTGGCCGAGGCCGTGGCGGCACGCGTCCACCCGGCGGCGACGTGATGGCCGAGTTCCGCACCGGGATCGGGGTGGACGTGCACCCGATCGAGCCGGGGCGCGACTGCTGGCTGGCGGGGCTGTTCTGGCCCGGCGTCGCCGGCTGCGCCGGGCACTCCGACGGCGACGTCGTCGCGCACGCCGCCTGCGACGCGCTGCTGTCGGCGGCCGGTCTCGGCGACCTCGGGGCCGTGTTCGGCACGTCCGACCCGCGCTGGGCCGGCGCCTCGGGCGTCACGCTGCTCGCCGAGGTCGTCCGGCTGCTGGCCGGCTCGGACTGGACGATCGGCAACGTCGCCGTCCAGGTCGTCGGCAACGACCCGAAGATCGGCCCACGCCGGGCCGAGGCGCAGGCGACGCTGCGGGCGACGCTGCGGGCGCCGGTGTCGCTGTCGGCCACCACCACCGACGGCCTCGGGCTGACCGGCCGCGGCGAGGGGCGCGCCGCGCTCGCGACGGCGCTGATCAGCCGAGCGCCTGGCTGAGGTCGTCCCACAGGTCCTCGACGTCCTCGATGCCGACCGAGAGCCGCAGCAGTGCCTCGGGCACGCCGTAGGACGCGTCGCCGGGGTGCCGGGCGCGACGTTCGATCATCGACTCGACGCCGCCGAGCGAGGTGGCGTGGGTGATCAGCCGGACGCGCGCGCAGACCGCCTCGGCGGCCGTGGCGCCGCCGGCGACCTCGATCCCGATCACCGCGCCGAACGCGTCGTGGTCGCGTGCCGCGACGGCGTGCCCCGGGTCGCCCGGCAGCCCCGGGTAGCGCACCGCGGCCACCGCCGGGTGCTCGGCCAACCGGCCGGCGAGCACCGCCGCGTTCGACCAGGCCCGCTCCATGCGGACGGCGAGCGTGCGCACACCCCGGGTCGCCAGGTAGCTCTCCAGCACGCCGGGCGTGCTGCCGGCGAGGGTCCGGCGGTCGTGCAGGGCGGCGTGCAGGTCGGCCGAGCGGGTCACGAGGACGCCGATCAGCGCGTCGGAGTGACCGGCGAGGTACTTCGTGGCCGAATGCATGACGACGTCCGCGCCGAGATCGAGCGGGCGGACGGCGAGCGGCGTCGAGAAGGTGGCGTCGACGCCGAGCAGGGCCCCGGCCTCGTGCGCGATCGCGGCGACGGCCGGCAGGTCCGCGACGGTGAGCAACGGGTTCGACACGGCCTCGACCCACACCAGCGCCGCCCCTCGCGCGGCCGCCCGCACCGCGTCGTGGTCGGTGACGTCCACGTGTCGCACCGCCAGCCGGCCGAGTGCGTGCTGCTCGGCGTAGAGCCCGACGTACCCGCCGTACCCCTCCCTCGGCACGACGACGGGGGTGCCGGCCGGTGAGCGGTCCAGCAGGCAGGCGAGCGCGGCGATGCCGCTGCCGAACGCCAGGGCCCGTCCCCCCTCGAGCTCACCGACCACCGACTCGAACGACGCGACGGTCGGGGACACGTGGTGGCGCGCGTACGGGTTGTCGGTGCCGTCGTGGCGGAAGGCGCTCGCCGGGGCGATCGGCGTGTTCAGCGGCGCGCCGGGCTCGTGGGGACGGCCGGCCGAGACCGCGACGGACGCGGGGCGCAGGTGCTCGCTCACCCCGCCACGCTAGCGGCCCGTCGTCCGTAGGATGTGCGCGTGGCGCTGCACCTCTACGACACCGCGAGCCGGGGTACCCGGCCCTTCGAGCCCCTGGAGCCGGGGCGGGCGTCGATCTACCTCTGCGGCCTCACCGTGCAGGGCGCGCCGCACATCGGGCACGTCCGCAACTGGATCAACATGGACATCCTGCGCCGCTGGCTGGGGGCGAGCGGCTACGAGGTCACGTTCGTCCGCAACGTCACCGACATCGACGACAAGATCATCGTCAAGGCGGCGGCGGCCGAGGAGCCGTGGTGGGCGCTGGCGTTCCGCAACGAGCGCGAGCTGGTGCACGCCGAGGAGGCCCTCGGCTGCCTGCCGCCGAGCTACGAGCCGCGGGCGACCGGTCACGTCCCCGAGATGATCGTGTTGATGCAGCGGCTCCTCGACCGCGGCCACGCGTACGTGGCCCAGGGCGACGTGTACTTCGACGTCCGCTCGTACGCCGAGTACGGCGCGCTGTCGGGCCAGCGGGTCGACGACATGCAGGCCGCGGGCGACTCGGTGGGCGACTCGCGCAAGCGCGACCCGCGCGACTTCGCCCTCTGGAAGTCGGCCAAGCCCGGCGAGCCGTCCTGGCCCACGCCCTGGGGCGACGGCCGACCCGGCTGGCACCTCGAGTGCTCGGCGATGGCGACGAAGTACCTCGGCCCGGCCTTCGACATCCACGGTGGCGGCCTCGACCTCGTCTTCCCGCACCACGAGAACGAGCTCGCGCAGTCCAGGGCGGCCGGCGACGCGTTCGCCCGCTACTGGCTGCACAACGGGCTCGTCACCATGGCCGGCGAGAAGATGAGCAAGTCCCTCGGCAACACGCTGCAGGTGCGCGAGCTGGTGTCGCACCGACGCGCCGTCGAGCTGCGCTACTACCTCGGCGCCGCCCACTACCGCTCGACCATCGAGTACTCCGAGCCGGCGCTGGACGAGGCGGCGGCGGCGTACCGGCGCATCGAGAACTTCGTCGCACGGGCGAGCGAGCTGTGCGGCGACGTCGCGCCGGGCGAGCTGCCCGCCGACTTCGCCGCCGCCCTCGACGACGACCTCGGTGTCCCGCTCGCGCTCGCGGCCGTGCACACCGTCGTGCGTGACGGCAACGCCGCCCTCGCGGCGGGTGACACGTCGAGCGCGGGCGCCGCCCTCGCCGCGGTGCTCGCGATGACGGCGATCCTGGGGATCTCGCCGCGGCAGTGGGCCGAGCCCGCCGCCGGGGACCTCGCGACCACCGTCGACGCCCTGGTGCGGCTCACACTGGACCAGCGCGCCGCCGCCCGAACCCGCAAGGACTACGCGGCCGCCGACGCGATCCGCGACCAGCTGGCCGAGGCCGGCGTGAAGATCGAGGACACGCCGGACGGCCCCCGATGGACGGTGACGTGATGGCCGGCAACTCGCAACGCCAGGGTGCGATCCGCAAGCAGAAGAAGGGCGCGCAGGTCGGCTCGGGCGGGCAGCGTCGCCGAGCCCTCGAGGGCAAGGGCCCGACGCCGCGGGCCGAGGAGCGCAAGGGCCACCCCGCCGCGCGTCGCGCCGCCCGCCGCGACCCCGCGGCCGGCGGCACGCGCAAGCCCCGGCAGGACGCGCAGGCCGCCGAGCTGCTGGTCGGTCGCAACCCCGTCGCCGAGGCGCTGCGGGCGCAGATCCCGGCCACCGCGCTCTACCTCGCCCAGGGGATCGAGGCCGACGAGCGGATCACCGAGGCGGTCCGCCTCGCCGGCAACCGCAACCTCGCGCTGCTCGAGGTCAGCCGGGCCGAGCTCGACCGCCGCACCGGCGGCATCCTGCACCAGGGCATCGCCCTGCAGGTGCCGCCGTTCTCCTATCACGAGCTGCCCGACCTGCTGCGCGAAGCCGCCGAGCACGGCGCGCCACCGCTCGTGGTCGCGCTCGACGGCGTCACCGATCCGCGCAACCTCGGTGCGGTCGTCCGCTCGGCGGTCGCGTTCGGCGCTCACGGCGTCGTGCTCCCCGAACGGCGGTCGGCGTCGATCACGCCGACGGCGTGGCGGACGTCGGCCGGCACCGCGGCGCGGCTGCCGATCGCGCAGGTCACCAACATCGTGCGCGCGCTCAAGCAGTGCAAGGACGCGGGCCTGTTCGTCGTCGGTCTCGACGCCGACGGCACCACGTCGTTGGACGACCTGGAGCTCGCGAGCGAGCCCGTGGTGGTCGTCGTCGGATCGGAAGGGCGGGGACTGTCGCGGCTGGTGACCGAGACCTGCGACCTCACCGTGTCGATCCCGATGAGCGCCGCCGCCGAGTCGTTGAACGCCTCGGTCGCCGCCGCGGTCACGCTCGCCGAGATCGCGCGGCGGCGACGCGCCCAGCCGTCAGGCTGACTTGCGCTTGCGGTCGACGTAGGTGCGCGTCGGCACGTAGAAGGTGGGGGGCGCGGGCTCGTTGCGCAGCACCGCGACCTGCTGGCGCACCGCGGCCATGATCTCGTCGGTGATGGCGCGCAGGTTCTCCTGGGTCGGCTCCACGCCCCGCCAGTGGCTGAGGTCGAGCGGCTCGCCGACCGAGGCCTGCGCCGTGCGCCGGCGACCGAGGCTCAGGCCCAGCCGCGCCGGCCCGCGACCGCCGCGCTTCTCCGCCCCCCACTGCCCGACCGGTACGACGGGGACGTCCGGCGCGAGCAGGACGAGGCGGGCGATGCCGGTCTTGCCCTGCATCGGCCAGTTGGCGGGGTCCTTCGTCGTCGTCCCCTCCGGGTAGATGACGATGGCCTCGTGACGCTCGAGCGCGGCGACGGCGTGACGCAGCGACTGCGCGGCGTCGGTCGTGCCGCGGTGGACCGGGATCTGTCCCGCACCGCTCATGATGCGGCCGACCACGGGCCAGTCGAAGACACCGGACTTGATCATGAACCGGGGGATGCGGCCGCTCTGCCACACGAGCCGCGCCATCAGCACGGTGTCGACGATCGAGATGTGGTTCATCGCGATGAGCACGCCGCTGTCCTTCGGCGCGGGCATGCGGTCGAGGTGCCGCCAGCGGACGCGGAACAGCAGGCCGTCGAGCGGGTAGAGGATGACGACGCAGAGGCGGATCCAGAATCCGGCCTTCGGTTTGTGCAGACGGCTCACACTGGCTCCCGCTCGTGGTTACGCGACCGTAGGTCAGTCTGCCTGGTGGCGACGTCGCCCGCTCAGCCGACCTCGTAGATGGACGGCGAGAGGAAGAAGGCGAGTACCTCGACATCCTCCTCGCGGGGTTCGCCGGCCGGCTCGTCGACGACGATCCCCGCCGCGGTGTCGGCGTAGGCCGTCAGCGCCGACACCCGGGTCACCGAGCGCGACCACGCGGGTTCGGCCGGGGTCTGGCGCGCCTGCGTCTCGAGCTGGTCGAGCTCGGCGGCGAGCGACAGGACGACGCCGCCGCGCGCCAGCAGGCCCGTCGTCCAGGCCGGGGTGGCCACGATGCGCCGCGCGGCGTCCGTGGCCGCGGCGAGCAGGGCGCGCTCCCGGGTCGGCGCGGTCCACTCGTCGCGCGGCGACCAGCGTCCGGAGGCCTCGATCGCGGCACGCTCGCGCGGTCCGATGCGCAGCGGGTCGGCGGCGACGTAGCGCATGGTGACCACCGCGGCCGCCGCGAAGAGCAGCAGCAGCACGAGTGCCACCACCCCGAGGACGGTGGAGCCGGTCGTGAACGCGACGACGACCAGGACGAGGTCGAGCGCGGCGAGCAGGGCGGCCGGCCGCGCCACCTTGGCGATCAGCGGGAGTCGCGGGAAGTCGTCGCCCGCCGGCGGGAGGCCCGCGTCGGCCCGCGCGACGACGATCGCGCCGACGTCGTCGGGCAGCGGCCGGATCGGGGTGGGCGACGTGACCTCCTCCGGTCGGTGCGACGCGGGCGAGTCGAGCACGGCGGCGACCGCGAGACGGGCCTGCCGGAGCCGCTCGGCCGGGTGCGCATGCCCCTGCGGCGCAGGTGCGAAGGAAGCCATCGGGACATCGTGCTCGCCGCGGATGTGACTCGCCAAGGCGCCCCGGACGGCGGGTAGCCTCGACCCGCTTGCCGCCTTAGCTCAGTTGGCCAGAGCAACCGCCTTGTAAGCGGTAGGTCGTCGGTTCGAACCCGACAGGCGGCTCCGGGGACGCCGCGGGCGGGCGCGCGGGTCGTGCGCCCGCGTCGTCGTCGCGGCCGTGGACCAGTAGGGTTCGGGCGGCACCGGTACCGGACGAGGGACGACGACATGACGACGACGGCGAAGAAGCTGAGCAGGCACGAGTTCCTCCAGGGACTGCACGAGCTGCTCCGACCCCGCACCTACGTCGAGACCGGCATCCAGACGGGCTCCAGCATCACGTTGTCGCGCGCCGCGAGCATCGGCATCGACCCCGAGTTCTCCATCAACTCCGAGCTGCTGGCGCCGGTGCACCTGGCCCGCACCACGAGCGACGAGTTCTTCGCCCGCGCCAACCCGCTCGCCTCGCTGCCGACCCGCACCATCGACCTCGCCTTCGTCGACGGGATGCACCTGTCCGAGTACGCGCTGCGCGACTACCTGGCCGTCGAGCGCTTCACGACGACGACCAGCGTGGTGCTCTTCGACGACATGCTGCCGCGCAACGTCGACGAGGCCGCCCGGTACCGCCACACGACGGCGTGGACCGGCGACGTCTACAAGGCCGCCGACGCGCTGCGCCGGTTCTGCCCCGAGGTCGTCGTCATCGAGCTCGACACCACGCCGACCGGCACCGTGCTCGTGCTCGCGCCGAACGCGTCGCGCGACGGCGTGCTGCCCGGCTACGACGACTGGCTGGTCGAGGCCACCGCGCCGGACCCGCAGGACGTGCCCACCGAGATCCTCACCCGGTCGCGGGCCAAGGACCCGGCGCGGGTGCTGGCGAGCACCGGCTGGGCCGAGCTGGTGCGGCTGCGGGCCAAGCGCAAGCCGCCGACGGCCGAGACCGTCCGGGCCGCGTTCGCCGACATCCTGCGCTGAGCCCACCACCAGCCGGCGATGTACGGGCCGGCGCCGAACAGCCGACGACCGCCGCGCGGGCCGCGCGGCGGTCGTGGGTGGTGCGTCTGCGGGTCGGGCGTCAGCCCAGCACGCGGCGCGCCGAGGCGCGCAGCGTCGTCCTGATGCGGCGCGCGCGGTCGGCCGGCAGCTGCGCCAGCGCGCGGTCGGCCACCTGGCCCGCGGTCGAGGCGACGCGCTGCTTCGCGGTGCGCGGGTAGGCGTTCGCCGGGACGAGGGAGCCGCGGGTGCGGTCCCCCCAGAGCAGCACGAGCGGCCGGTCGCCCTGGACGAGCAGCCGGGCGTTGAGCCGCTGCGCGTTGCGGACGTTCTTGCCGAGCGCGACGTTCCAGATGCCGTCGCGCACCTTGCCCCGCGGCAGCCGGGCGACGAGTGCGCTGCCGGACGGCTGCGTCGACAGGGCTGCGGTGGCGACGGCCTTGCGGTCGCCGCAGGTCAACGTGAGGGCCTCGACCCCGGCGAGGTTCTCCTTGGGGTCGGCCAGCACGATCTCGACGTCGGCCCCGCGGCGTCGGGCATAGCTGCCGACCAGGTCGAAATCGGCAGACGGCGGCAACGAGTCGCCCATGATGCTCCCTCGCTCGCGATCGGTGTCGTCGCAGGAGCTTACTGCGCCGGGACGCACCCGCACCCGCCGCCTCCGGGCCGGGCGCCGCCGGGCGATCACCTGGTGTTCAACGACGCGCCGCCCCGACCTGGGCTGCATGACAGCGACGAGCAGGACCGTCGGTACCCGTGCGGATCGCGATGATCGCCGAGACCTTCACCCCGGCCGTCAACGGGGTCGTCAACTCCGTCCGTCAGGTCGCAGACCAGCTCGCCGCGCGGGGTCACCGGCCGATCGTCGTCGCGCCGTCCGGCGCCGACTACCGCAGTGCGTGCGGCCGCACCGTCGAGGTCGTCACCGTGCCCGCCGTGGCGCTGCCCGGCTACCGCGGGCTGGACGTCGCGCGTCCCGGCCTGGACCTGCGAGGGTTGCTCGCCGATCTCGCCCCGGACGTCGTCCATCTCGCCTCGCCGGCCGTGCTCGGCCGGGCCGCGACGACGGCGGCCGCCGCCCTCGCGCTGCCGACGGTCGCGATCTGGCAGACCGACCTCTCGTCGTTCGCCCGTCGCTACCACCTCGGCGTCGGCGCGCCCTTCGTGTGGAGCCGGCTGCGTCGCGTCCACAACGCCGCCGACCTGACGCTCGTGCCGTCGAGCGCCTCGGCCCGGCAGCTGCGCCGGCAGGGCATCGGCCCGCTCGCGCTGTGGCAGCGCGGCGTCGACCGCGACCTGTTCGACCCGCGGCGGCGCGACGACGCGTGGCGGCGCGGGATCGCGCCGCACGACGAGCTCGTCGTCGGCTTCGTCGGCCGGCTCGCCGCCGAGAAGCGGGTCCACCTGCTCGCGCCGTTGGCGCGCACGCCCGGCGTGCGGGTCGTGATCGTCGGGGACGGCCCCCGGCGCCCCGCCCTGCAGCGGCTGCTCCCGGCCGCCCACTTCACCGGTCAGCTGACCGGCCGCGAGCTCGGCCGGGCGGTGGCCTCCCTGGACGTCCTCGTGCACCCCGGGGCGGACGAGACGTTCTGCCAGGTCGTGCAGGAGGCGCTCTGCGCGGGCGTCCCCGTCGTCGCCACCGCGTCCGGCGGCCCGCTCGACCTGGTGCGCCACGGCCACAACGGGCTGCTGTGGACCGACGGCGACCCGACGCTGCTCGCCGCGCAGGTGGTCGGGCTGCGCGACGACCGTGCCGCGCTCGCCGCCCTCGCCGCGCGGGCCCGCCCGTCGGTCGTCCACCGGACGTGGGCGCGCGTCACCGACGAGCTGCTCGGTCACTACCACCGGGTGATCGAGCACCGCGGCACCGGCGGCGCGCGCCGCGCGAGCTGACCGCTCGCTAGTCGGCGATGCCGTGCTCGACCGCCCACCGGGTCAGCTCGACCCGGTTGTGCAGCTGCAGCTTCTGCAGCGTGTTCTGCACGTGATTCTGCACCGTGCGGTACGAGACGCCGAGCCGCTCGCCGATGGCCTTGGCCGACAGACCGGTGGACACCAGCCGCAGCACGTCGGTCTCGCGCTCGGTCAGCACCGCCGCCGGGGACGGCTCGTCGCGTTCGATGCGTCGGTACTCGCCGAGCACGAGCGCGGCGAGCCCGGGCGAGAACGTCGCGCGCCCCTCGGCCGTCCGCTCGACCGCGGTCAGCAGCTCGGCACGACTCGCCGACTTCACGAGGTAGCCGCGGGCGCCGCCCTTCACGGCGGCGAGGACGTCGGCGTCCTCGCCGGACTGGGAGAACATCAGCACGCGCACGGACGGGTCCGCGGCGACGATCGCCGCGGCCGCCTCGACCCCCGACATCCGGGGGAGCTGCAGGTCCATCAGGACGACCTCCGGCCGCACCGCCGGCGCGACCCGCACCGCCGACTCCCCGTCGCCGAAGGCGCCGACGACCTCGTACCCGGCCTGGACGAGGTCACGCTCGAGCGCGTCGCGCCAGATCGGGTGGTCGTCCACGAGCATCACGCGGGTCATCGCAGTGGCACCGCCATCTCTATCTCCGTCCCGTCCCCGGGCGACGAGCTGATCGTGCATCGGCCGCCCAGCTCCTCGATGCGTCCTCGGATGGAGCGCGAGACGCCCATCCTGCCGTCGGCCGCCGCCTGTGCCAGCCGGGTCGGCGCGAACCCCACGCCGTCGTCGCGCACCGTGACCCGGACCTCGTCGGCGACGGTCTCGAGGAGCAGCCATACCCGGGCCGACTCGCCGGCGTGTGCGGCGACGTTGTGCAGCGCGGCGCGGACGGCGGCGACGATCTCGCGTCCCTGCGGACCGTCGACCGGCACGGGGTCGGCGGGGACGGACACCGTCACCGTGGTCGAGCGCAGTGCCCGCAGGTCGGCGGCGAGGTCGCGCACGGCGGCGTCCTGCGCGGGCGGCGGTCGCGACGAGATCAGGCCGCGCAGGGCGGCCTCCTGCTCGGCGGCCGCGTCGGCGAGGGCACCCCACCTGCCACCCTCGTCCCGGCCGGCCCGGTGGACGAGCCCGAGCACCTGCAGCACCCCGTCGTGGATGGAGCGGGCGAGCCGCTCCCGCTCGGCGAGTGCCGCGCGCTCGGCCGCGACCGTGCGCAGATCGTCCTCGGCCCGGACGGCGTAGGTCACGAGCGTGCCGACGACGACGCCGACGACGGCCAGCAGGACGCCGCTGTACAGCGTCTCGCCGCTGTACCCCGCGCGCACGACGTACGCCGCGCAGTACTGGCAGCCCCCGGCGAGCAGCCCGGCGAGCGGGCCGCCGAGGAACGCCGCCTCGATCGTCGGGCCGGCCGCCCAGATCGTGGTGAGGGTGACCATGCCGCCGTGCTGCTGGGCGTCCGTCTGCACCGGGATCGTGGCGAGGGTCAGGGCGGCGGTGAGCACGACGTCGACGCCGACGACGGACCAGCGGTGGGCCTGCCCGGCCCAGGCGAGCGTGGCCACCGTCCCCGTGGTGACCGCCATCGCGACGCCCACCCCGAGACCGACGCCCGGGCGGTCGTAGAGGCGCTGCCACTGCACGATCAGGTACAGGCACACCGCGAGCCCGGCGACGCGGTACACCGACACCGCCCGCCACAGCGACAGGCGCACGCCGGTCACGGGCAGGGCCACTCGCGGTGCCGCGCGCATGGCGCGAACGGTAGCCGATCCGGCGGTTCCCCTCAGCGGGGTGCGAGGCCGTCCAGCGCGCCCCTGACCTCGGCCGGAACCGGGACCGGCCGGCGCGTGTCGCGATCGACGTACACGTGGACGAAGCGGCCGACGGCAGCCGGCGGGTCGGCGGCGCCGAAGAGGGCCAGGCGGTAGACGACGCTCGACGTCCCGGTGCGCTCCAGAGCGATGCCCGCCGTCACCTCCTCCGGAAAGCGCAGTTCCGCGAAATACCGACAGGACGTCTCGACGACCAGACCGATGGCGGGCAGCGTCCGGATGTCGACACCGGCCGCCTCGATCAGCCAGCCGTTCACGGCGGTGTCGAACAAGAGGTAGTGGACGACGTTGTTGACGTGGCCGTAGACGTCGTCGTCCGACCACCGGGTCGGCAGCGTGCGCAGGACGGGGAAGTCGTGCCGCCGCAGCCGCTTCGCATCGCCGGTGTCGTCACTCATCGCGGCGATGCTGCCAGTTCGTCGTCGACGAAGCGCGGGGTGGTCGACCGCCGGCTGGCCACGGTCATCACCCCGAGCGCGGTGAACAGCACCGCGATCGGCAGCGCCCACGAGCCGGTGACGCCGTAGAGCGCGCCGAACAGCAGCGGGCCCGTGCCGGCGATCAGGTAGCCGATGGCCTGCACGAACGCCGACAGCGTCGCGATCGTGTCGGCGGTCCGCGCGCGCATGCCCAGCAGCGTCAGCAGCAGCGGGAAGGAACCGCCGCCCACGCCGGCGAGCACCACCCAGATCCAGGCGGTGGGACGCGGCGCGGCGGCCATCAGGACGTAGGCGGTGGCGAGACAGACCACGAAGAGTCCGACGACGGCGCGGTGGTGACGGGCGGGGATGCGCGGCACGACCAGGGAGACCGGGATCGACAGGGCCGTGAGCACCGCGAGCATCGCACCGGCCGTCCCCGACTCGATGCCATGGTCGGTCAGGAAGCGCGCGAACCAGCCGAACGTGATGTAGGCCTGCATCGACTGCGTGCCGAAGAACACCGTGAGGGCCCACGCGGTGCGGCTGCGCAACAGCGCCGACATCGGGACGGCTCGCGCCGGTGGCGCCGCGCTCCCGGCGGCGTCCGGGCCGGTCGGCGCGACGGGACCGGCGAGGGTGGTGGCGCGGGCGCGGCGATCGGCGGCGACGGTGGGCAGCCACGGCACGACCGCCACGGCGCTGACGACCGCCCACGCCGCGAGCCCCTGGCGCCAGCCGTCGCCCGCCTCGCCGATCGGCACGGTGAGCCCCGCCGCGGCCGTCACGCCGACGGCGAGCGCGGTCGTGTACAGCGCGGTCATCGTCCCGATGCGGTCGGGGAAGTGCAGCTTGACGAGGCTGGGCATCAGCACGTTGCTCACGGCGCTGCCGGCGAGCGCGGCGGTGCTGACGACGACGAACAGCGCCACGCCGCCGGCGAACGGGCGCGTCGCCAACCCGACGGTGGTGACCGCGAGCGCGACGACCAGCAACCGGTGGGGGCCGAGGGCGCGGGCGAGCCGTGGGGTCGCGGCGCCGAAGGCGGCGAAGCAGAGCACCGGCATCGTCGTGATCAGCCCGGCCGCGCCGCCCGAGGCGTGCAGGTCGTCCTGCAGG
Source organism: Jatrophihabitans endophyticus (assembly GCF_900129455.1). Classification (NCBI taxonomy): domain Bacteria; kingdom Bacillati; phylum Actinomycetota; class Actinomycetes; order Jatrophihabitantales; family Jatrophihabitantaceae; genus Jatrophihabitans; species Jatrophihabitans endophyticus. Next base: position 132,713 of record NZ_FQVU01000005.1, read on the forward strand.
TCGTCGAGCACGGCCCCGACGCTCGTGACGGCCGTGCGCATCGACAACCCGGTGACGAGCAGCGCGAGGACGAGGGCCGCCCTGGCGGCGCGCGAGGTCGTCGGAGCGGTCACGTGCGCCCATCCTGCTCCGGGACGGCACCGGCCCCGACCCCGGGTCAGGCGGGCGGACCCACCGGGGCGAGGCGCAGGACGCACGCCCGCAGCTCGATCGGCTCGGTCGTCGTCCGGCGGGAGCCGTCGGGACGCGGGACCGTCACCCGGACCGCGTCCGAGAGCGGTGCGTTGCAGCTCGAGAAGTCGCGGAGCAGGCTCTCGCCGACGTCACCCGGCGCGATGGTGTACGCCCGGGCGCGGCTGCCGTTCGGCTGGGACTGCTGACCCACGGCCTTGCCGCCGCGCAGCAGTTGCGCGGTGGGGACGCCGGTGATGCGGCACGGTCGCGAGCCGTCGTTGACGTACTGCACCGCCGCGATCTCCGCTCCGCGCACCGCACCTCCGGGCAGGACGCGCACGGAGAGCTTGTCGCAGGTCGTCGTCAGCGTCGCCGCCGCGCTCGTCGGCGCAGTGCTCGGCGCGGTGGTCGGGGTGGTCGACGCCGCGGTCGAGGACGGCGGCGGGCTCGTGGTGCTGGCCGGCGTCGTCGTCGGGGTGGCGGCTGACGACGCCGGGGTGGTGGGCGCCGCCGGTGGCGTGGACGCCGTCACCGGCGGTGTCGCCGTGTCGGTCGAGCCCGCCGAGCCGCCGCTCTGGCATCCCGCGAGCAGACCCGTCGCGGCGAGCACCAGCACGGTGACCCGGCGGCGCACGGTCAACTGTCGATCCGCAGGTCGGTCGCGTACGGCAGGCTGCCCACGCGCAGCTTCGGGTGCGACTGCAGGTCGCTCCACATCCGCTGCCATGCGCTCCGCCCGCCGATGCTGCCGCAGCTGCGCGCCTGCGCGCAGGCGGTGTACTCGGTGAGCGGGCCGCCGAAGTTGATGCGCTTGTTGCCCTGGCCGACGCCGGTCAGCGAGATGTACTTCCACTGGTCGGCCATCGTGTAGTTGTAGACCTGCGGCAGGTTGATGATGCGGCTGGGCGCGGCGCCGCCGGCGAGGTTGTACAGCCCGGCCATCGTGTAGCCGTTGTTGCAGGAACGGTTCGACACCGTCCACGCGCAGCCGTCGGCCGAGCCGTTGAAGACGAACTTGGCCTTCGTCGCGGCGAGGTAGCCGGAGAGCCAGCTCCGGGTGGCGCTGTACGAGCCGCGGAAGCCGGGTTCGACGTCGTTCGCCCCGGCGACGGTGATGCCGGAGTACTTGCGGGCGTAGCTCAGCAATGGGTTGACGATCTGCGTCGCCCACGCCCGGCCGGTGGTGGAGTTGACGTCCATGTCGTTGTTCACGCCGATGGCGATCATCGCCGGTGCCGTCGCGCGCTGCGCGCTCGCGTAGCCGTCGACGTAGGACTTCGAGCACGACAGCAGGGCCGCGTAGGTGACGAAGCGGGTCGTGGCGCTGAGCACCACGCCGCCGTAACGCTGGTTCTGCCCGCCGATGTCGAGCAGCATCAGGTACCGGTGCCCGCTCGGGTTGTTCCGGGCGTCGGCCGCACCGAACGCGCGCATCACCGACTTCTCCGACGTCGAGCAGGTGCGGATGTTGCGCAGGTAGCGGCTCGTGGACACCGGCGCGGGCTTGGTCTGCGGGGCGGGACCGGTCGCGGTGCGGGTGGCGGCCGAGACGCCGCCGGCGGAGCGGCCCGCCACGTTCACGGCGGTGACGGTGACCCGGTAGACGGCGTTCGCCTTCAGCCCGGACAGCGTCGTGGAGCGGGCCGTGCTGGCGAGCGTCACGGCGGCCCCGGCGGGCGAGGTGGTGACGACGTACTTCGTCGGCGGTGCGCCGCCGTCGGAGGCCGGCGCGGCCCAGGAGACCTTCAGCGAGCCGTAGCCCGCCGACGCCTTGACGCTGCGCGGGGCGCTGGCGACGACCGGGTGCACCGCGATGATGAGCCGGCAGCCGAGGCTGACGTCCTTGCCGCCACCGACGTTCTTGGCCGTGACGCAGACGGTGTGCTTGCCGTCGGTCGTCGCGAGCACCGGCGCGAAGCCGCGGTTCGCCCCGGCGGAGGGCCACACCTTGGCGACGTCGGTGCGGGCCACGGCGGCCCGGTGGCTGCCGGCCGCCTTCCCGTCGACGGTCATCGTCACCGTCGCGGCCGCGGCCGAGTCGGGGTCGAAGGCCCAGCCGGTGACGCGGACGTCGTCCCCGGAGCGGGTCAGCGAGTTGAAGCCGCCGATGGGGCTCAGGGCCAGCGTCTGCGTGCTGCAGGCGGCCTGGGAGTTGTGCGTCCCCGCGCCGCGGTTGAGCGCGATCGCGCACACGGCGTGCCGGCCGGAGCGGGCGGTGACGGCGGCGGCGAAGTTGTGCCCGGTGTGCGTCGCCCCCTTGCCGTTCGCGGTGACGGTCGCGACGGTCCGCCCGTCGAGGGTGATGCGGACCGGGAGGGCCGCACTGGTGTCGGGGTCGGTCGCCCAGCCCGTCACCGACAGGCCGGTGCGCGTCGGCGTGGCCTTGGTCAGCGCCGCGGTCGGGGTGTAGCTCAGGGTCGCCCGGCGGCAGGCGAAGGAGGTGTCGGCGCCGTAGCCGATGTTCTTGACGGAGACGCAGACCGTGTGGCTGCCCTCGCTGAGTGGGATGGCCTGGTCGAAGCCGTGCTTGGCCGCGATGCCGTACTTCTTCGCGACGTCGGCCCGCGCGACGGACGCGGTGTAGGTGCGGGCCGCGCCGCCGTCGATGCGCACCGACACGGTGAGCGGCTTGACGGTGTCGTCCCGGTCGAAGGCCCAGCCGCGGACCCGCAGCGCGTTGCCCGACTGCGCGACGGAGTTCAGCCCGCTGATCGGGTCGTCGTCGAGCGTCACGCTCTTGCACCCGATCTTGTTGTCCCGGCCGTAGCCGATGTCGCGGCCGATGACGCAGACGGTGTGCTTCCCCTGCTTCGCCGCGAGGGAGGCGGCGAAGCCGTGCTGCGCGCCGGCGCCCTTGCGCACGGTCGCGATGTCGGGGCGGGACTTGTCGGCGACGACGTCGTGGGCGACGCCGTCGATGGTGATGCGGGCGGTGACGGGCGCCGTCACCGAGTCCGCGTCGACGAGCCAGCCCTTGGTGAAGATGTGACCCGGCCGGGTGCTGACGCGGTTGATCGCGCCGAACGGGCCGTAGTCGAACACGGTCTTGCGCAGGCAGCCGAGGGTGACGTTGCGACCCTTGCCGACGTTGACGGCGACGATGCAGACGTCGTGGCGTCCCTCGGTCACCGGGACCGTGAACGCGAAGCCGTGCGCCGCCCCGGCATTGGGGTGGGCCTTCGCGACGTCGCTGCGCGACCGCGAGGCCGAGACCGTGCTCGTCTTCTTGCCGTCGACCGTGGCGTAGACGGTGACGGGCGCGGTGCGGGCGTCGGGGTCGAAGACCCAGCCCGTGGCGCGAGCGCCGCCGGGCACCTGGGCGAGCCGGTCGAGGTCACCGATCGGGTACCGGTTGACGAAGTTCGCGGCGCGGGCGCGCGGGGCCTCGGTGGTCGTCGAGGACGGCGTGACGGCGGCCAGGGTGCCGGCGACGGCCAGGGCGAGGGTCGGCACGAGGGTGCCGAGCCGCCGCAGGGAGGTGTGGCGAGCTGACTTCATGCAACGTCTTCCGTCAGGCCTGCGGTCGGGGGAAGCGCAGGTCTCCTCAGGCGGCGTGCCGAGGCAGCTCGCCCGTCCCCGTGGGGGAGGCGGGGACGGAAAAGATCAAACCATCAACGTTACTGCTGTGACAAGTGGGGTTCCTGTTACGACACGCCGGAGATCGAGACTTTCTCAGGCCGTCGGCAGCGGGTGCTCGGCGTACGTGTCCCGAAGCGTCCGCTTCGAGAACTTTCCGACGCTCGTCTTGGGCACCTCGTCGATGAACACCACATCGTCAGGCACCTGCCACTTCGTGAGCGTCCCGGCCAGGAATTCCAAGACCTCCTCGCGGGTCAGCGTCTCCCCGGGAGCGACGACGACGCACGCCAGCGGACGCTCCGCCCACTTCGGGTGGGGAACGGCGATCACCGCGGCCTCGGCGACCTTGGGGTGCGCCATGATCGCGTTCTCGATCGTCACCGAGCTGATCCATTCGCCGCCGGACTTGACGAGATCCTTGGTGCGGTCGACCAGTCGGACGTAACCCAGTGGGGAGATCGCGGCGACGTCGCCGGTGCGCAACCACCCGTCGGCCGAGAACTGCTGACCGGGCTCGTCGGTGCGGTAGTACTGGCGCGCGATCCACGGGCCGCGCGCCTCGAGCTCCCCGGTGGCCTCGTCGTCCCACGGCTGCACCGCACGAGTCGTGTCGTCGACGATGCGCAACTCCACCCCGGGCGGCGCCACGCCGACCGTGGCGCGCAGGTCGGCCTTGTCGTCCTCGGTGGCCTCGGCGAACTCGCCCCGGATGATCGCGACCGACGCGATCGGCGAGGTCTCGGTCATGCCCCACGCCTGCAGGATGGGGATGCCGACCTGCTCGCGGAACGCCTCGGACAGCGAGCGCGGCACCGCCGAACCCCCGCACAGGACGAGTCGCAACGCGGCGAGGTCCCGGTCGGCCAGCAGCGGCAGCAGGCCCATCCATATCGTCGGCACGCCCGCGGTCACCGTCACGTGCTCGCGTTCCAGGAGGTCCGCGATCGCCTCGGGGGAGAGGTCGGGCCCGGGCATCACCATGGCGGCGCCGGCCATCAGGCAGCCGTAGGGCAACCCCCAGGCGTTCGCGTGGAACATCGGGACGACGGGGAGCACCCGGTCGCTGTCGACCAGGCCGAAGGCGGCGGCGAGCCCGCACGCGTTCGAGTGCAGCCACGCCGAGCGGTGCGAGTAGAGCACGCCCTTCGGGTTGCCGGTGGTCCCGGTCGTGTAGCACAGCGCCGCGGCCTGCTGCTCGTCGCGGACCCGGTCGGTGAACTCGACCTGCTCGGCCCCGGCGATCACGTCGTCCCAGTGCACGATGCGCGGGTCGTCGGGGATCGGGGTGTCGGCACCGTCGTCCATCACCACCACGTGCCGCACGGTGTCGAGCTCGGGCAAGTAGGTCGAGAACAGCGGCAGCAGCGACCGGTCGACGAAGACGGCCTCGTCCTCGGCGTGCTGGATCGTGTACACCAGCTGCTCGGCGAAGTAGCGGATGTTGATGGTGTGCATGACCCGGCCCGATCCCGGGATCGCGAGGTAGAGCGCGAGGTGTCGCGCCGTGTTCCATGCGAACGTCCCGACCCGGCCGTCGGGCGAGACGCCGACCGAGTCGAGGAAGCCGGCGACGCGACGGGCGTCGTCGCACACCTCGCCGACCGTGCTGCGGTGCAGACCGGTCGCCGTGCGGGTGACGATCTCCTTGTCGGCGTAGTAGCGCTCGGCGCGGGTGAAGATCCAGTTCGTCGTCAGCGGCAGGTCCTGCATCAGTCCCAACATGGATGGATCGTGGCCGACGCCACGAGGCCGGGCAAGCGATCCATGGCGAACTCCTCCGTGCGCGCTCGCGGGCCGTCATCGCCGCTCCACCCGGTAGCGGTACTGCGCGCCGTGGGTCGCGGTGAAGAACCCGGACGCGCTGGCCAGGAAATCGCGTACCGAGCGGCTCTCGCTGTGCTGTGCGTCGGTCGCCACCGCGACGTAGGAGGTCGTGATGCCGTGGTTGCCGCCGACCGACCCGGCGCCGTGCGACGAGGACACCGTCGTGACGTTGCGTCGATCGGGGTTGGCGGCGCTGTCGAGCCGCGGGACGGCGTCGGCCGAGTTCTCCAGCGCCAGCACCCGGACCGACGCCGGCAGCCGGCCGACGGTCAACCCAATCGGCGATCCGGCCGTGACGACGTGCGTGACCCGGAACTCCCCGGTGCGCGCGGCGTCGCGGGCGGTCGTCACGGCGACGAGGCCGCCCTGGCTGTGGCCGACCAGCATCACGTCGTCGTCGCGGCGGACACCCGCCCTGCGCAGCGCGGCGAGCACACCCTGCGAGTACGCGGTGGTGTCGCCGAGCAGGGCGTGCTCGTTGGTGCCGAGATCGGCGACGTTGCGCCCGCCCCGTCGCCAGGTGCGCGTGCCGGTGATGTCGACGACGACGTGGCGCCGCCCGTCGGGGCCGTTGAGCACGCGCACGTCGATGCCGCCCGGCGTGCCGTCGCGGTCGACGTCGCCCAGGCCGGTGACGAGGTCGCGCAGCGAGCGCGGTGGCGTGACCGGCGCGCGCCCGGCGGGCTCGGCCGTCCCCAGACCGTCGTCGTCGGTCGCGTCGAGGGACGTCAGCTGCGGGACACCGACGAGGGTGACCAGGAGGTCGAGGGACCGCGGGTCGAGACCGGCGACCGTGTCGCCGTGGTGCACGCTGCCCAGGGCGTGGGTGGCGCCGCCGACGAGGGAGCGGATGGTGTCGAGGACACCGGCGTCCAGCGCGTCGCTGCCCCACGGGTAGCCCTGCGCCGCGTTGCCCAGGCGCGTGCCGAGATCCTCGGCGAGGTGCGCGGCTCGCCCCAGCCGGGCGATCGCCCGCTCGAGCGTGCCGTGGGCGGTCGCGAGGCCGGCCAGGTCGGTGCGGCCGGCCGCGCCGGGGTCGCCGCCGAACGGCCCGAGTCGTTCGGCCTCGAGCAGCAGCGCGAACGCGTCCGAGCCGAGCGTGTGCGCGGCGCGCCGGTGGAGCGCGGCCAGGTGCTCGATGCCCTCGCGGTTGGCGGCGATGCCGCCCGCACCGCCGACGACCGACACCGGCGTCGCGGGGACACCCGCCGGCGCGCTCATCGCAGCCACTGCCCGAGGTGGGCGTCGCGCCGCTCGAGCTCCCGACGAACCGCCGCGCCGTGCTGCCGTAGCGCGGCCGCGGCGTCGTCGAGCTCGCTCGCCGCCCGGCGGACCCGACCGAGCAGCTCGTGCTCGCGCTGCTCGAACGCGCGCGCGCCGTCGCCGTCCCAGCCGCTGTGCGCCGTGGCGGTCGCCAGCAGGCTCGCGCGTTGCCGAGCGTGCTCGGCCGCACCCTCGATCCGGGCAGCGGCCGCCGCCACCGCCGCGAGGTGGCAACCATCGGTCAGGCCGCCCGGTGCCGGCGGTGCAGCGATCGTGCTCGCGTTCGCAGGACCCATGTCCGACACCGTCGCGCAACCCGCGACCGGCGGCGAGACCGGAGCGGAGGCTGTGGACGACGCGGCAGGTTGTCCACAGCGTGCCGCGCCGGGTTGACGGACGTGTGCCGTGGTTGAATGGTGCCGGGAATTACACGGGTGGGATTCGGTGCGGTCGCGCCGCCCGCGCGACCGCAGCAGTGAGGCCGGAGGAGTCAGCCAGCATGCAGTCCGTGCACGCCGCATCGGGGGCCGACGACGGCGACGAGGTCGACGACGGCCTGACCCGTCGCGACCGCGAGATCCTGGCCTTCGAACGGCAGTGGTGGAAGTACGCCGGCGCCAAGGAACAGGCCATCCGCGAGCTGTTCGACATGTCCGCCACCCGTTACTACCAGGTGCTCAACGCCCTGATCGACACCCCGGCCGCGCTGGCCGCCGACCCGATGCTGGTCAAGCGTCTGCGACGATTGCGGGCAAGCCGGCAGCGGCAGCGGTCGGCACGTCGATTGGGTATCGAGGTCTAGGAAACTGAACGCGAAGCACGGCCGCTTGGCCCGGCAGCAGGCACGACGCCGTTCCCGGGAACGTCTGACGGGCATCGTCCTCGCCGTTCTCGGTGCCGTCGTGCTGGTCGTCGCCGTGGTCGCGCTGACGCAGCAGAAGGGCAGCAAGCAGGACGCCGCCGGGAGTTCGCCCGCCGCGAGCACGGGTGCGACGTCGTCCGCCACGCGCCCCTCGACGAGCGCGTCTCGCTCCACCGGGACGTCGACGTCGGCGAGCAGGTCGGCACGTCCCTCCGACACGTCGGGGTCGTCGACCTCGACCGGCGGCGCCGAGAAGCTGCCCCTGGTCATCCTCAACAACACCACGACCAACGGCCTGGCCACCCAGGCCGCCGAGCGCTTCCGCAACGGCGGGTGGCGCGTCGACGACATCGGCAACCTCACCGACGACATCCTCTCGACCTGCGTCTACTACGACCCCGACGTCGACGGCGCGAAGGCCGCCGCGGCGGCGCTGCGCGCGCAGTTCCCGGGCATCCAGCGCTCGACGGAGAAGTTCGACGGGCTGCCCAGTGGCCCGCTCGTGGTCGTGCTCACCTCGGACTACACGTCGGGCTGAGCGCCCCCGCGGCTGTGCCATGATGGGGGCACAACCGAACAGCACGCTCATCCAGAGGGGCAGAGGGACCGGCCCGACGAAGCCCCGGCAACCACGCGCGCACACCACCTCCTCACGAGGCCGACGCCGCAGGTGCCAAGTCCGGCTCGCACGTCTCGTCGTGCGGGAAAGATGAGGAGAAAGGCCTCGTTTCCCATGACTGCTCTGATCGACCGGCCCACGCTGCCCTCGCCCGCGTCCGTCCTGGTCTGCCGCAACTGTCTCGCCGAGTACCCGCTCGGCCCGCAGCACGCCTGTCTCGAGTGCTGGGGTCCGCTGGAGATCGGCTACGACCCGGCCGCGCTCGCCCGGGTCACCACCGCCGACGTCGAAGCCGGCCCGCACTCGCTCTGGCGCTACGCGGGCCTGCTGCCCGTCGGCCAGGACCCGGCGACCCGTGTCGACTCCGGCACCGGCATGACGCCGCTCATCCGCGCCGACCGGCTGGCCGAGGAGCTGGGCTTCACCGCCCCGGTGTGGGTCAAGGACGACTCGGCCAACCCGACCCACTCGTTCAAGGACCGGGTCGTCTCGGTGGCCATCACCGCGGCCCGCGAGCTCGGCTTCACCCGCATCGCCTGCGCCTCGACCGGCAACCTCGCGAACTCCGTCGCCGCGCACGCGGCGCGCATCGGCATGCCGTCGATCGTGTTCGTCCCCGCCGACCTCGAACCGGCCAAGATCACGCAGACCGCGATCTACGGCGGCACGCTGGTGGGCATCGAGGGCTCCTACGACGACGTCAACCGGCTCTGTTCCGAGCTCGGCGAGACCGACGAGTTCGAGGACACCGGCTTCGTCAACGTCAACGTCCGGCCGTACTACGCCGAGGGCTCCAAGACCCTGGGCTACGAGGTCGCCGAGCAGCTCGGCTGGCGCCTGCCCGAGCAGTACGTCGCGCCGATGGCCTCGGGCTCGATGCTCACCAAGATCCACAAGGCCTTCAAGGAGCTCACCGGTGCCGGGCTCGTCGCCGAGACCCCGTGGACGGTCTTCGGTGCGCAGTCGGCCGGGTGCTCGCCGATCGCCACGGCGTTCTCCGCCGGCGTGGACGACGTCGTCCCGGTGCGCCCGACCGGCATCGCGAAGTCGCTGAACATCGGCAACCCCGCCGACGGCCCCTACGCGCTCGACGCCGTCCGCACGACCGGTGGCGCGATGGCCTCGGTCGACGACGACGAGATCCGCGAGGGCATCCGGTTGCTGGCGCGCACCACCGGCGTCTTCGCCGAGACCGCGGGCGGCGTCACCGTCGCCGTGCTCAAGAAGCTCGTCGAGCAGGGCGCCATCGACACCACCAAGGAGACGGTCGTCTACAACACCGGCGACGGCCTGAAGACCGTCGACGCGGTCAGCGACGGTGCCCGCCCGACGGCGGTCATCAAGCCCACGCTCAAGGGCATGCGCGAGGCCGGCCTGCTCTGAGCCGTCCCGGGGATCGGGTTCTCGTCCGGGGTGGCCGGGTCGGCCGGTCCGAACCGACCACCTGCGACGAGGACCCGTTCGGTCCCGTCGTCCTTGCTCCGGCCGTCGTCCTCACCCGCCACACCGAACTCGTCCCAGGAGGAGTCGAGCCGGGCGACGGCAGTTCCGTGCTCGTCGACGGTCACCGGCTGCCGCACGGGTTGCGGCAGACCGAGCCAGGACAGGACCGGGTTCTCGTGCCCCGTGATCGGTCGCGGGGCCTCGAACCGGCCGATCGACGCGAAAACGTGATCCGAGGGGAACGACACCCGGTGAGTCGACCCGAGCCGGGCCGACCGAAAGCGCTTCCTACCGGTGGCTGCGGACAGTTCCGACCGGTGCGGACGGCCGTGGGCGCCGCCGGGGCCCGTCCGCTTCGCGCCGCGCGCACGCAAGAACGGGCATTCCGCTTCTTGAAACGGCTCTGGCCGGTCCAGTAGCGTCCGCGGCGGTCGAAGTGACGAATGTGATCGCGACGCGGAGTATCACGACCCCTCGGGCCGTGCACTGCGGTGAAGCGGGACCGAGGAACGTAGACCCCGAGCCCCGCGAGGTGCGGACTCGGTCGACCCACCGGGATCGCAGCAGGGAGTGCACGTGGCACAGGGCACCGTGAAGTGGTTCAACGCCGAGAAGGGCTACGGCTTCATCGCCGTGGACGACGGCCAGGACGTCTTCGTCCACTACTCGGCCATCCAGGCCGACGGCTACAAGAGCCTCGACGAGAACCAGCGCGTCGAGTTCGAGGTCGTCCAGGGGCCGAAGGGTCCGCAGGCCGACGCGGTCCGCATCGTCTGACCGACCGGCGCTACTCACTCGGCCCGGGCCCAGGTGGCCCGGGCCGAGTCACGTCCCGAGGTCGCAGTCGACGACGAGGTCGGCGGCGGCCTCGGTCGGCGTCACGAGCGCCGCGTTGGGGTCGTCGGTGTGCGCGACCCACGTGCGGGCGGCCTCGGGTTCCTTGCCGAAGCGCACGTGCCGTTCGACGAGCTTGGCCCGGCGGACGGCCGGATCGGCGCGGCAGAACCACACCTCGTCGAACAGCTCGCGCACCTGCGGCCACCCGTCCTCGGGCAGCAGCAGGTAGTTGCCCTCGCTGATCACGATGCGCGCGTCGGCCACGACGGGCAGGCCCTGGGCGATGGGCTGCTCGAGATCGCGTTCGAAGTCCGGCGCCCACACCGTCTCGCCGTCGCGCACGCGGCGCAGCAGCGCGGCGTAGCCGGCGGTGTCGAAGGTGTCCGGCGCGCCCTTGCGGTCGCGCCGCGCCAACCGCTCCAGCTCGCGGTCGGCGAGGTGGAAGCCGTCCATCGGCACGTGCGCGACGCGGGTGCCGCGCCAGTCGTCGGCGCCGGCGAGCTCGCGCACCAGCGCCCGCGCGAGCGTCGTCTTGCCCGCCCCGGGCGGACCGGCGATGCCGACGAGCAGCCGCGGGGCCGACGACGCCGCGCGCAACGACTCCACCCGCGCGACCAGTTCGGCCAGGCCGCGGATCCTCACTGCGACCGGGCCGACCAGGCCGCTTCGAGCTGCGCGGCCAGGAACGCCCGGGCGTGCCGGGCGAGGTCGGCGCCGTCGTCCCACAGGTTGCGCCAGATGGCGAGGTCGTTGGACAACCCCGGCGACACGACGGCCGACGAGAAGCTCTCGAAGGTGATCGGGCCCCGATAGTCGACCTGCGCGAGCGCCGCGAAGAACCCGGCGAAGTCGATGTGACCGGAGCCGAGGTAGCCGCGGTGGTTCTCGCCGATGTGCACGTAGCCCAGCCTGTCACCGACGGCGAGCACCGGTGCGACGAGATCGTCCTCCTCGATGTTCATGTGGTACGTGTCGAGGTGGATGGTGACGTTGTCCGCGCCGACGTCGTCGGCGAGTCGCAGCGCGTCGTGGGCGGTGTTGACGACGTTGGTCTCGTAGCGGTTGCAGATCTCCAGGCCCAGCGTCATGTCCAGGTCGGCGGCCGACTTCGCGAGCTCGCGCAGCACGGCGACGACGTTCGCGCGACCGGCGTCGCCCAACGGTCGCCCGTACTTGCCGAGCGCGCTGTACAGAGCACCGGTCAGGTGCGTGCCACCGAGCTCGTGGGTGATGCGCAGCGACTCCTGCAGCAGCGTCGCCCCACGCTCGACGACGGCCGGGTCCTCGCTCGAGACGTCGGCGTCGAAGGCCAGCCCGCGCGAGCAGGCGACGCCGAGCCCGGCCGCGACCAGCGCGTCGCGTGCCGCCCCGACGTCCAGGTTGACCGCGTCGTGCAGCGAGAGCTCCAACAGGTCGAAGCCCGCGGCCGCGGTCGAGTGCACGGCTCGGGCCACCGAGCCCGGCGACGTGTCGCCGACCCAGACGAGCGCGTGGACCCCGAGCTGGTTGGGGAAGTCGCTCATGCCGCCACCGCCCCGGTGATCATGCCGACGATCTCGTCGCCGGTCGTGTCGGCCGTCCGCCGGCCGCCGACGCAGCGGCCCGCCCGCATGACCCAGACCTGATCGGACAATCTCAACACCTGTTCGAAGTTGTGGCTGATGAGCAGCACCGCGCGACCCTCGTCGCGCAGCCGCCGGATGAGGTCCTCGACCTTGGCCGTCTCCTGGACGCCGAGCGCGGCGGTGGGCTCGTCCATCACGACAAGGCGCGAACGGAACCCCGCTGCGCGGCAGATCGCGACGGCTTGTCGCTGGCCGCCCGAGAGGCGGCGCACGCGCGAGGTCACGTCGGGCACGTTGACCGCGAGCGTCGACACCATCTCGCGGGCGTCGCGCTTCATCCTGGTCCGGTCGAGCAGCGCGAACGGCGCCCGGCCGCGCACCAGCTCGCGGTTGAGGAACAGGTTCTGCCACACGGTGAGGTCCTCGACGAGGGCGAGGTTCTGGTGGACGGTCTCGATACCGGCGTCGCGGGCGTCCTCGGGCGAGCGGAAGTCGACCGGGCCGCCGTCGAACACGACGCGGCCGGAGTCGGGGCGATGGATGCCGCAGATGCAGCGCACGAGCGTCGACTTGCCCGCGCCGTTGTCGCCGACGAGCGCGGTGATCTCGCCCTCGCGCAGCTCGACGGACACGTCGCGCAGGGCCCGCACCGATCCGAAGGAGAGCGAGACGTCCTCGGCGCGCAGCAGCACGCCGGCCTTGGTCGGTGCGGTCATCGGCGGGTCCTCGACAGGAAGGCGGCGGCCACCACGACGATGCCGACCGCGAGCGGTTGGTAGAACTCCGGGACGTGCATGGCGGTCAGTCCGCTCGTCAGCACCGTGAGCAGCAGGGCGCCGGCGACCGGTCCGAAGACCGAACCGCGACCGCCGAACAGGCTCACCCCGCCGAGCACGACCCCGGCGACGGAGTTGAGCAGGAAGGTCGTGTTGGACGCGGGCTCGGCGGCGCCGACGCGCGCGACCAGCAGGATCGCGGCGACGCCGGCGAGCAGACCGGAGATCGTGTACACGGCGATCTTGATCCGGTCGATGCGGATGCCGGTGGCCTCGGCGGCCTCCGGCGAACCGCCGGTGGCGAGCACGTGCGTGCCGAAGCGGGTGTGGAACAGCACGAGGTGCGCGATCACCGCGACCACGACCGCGATGACGACCGGGTAGCTCAGCACGCCTGCGAACGACGTCGTGGACAGCTTCAGCAGGAAGGTGTCGATGACGGTCACCGGGTTGCCGTTCGCGACGATCAGCGCGAGGCCCGAGGCCGCCGACAGCGCGCCGAGGGTGACGATGAAGTCGGCGATGCGGCCCTTCGCGATCACGGTGCCGTTCACCGCGCCGACCACGGTGCCGGCGACGACCGCGAGCACCAGCGCCCAGACGAGGCCGGGTGCGCCGGTGACGGCCTTGCCCAGGATGATCGCCGCGAACGTCATGGTCGAGGCGACCGACAGGTCGATGCCGGCCGTCATGATCACGAACGTCTGGCCCACCGCCAGCACCATCGGGATCGCGGCGGCGGCGAGGATCGCCTGCAGGTTGCCCACGGCGAGGAAGCCGCTGCTGGCGATACCGAAGAACACCAGCAGGACGACCAGGCCGATCGGCGCGGCCCAGTCGACCCAGAAGTTCGGGTCGGCCAGCCTGCGCACGACCGGGCCACGGTCGCGCGACGGCTCCGGTGCGGCGTCGTCCGTCCGTTCGTCCTTCGACAACGATGCCGATGTCATGTCCTGGACCTCCTCGAGGGCGCCCGTCACTTGGAGAGCAGGGCCGTGAACGGGTCGTCGTAGCTGCCGAACGGCCGCGGCGTCTTGGCCAGCGCCTGCGTGGCGGTGGCCGCGGTGACGAGCTCGACCGGCGCGTCGACGGACTTCGGCAGGGTCTTGCCGGCCTGTGCCGCGCGGCACGCCTCGACGCCCATCTGGCCGATGACGTAGGGGTACTGGGCGACGACCGCGGTCAGCTGGCCGGACTTCACCGCGCTGAGCGCGTCCTTGATGCCGTCGACGCTGATGATCTTGACCTTGCCGGTGCGGTGCAGGTTGGCCACGGCGCGGGCGACGCCCAGCGCCATGTCGTCGTTGGCGACGAAGAAGCCGGCCACCGAGGCGTTGTTCTGCAGGATGGTCGTCGTCTGCGTCAGGGCCGTCTGCCGGTCCCAGTTCGCGGCCACGGTCTGCCGGAAGGTCACCGACGAACCGGCGATGCCTTGCTGGAAGCCCGTGATGCGCGCGCCGCTGGTGACGTCGCCCGACGTGCCGCCGATGGCCCAGACCGCGCCGCCGGACGGCAGCTGCTTGGCCATCTCCTTGCCGCCGAGTGCGCCCGCGGCGGTGTTGTCGGTGCCGACGTAGGTGGCGATCGTCGCGTTCGCCTTCTTCGCCGCGGCCGCGTCGACGGGGGAGTCGATGTTCACGATCGTCTTCTTCTTGGCGGCGATCCGCGCGATGCCCTGCACCAGGTTGGTGCCGGTGATCGGGTTGACGACGAAGCAGCCGAAGTCCTGGTTGGCGAGCGACGTGAGCTTGTCGGCCTGACCGGTCGTGTCGGTGATCGACTGCGCGGCCTGGACCGTCGTCGTCACCGAGCCGGTCTTCGCCGCGGCGTCGACACCCTGGCGCATGGTCTGGAAGAACGGGTTGTCGAGGCCCTTGATGACGACGGCGACCTTGTCGCCGCCGGCGCTGCCCCCGCCGCCGTCGGACGAGCAGGCGCCCAGGACGAGTGCGCCGGTGACGGCGGCGAGCGTGGTGGCCCGCCGGGCGATGCGGCGCCGGCCGCGGCCGTGGGGTGAGGGGTTCATCGAGGTCTCCTAGTACGTCGGTGTCACCAGGTCGGGCTTTCGCCGTCGACTGTGCAGACTTTAGACTTTGACTTGGCAAAAGTGCCAGACCTGATTTCCGAATCCGACCGGGAGGGAGCCACGGTGCGCGCGGACTATCCTCGCCCGATGGCGCGACCGCGGACGGCGACGGGACTGCCCGCCGCTGCGGGTCCGCGGGGCGTCGCGGCGGCCGTCGGGGAGGACCGCGCCGCCTGGGGGACGGGTCTGAGCGACGTGCTCGCCCTCTTCCGGAGCTCGGACTCGTTGACCCGGGCCGACGTCATGGCCGTCACCGGGCTCTCGCGCACCACGGTGGGCCAGCGCCTCGACGCGCTGCTGGCGGCCGACCTCGTCACCGCGACCGCCGGCGGCTCGACCGGGGGGCGTCCGGCGGAGCGGTTCCGCTTCCACCCCGAGCGCGGTGTGCTGCTCGCCTGCGACGTCGGCGCCACCGCGTTCCGGGCGGCGCTGTGCGACCTGTCCGGTGCCGTGCTCGACGAGAGCGCCCACGTCATGGACGTCTCGCGCGGGCCGCGGCCGGTGCTCAAGGCGGTGGACACCCGCTTCGCCACGCTGCTGCGCCGGGCCGGGCGGGCGCCGGCGGACGTGCTCGGCATCGGCCTCGACGTGCCCGGCCCCGTCGACTTCGCGACCGGCCGGGTGGTCAGCCCGCCGATCATGACCGACTGGGACGGCTTCGACATCCCCGGGTGGTTCGCCGAGCGTTACGCCGCACCGGTGCTCGTGGATAAGGACGTCAACGCGATGGCCGTCGGCGAGCGGCAGGAGTGCTACCCCGACGTCGACGACCTGATGCTGGTCAAGATCGGCACCGGCGTCGGGTCGGGCCTCATCGCCGGCGGCCGCGTCCACCGCGGCGCCGACGGCGCCGCCGGCGACATCGGCCACATCCAGCTCGGCGAAGGCGCGGCGGACGCCGCCGCCGGTGACCCACCCGAGTGCCGCTGCGGCAACCGCGGCTGCGTCGAGGCGTATGCCGGTGGCTGGGCGCTCGTGCGTGACCTGCAGGCGGCGGGACGTGATGTCTCGACCGTCGACGACGCGGTGAACGCGATCCGTTCCGGCGACATCGCCGCCCAGCGGTTGCTGCGCACGTCCGGGCGCATCCTGGGCCGCGCGATCGCCGACGCGGTCAACCTGGTGAATCCGCGCGTGGTCGCGGTCGGCGGCCAGCTCGCCCACGTCGACGAGCAGCTGCTCGCCGGCATCCGCGAGGTCGTGTACCGGCGCTCGCTGCCGCTCGCCACCCGGGACCTGCTCATCGTGCGCAGTCGCCTCGACCCCCGCGCCGGCGTCGTCGGACTCGCCCACCTGCTCGCCGACGAGCTGTTCACCCCGGCCCGGCTGGCGGCGCTCGTCGGACGGTGAGACCGGCCCGGGAGCGGGGCCGGTCAGCCGAGGTCGGCGACCGCCTCGCCGCGCCACGCGCGGGAGAGCGGGACGCGGGTGCCGCTGTGCAACACCGTCGCCCGGTAGATGCGCGCCGCGACCGCGAGGATCGCCGCCGCTGCGCCGCCCAGCAGCACCACCGCCAGCAGCACGTCGAGCACCGGCACGGTGCCGCCGGCGATGCGGCCGGGCATCGCGACGCACGAGAACGGCGGCACGATCGACACGACGCGCGCCAGCGTGCTGTCCGGGTCGCCGGCCGTCGCGAAGCTCGCGAAGTAGCAGACGGTCAGGCTGAGCGTGACGGGTGCGAGTACGCCCGACACCTCCTCCTGCCGCGACACCGTGGAGGCCAGTGCCGCGGCCAGCGCGGCGAAGAACGCGAAGCCGAGCACGAACCCGACGAAGCCCGTGAGGACGGTGACGAACGCCGACGCGGGTATGGAGATCGTCCCGGCCAGCGTGGACACGACGAGACCGACCGCGCCCAGCGCCAACACCTGGGCCGCGGCGAGCGTGCCGATGCCGAGCAGCTTGCCCACGAGCAGCTGCAGCGGGCGGATGGAGGACAGGATGAGCTCGACGACCCGGCTCGCCTTCTCCTCGACCACGCCCATCGCCACCCAGGTGCAGAACGTGGTCAGCTGCGTGAACAGGACGATGACGGTGATGACCGCGATGGCCCGGCGCTGACCGTCGTCGCCGGAGCCGGTGCTCTCGACACGCAACGGCCGCACCGTGAGCGCTTCGCGGATGTCGTCCGAGGACAGGCCGGCCGCGCCGAGCCGGGTCACGAGCGCGGTGCTCACGTTGACCTGTTGGACGGCGGTGACGACGTCGCCGTCGGTCTCGTCGACGACGAGGCGGCCGCCGGGCAGCACGGCGGCGTCCCAGTCGCCGTCGTCGACGCGGTCGTGCGCCTCGGCGGCGGTGGCGGTGTGAACGGTGAACCGGGGGGTTTCGCTGCGGGCGAGGGCGGCCGCGAGCCCGGGGTGGTCGCCCACGACCGCGACGTCGTAGCGCGGGGTGGAGTCGTCGTCGGAGAACAGCGACGGGACGACGCAGGCCACGACGACGATGAGCAACGCGATCGCGAAGCCGATGCGGAAACCGCGCTGCTGCAGCCTGCTGGTGATCTCGCGGCGGGCCACGAGTCGCACCGCCTCGTTCATGCCGCCGCCTCCGACGTGTCCGTGCCGGCGCCCGCCGACACCGCGTCGCGGTACAGCTCGGCCAGCGACGGCCGGCGCCACCCGAACCGCTCGACCCGGCCGGCCCTGGCCGCGGCGGCGAGCACCGCCTGGTCGTCGTCGGGATCGCGCAGCGCGAGGACGACGGTGGCCCCGTCGCGTTCGCGCACCGTGACCCCGGGTAGTGCGTCGAGCCAGGCGTCGTCGGTGCCGGTGACGGTCACCTCCAGCGCGTCGCGCGAGCCCGTCGCGCGGAGCTCGTCCAACGTCCCCTGCGCGACGACGCGACCCGCACGCACGATGACGACCCGGTCGCACAAGCGCTCGACGAGCTCGAGCTGGTGGCTCGAGAACAGCACGCCGCAGCCGGCCCGGCGACGTTGCCGCAGCACCTCGGCCATGGTGTCGACGCCGACGGGGTCCAGGCCGGAGAACGGCTCGTCCAGGACGAGCAGCTCGGGGTCGTGGACGAGCGCCGCCGCCAGCTGCACCCGCTGCTGGTTGCCGAGCGAGAGCGCCTGCACGAAGTCGCGGGGCTGCGCGACGACCCCCATCTGCTCGATCAGTGCCGCGGCGCCGCGGTCCGCGTCGGCCCGCGACATGCCGTGCAGGCGGCCGAAGTACGCCACCTGCTCGACGACGCGCATCTTCGGGTACAGCCCGCGCTCCTCGGGCATGTAGCCGAAGCGGCGCCGGGCGGTGAAGGTCAGCGGCTCGCCGTGCCAGCGGACCGTCCCGGAGTCGGCGGCGACGAGCCCCATCGCGATGCGCATCGTCGTCGACTTCCCGGCGCCGTTGGCCCCGACGAAGCCCACCAACTCGCCCGGGCGGACGTCCAGCGAGACGCCGTCGAGCGCGGTCGTCGTGCCGTAGCTCTTGTGCAGGTCCACGATGGAGAGCATCGGGCGAACCTATCGCGACGCGGCGGCCCGGACCGCCGGCCACCCGCCCCCGGCGCCTTGCACTCGTGGGGGTCGAGTGCCAGACTCGAATTGGCACTCGGCTAGGCTGAGTGCCAACCGGTGATCGGTGAGGCTCCGCCTGAGCGGGCCGTCCGTCGCGGGCACTGCACGCCGGTACCCGAACCAGTCATCACTAGAGTGAGGACCACCGAATGGCCAAGTTGATCGCGTTCGACGAAGAGGCCCGGCGCGGCCTCGAGCGCGGCATGAACCAGCTCGCGGACGCCGTCAAGGTGACGCTCGGCCCCAAGGGCCGCAACGTCGTGCTGGAGAAGAAGTGGGGCGCTCCCACCATCACCAACGACGGTGTCTCCATCGCCAAGGAGATCGAGCTCGAGGAGCCGTACGAGAAGATCGGCGCCGAGCTCGTCAAGGAGGTCGCCAAGAAGACCGACGACGTCGCGGGTGACGGCACCACCACCGCCACCGTGCTCGCCCAGGCGCTCGTGCGCGAGGGCCTGCGCAACGTCGCCGCCGGCGCCAACCCGATGGCGCTCAAGCGCGGCATCGAGCAGGCCGTCGCGTCGGTGTCCGAGGTGCTGGGCAACCAGGCCAAGGACGTCGAGACCAAGGAGCAGATCGCGGCCACCGCGTCCATCTCCGCGGCCGACACCACGGTCGGCGAGATCATCGCCGAGGCGATGGACAAGGTCGGCAAGGAAGGCGTCATCACCGTCGAGGAGAGCAACACCTTCGGCCTCGAGCTCGAGCTCACCGAGGGCATGCGCTTCGACAAGGGTCACCTGAGCGCCTACTTCGTCACCGACGCCGACCGCATGGAGACCGACCTCGAGGACCCGTACATCCTCATCCACGAGGGCAAGATCTCCAACGTCAAGGACATGCTGCCGCTGCTCGAGAAGGTCATGCAGACCGGCAAGCCGCTGGCGATCATCGCCGAGGACGTCGAGGGTGAGGCCCTCGCGACCCTCGTCGTGAACAAGATCCGCGGCACCTTCAAGTCCGTCGCCGTCAAGGCCCCGGGCTTCGGTGACCGCCGCAAGGCCATGCTGGCCGACATCGCCATCCTCACCGGTGGCGAGGTCATCAGCGAGACCGTCGGCCTGAAGCTGGAGAACGCCGGCCTGGAGCTCCTCGGCCGGGCGCGCAAGTTCACCACCACCAAGGACGAGACGACGATCGTCGAGGGTGCCGGCGAGGCCGACCAGATCCAGGGTCGCGTCAACCAGATCCGGGCCGAGATCGAGAAGTCGGACTCCGACTACGACCGCGAGAAGCTGCAGGAGCGCCTCGCCAAGCTGGCCGGCGGCGTGGCCGTCATCAAGGT
Organism: Jatrophihabitans endophyticus; assembly: GCF_900129455.1. NCBI lineage: Bacteria > Bacillati > Actinomycetota > Actinomycetes > Jatrophihabitantales > Jatrophihabitantaceae > Jatrophihabitans > Jatrophihabitans endophyticus. Next base: position 152,552 of record NZ_FQVU01000005.1, read on the forward strand.
CGGCGCGGCCACCGAGGTCGAGCTCAAGGAGCGCAAGCACCGCATCGAGGACGCCGTTCGCAACGCGAAGGCGGCCGTCGAGGAGGGCCTGCTCCCCGGTGGTGGCGTGGCGCTGGCCAACGCGACCGTCTCGGCGTTCGAGAAGCTCGACCTCAAGGGCGACGAGGCCACCGGTGCCAACATCGTCAAGGTCGCGCTGCTCGCCCCGCTCAAGCAGATCGCGGTCAACGCCGGTCTCGAGGGCGGCGTCGTGTCCGAGAAGGTTCTCGGCCTCCAGGTCGGCCACGGGCTGAACGCCGCGACCGGCGAGTACGTGGACATGTTCAAGGAGGGCATCGTCGAGCCGACCAAGGTCACCCGCTCGGCGCTGCAGAACGCCGCCTCCATCGCGGCGCTCTTCCTCACCACCGAGGCCGTCGTGGCCGACAAGCCGGAGAAGGCTCCGGCCGGTGGCGCCCCGGGCGGCATGCCCGGCGGCGACATGGACTTCTGAGTCCACCCCGTTCCACACCGAAGGCCGGTCCCCACTGCGGGGGCCGGCCTTCGGCGTCCCGCGCGTTCCCCGCTTCCTCGGCGAGTTGGTTGATCAACAGGGCTGTTGATCAACCAACTCGCCGAGGAAGGCGTCAGACGGGCCAGACGTAGGGCAGGTCGGCGGGCTCGGACCAGCCGTAGCGGCCGTAGAAGTCGGGGTCCTTGCGCAGCAGGTTGCTGCGGTGGCTGGCGTGCACGGCGTCGTCGCCGACCCAGTCGGGCAGGAAGACCCGCCGGCCCTCCTCGCGGGCGTGGTCGGCGAGCTTGGCGCGCACCGTGTCGGCGTTGCCGCGACGGTCCCACTCGTCGCAGACGGCCAGGCCGTAGCGCAGCAGCGCGGGCTCGTAGCCGCGCCACATCCGGACGGCGGGGTGGTTGCGCCAGCCCCGTGTCACGCCGTCGAGGGCGCGGATGATCTGGAACGCCTCGACGCGCTGCTTGCCGAGCCGGGCGTCGTCGAGGACGCGGGCCGATTCGGCGAAGTCGGGTACCGGGAGGAACGTCTGCACGCTGATGTCCCTACCCGGCCGGTCGTCTCGCGACCGCCGCGCTTGGCCCGTAGCCACAAGTTGCTGGCCGCTGCGAACAACTTTGCGGAATTGGGCCGTAACTAGCGTCGATCGGGTCAGGACGGTCGAGGCGGACACGACGCCACGAACCGTGCGGCATCGTCCCGCCGTCTCGTACGGCACACACCGCCCGCTGGGAGCCATGGACGCATGACCACGACGCAGGAACTGACCGGCAAGGTCCGCGAGCTCATCGGCCAGATGTCCCCGCTCGGCGAGACCGAGGCCTCGTCGCAGCAACGGCTGATCGAGGACCTCGGCTACGACTCGGTGTCGTTCCTCGAGCTGGCGCTGGCCATCGAGTCGGAGTTCGACATCTTCGCCGTGGACGAGGAGCAGGCCGCCAATCTCGTCACGGTGGGCGACATCGAGACGTTGGTCGTCACCCTGTCCGACGCCGGCTGACCGGCGCGGGCACCCGTCGATGACGACGATCCATCGCGCACGTGGCGCGGCTTGCGGCGTGGCCGCACGGCCGACCGACTGGCCGGCCGCCCTGGAGCGCATCTGGCCGATCCCGGCCGATCATCGCGACGCCCAGGTCGATCGCGTCGCCGCGCTGGACATGCTGCGCTGCGGTGAGACCGCACTGGACGAGCTGGTGGCGGCCGGATTGCCCGCCGACGACCGTGACGGCGGGCAGTACTTCGACCGCTTCGACCTGTTCAACCTGGCCCTGGCGTCGGGCTCGGGCACCTCGGTGCCCGAGCGGGCGATCCGTTACGCCCTGCGCTGGATGCAGGGCGGTCCGCCGACCTGGGTGCAGCCGCTGCACTGGACCTTCGACATCGAGCTGCAGTGCCCCGCGGGCTCGTGCCCGGCCGACGCGGCGGGCGAGCCCTCCTGGTGGCACGCGCGACTGGACCCCGAGCACGGCGGTGGCGCGCTGACGGAGTTCGCCACGACGCCGCCGGGCCGGCTGCGCGCCGACGAGCGCATCGAGCTGGCCGGTGTCGGACCCGTCGCCCTGCGCGGGTCGCTGACGACCCGCGGCGAGCTGATGCAGCTCGTGTCGCCGACACTGCGCGCGCTGACCGACGACTTCCTCGCGGCCGGGTACGCGTGGGGTCGGATGCCCGAGCTGCTGCAGCGCGAGTACGACCGGGTGGTCGCCGCGGGCATGGCGCCGTGCATCTCGGCGTCGCTCTACCTGCAGCGAGAGTTCCGGCGGGCCGGCTACGACGCGCGGACCCGGCGAGGCTGGCTGCTCGGGATGCTCGACCTCGCCCACTCCTGGATCGAAGTCGTCGACGACGACGGGGTCGTCAAGGTCGTCGATCCCGTCTTCAGCCGGCTGGTCGAACACGCGGACCGGCCGCATCCCGAGCTCGCCCGGGCCGTCCTCGGCTCCCGGGTCAACCGGCTGCTCCCCGCGGCGATCCCGGCCGACGGCGACATGGTCGGCCACCGCTGCGGCGGGCGGCACAGCACGCCGCTACGCCGAACCGTGATCAGGAGGACGGCCGCATGACCGACACCCTCGACGTCCGGGCCGACGTCCTCGGCCGGACGCTGTCCGCCGACCCGCGCTTCAAGCAGATCCTCGATCGCCTGGTCGCGATGTCCGAACGCGACTACTACGACCCGTACCGCCTCTTCGACTGGCCCGCGACCGTGGTCGAGGACGCGTGGTGGATGTCGCCGGAGCTGATGACCACGCACGGCACCGCGGTGGCGGAGCGGCTCGACGAGCACGAGCTGATGGCGCTCAGCAAGTGGGAGAGCGTCAACTTCTACAGCCTGAACGTCCACGGCATCCGTGAGCTGCTGACCGAGATGGTGGCCCGCGTCCACATGCCCGGCTACGAGGTCACCTCGGAGTACTTCCACCACATCATCGGCGAGGAGAACGACCACATGTGGTTCTTCGCCACCTTCTGCCTGCGGTACGCGGGCACGATCTACCCGAACGCGTCGATGAGCTTCCCGGGCGCGGGCATTCCCGAGGCCGACACCTTCCTCGTCTTCGCGCGGCTGCTGCTGTTCGAGGAGCTCGTCGACGTCTTCAACCAGCGCATGGCGGTCGACGACCGCCTCGACCCCACGATCCGCAAGATCAACGCGGTGCATCACCAGGACGAGTCGCGCCACATCGCGTTCGGCCGGCAGATCGTCGCGCTGCTGCACGCCGAGCTGCGTCGCACCCTGCCCGCGGCGCGGATCGCCGATCTCGAGGCCTACCTCAAGCGGTACATGCGCTCGTCGGCCGAGTCGTTGTGCAACCCGGCGGCGTTCGCGGACGCGGGCATCGCCGCCCCGTACGAGGCGCGGCGCCAGGTGCTCGCCGACCCCGCGTTCGACGGCTTCGTCGCCCGAACCTTCAAGCGCTCCACCGGCTTCATGACCCAGGAACACATCCTGTCCGACGACACCATCCCGGCGCTGTGATGACGGCGCCAGGACGGAGGCACGCATGACCGAGGCCCGGACCACCGACGACAGCGACCTGGTGCTGACGTACCTGCTCGCCCGCCGACCCGATCTGAGCTCGATCGACGAGGATCTCGACCTCATCGACAACCGGGTGATCGACTCGCTCAGCTTCGTCAACTTCCTCTACGTGCTCGAGGAGGCCACCGGCCGGTCCATCTCGATGGACCAGGTGTCCCCGGAGGACTTCCGCACCCTGCGTCGGATCCGCGAGAGGTTCTTCGGTGACCCGGCTGCGTAGCGACCGCGAGGGGGCCGCGCGGGGGGCGGCCCCCCTGGTGGTGCTGGCGGACGCCGAGCTCGCGCTGCGCGACGGACTCGACCGACTCTTCGCCGGCTGGGGCGCAGCGGTCGGGGCGCGGGCGACCGCCTACCAGACCCTGTTGCCGGTCGACGCGCTCCGCACGATCGACTACTGGGACAACTTCCCGCACCTCGCGCTGCTGGCAGCGCCCGCCCGGGAGACCGGGTACGACCGGTTGGCCGCGGCGGCCGCGGACGGGGCGTTCCCGCCGGAGGTGCTCGACGCCGCCGGGTACGCGCTGCCGTCGGCGGCCTGCTACGCCGCGTACCTGCACCTCGCGGGCCAGGTCGTGCCCGACGACCACAAGATCACGACGGTGGCGACGTGCTTCCGGCGCGAGACCCACTTCGAGGGGCTGCGGCGGCTGCTGTCGTTCACCATGCGCGAGATCGTCTGCGTCGGCGGGCGTGACGCGGCGCTGGAGCACCTCGAGTCGTCCACCCGCAGGCTGCTCGACTTCAGCGCGCGGCTGGGCCTGCCGCTCGAGGTCGAGGTGGCGTCCGACCCGTTCTTCGACCCCAACGCCTCGCGTTCGGTGGTCGCCAAGCTCTTCCCGGTCAAGCAGGAGTTCGTGTACCGCGCACCCGGTCACGACGCGGGCCTCGCGATCGCGTCGGTGAACTTCCACCGCAACTTCTTCGGCGAGCGGTGCGGCATCACCACCGGCACCGGAGAGGCGGCGTACACCTCGTGCGTCGCGTTCGGGCTGGAGCGGTGGATCGCCGCGCTCACGAGCGAGTTCGGCAGTGACCACGCCGAGCTCGGCGAGCGGTTGCGAGCGGCCGCGTGACGCCGGGGGGCGCGACGGCGAACGGAGCGGGCCGGATCACCACGAGCACGCTGCAGCTGTTCGGCCGGCCGGTGATCGCCTGCCACGCCCGGATCCGGCCGCCCGCCGGCCTCGCGGCCGGACCCGGCCTACGCCTGCTCAGCGACGAGGAGCAGGAGCGCTGCGCCGGCATCGAGATGCCTGCCGGGCAGCTGGAGTTCGTCGCGGGGCGCGTCCTGGCGCGCCGGACGCTCGGCCGCATCCTCGGGCTGCCGGCGCGACGGGTGCCCCTGGTGCTCGACGACTCGGGACGGCCGCGACTGGCCGGCCGGGACGGCCGGCGACGGGCCCTGGACTTCAACCTGTCGCACTCGGGCGACCGCGTGGCGCTGGCGGTCGGGTGGGGCGTCCGCGTCGGGGTCGACATCGAGCTGCGCGTCCCACGTCCGGCGGCCGACGCGCTCGCCCGTCGCTACTTCAGCAGCGCCGAGAACGACTACCTGCGCCGCCGCCCCGACGCGCGCTACCGCGAGCGCTGGTACCGGATCTGGACCACCCGCGAGGCGAACGCGAAGGCGCGCGGGATCGGCGTCCGCGGCATCGCGGCACCGCTGGACGGCCACGGGCACGCGTGGCAGCGCCGTCACCTCGCCCTGCCCGCCGCGTACGCGGGCACGGTCGTCGGGCTCGCGCCCACCACCACCATCGCGCCCATCGAGAGGACACGTTCGGATGGCTGACACCCAGGTGCTCGTGATCGGCGGTGGGCCGGCAGGCTCCACCGCCGCGACCCTGCTCGCCCGCCACGGGGCGGACGTCACGCTCTTCGAGGCGGCGAGGTTCCCGCGCTACCACATCGGCGAGTCGATCCTGCCGTCCGCGCTGCCGATCCTCGAGCTCACCGGGGCGCGCGAGAAGATCGAGGCGCACGGCTTCGTGAAGAAGATGGGCGCCTACTTCGAATGGGGGCCGGAGAACTGGGACCTCAACTTCGACCACCTCTCCGGCTCCGACCGGCACAGCTACCAGGTGATCCGCTCCGAGTTCGACCAACTGCTGCTCGACCACGCCGGCACGCAGGGCGTCACCGTCCACGAGGGACGCAGGGTGACGGCGCTCGACTTCGACGGGGACCGGCCCGTGCGCGCCCACTGGAGCGAGGGCGACGAGAGCGGCTCGACGTCGTTCGACTTCCTCGTCGACGCGTCCGGGCGTGCCGGGGTGATGGCCACGAAGTACCTCGACAACCGCGTCTACCACGAGGCCTTCCGCAACGTCGGGATCTGGGGCTACTGGCAGGACGCCGCGCCGCTCGACTGCGGCCCGCAGGGCGCGATCGCGGTCTGCTCGGTGCCCTACGGCTGGTTCTGGGCCATCCCGCTGCACGACGGGACCACCTCGATCGGGCTCGTGATCAAGAAGACCGCGCTCAACGACGAGCGCGCCCGGCTCGGCAGTCTCGACGCCGTCTACGCCGACGCGATCTCGCAGTGCCCGCGCATCGCGACGATGACGGCGGGCGCGAGCAGGGTCACCGATCTCAAGGTCGAGCAGGACTACTCCTATGCCGCCGAGACGTTCGACGGCCCGGGCTACCTGCTCGCCGGTGACGCCGCGTGCTTCCTCGATCCACTGCTCTCGACCGGCGTGCACCTCGCCACGTTCAGCGGCCTGCTGGCGGCGGCGACGGTGTCGAGCGTGCTCGACGGCGAGCTCGACGAGAGCGAGGCGAGGTCGTTCTACACGAAGGCCTACCACCAGGCGTACGAGCGGCTGCTCGTCGTCGTGTCGTTCTTCTACAACAGCTACAACCGCAAGACCCAGTTCTTCGAGGCCGACAAGCTCACCCGGCGCGAGCGTCACATGCTCAACCTCTACGAGTCGTTCCTGCACATCGTCACCGGGGTCGAGGATCTGCAGGACAGCGTCGACGGGGGGACGGCGCTCGACGCCGTGGCCGAGCGGCTCGCGCACTCCGGTCAGCTCGTCGCCGGTCACAACGAGGCCATCAACGCGATGCCGACCTCGCCGCAGACCTCCGTCGCCGGCTTGTTCCTGGAACTGGAGCCCCGGCTGCGGTTGCGCCGCGCCGTCGCCGTCCGCGAGCCCGAGGCCGTGCCGCCGGGCGGGGGCGCGCGATGACCGACGTCGCGGACCGGGTCGACGAGTCGAACGACCCGTACTGCCTGTCCGACGCCGCGGTGCGCCACGAGCTCGCCGGCGCCCCGTGGCGACGGTTCGGGGTCATCGGCGACAGCCTGGCCGAGGGGCTCGGCGAGGACGTCCCCGGTTACCGCTCGCTGCCGTGGGCCGAACGGGTGCGCGACGCGATCGCCCAGGTCGCCCCGGCACCACCGGCGTACTGCAACCTGGGCCGTCGCCAGCTCACCGCCGCCGAGATCCGCGACGGCCAGCTGCGCGAGATCACGCAGTTCGGTCCCGACCTCGCGGCGGTCACGGCGGGCGGCAACGACCTGTTCGGCCGCGGCTTCGACCCCGACGGCGTCGAGCGCGCGGTCGAGCAGATGGTCGCCACGCTGCGTGCGAACGGGGCCGACGTCATCACCTACGGGCTCATGGACATCGGCGCGGCGTGGCCACGACTGGCGATGCTGCGACCCCGCATGGTCACGCTGAACACCCGGATGCGGGCCGTCGCCGAGCGCCACGACGCCGTCCACGTCGACATGTGGGAGCACCCGATCTGCGGCGACCGGTCGGCGTACAGCACGGACATGCTGCACACCTCGATGCGCGGTCACGCGGTCCTCGCCGCCGAGACGGTCAAGGCACTCGGCGCCCGGTTGCGACGCGGCTAGACCACCGACCGACCCGTTCGATCCGATCCGGCCGCACGACGGCCGCCAAGCGCAGGAGCTCGCCATGACCGAATCCCCGGCCTGGGTGACACCCGACGTCGACACCAGCCAGCCGAGCATCGCCCGGCTCTACGACTACCTGCTCGGCGGCACGCACAACCTCGAGAAGGACCGCGCGCTCGGCCGGGAGGCGATCAAGGCCGCGCCGGGGATCATCATGCTGATCCGGGAGAGCCGCAAGTTCCTGCAGCGGGCGGTGCGCTACGCGCTCGACCAGGGCGTGGACCAGTTCCTCGACCTCGGCTCCGGCATCCCGACCCGGGGCAGCGTGCACGAGACCGCGCAGTCGCTCGACCCCCAGGCGAAGGTCGTCTACGTCGACCGCGACCCCACCGCTGTGGCGCACGGCCAGTACCTGCTCTCGGCCAACCCGCGCGCGACGAGCGTGCGCGGCGACCTGCTGGACCCCGACGCGACGCTCGCGCAACCGGGCGTCGGTGCGCTGCTCGACCTGGACCGACCGGTGGCGATGCTGCTGCTGTCGGTGCTGCACTTCTTCGGCGACGACGACGTGCTGCCGGCCCTCGCCGAGTACCGACGGCGGCTCGCACCCGGGAGTCTGCTCGTCGTGGCGACCGCGACCAGCGAGGAGCAGGACGGCTCGGCGACCCGCGTCCAGGACGTGTACTCGCACGAGTTCGCGACCTTCGAGCTGCGCAGTCGTGACCGGGTCGCGGCCCTGTTCGGCGACTACGAGCTCGCCGAGCCCGGCATCGTGTTCCCGACCCAGTGGCGCCCGGCCAAGCCGAGCGACGTCGGGGCCGACCCCACGCGGTACAGCTACCTCGTCGGCGTCGGATGCAAGCACTGAGCGGGGACAGGCCGGACCCCGCCCGACGACGATGACGACCCTGCTGCTCGACCTCGCGGTGCTCGCCGCGGTGGCGGCCGCGGCCGGGTGGCTGATGCGCCGGTTGCGGCAACCCGCCGTGGTCGGCGAGATCGCCGCCGGCGTGCTGCTCGGCCCCACCCTCGTGCCGGCCCACGTGTCGGCGACGCTGCTGCCGGCCGGCCCCCGTAGCGCCGTGCTCGCGCTGGCCGACGTCGGGCTGGCGCTGTTCATGTTCCTCGTCGGGGCCCGTCTCGAGACGGGACGGGAACGGCGGCTGGGACGACGCACCGCGACGATCAGCGTCGCGGCGATGCTGCTGCCGCTGGGCCTGGGCGTCGGGCTCGGGCTCGCCCGCGTGTCGACGGTCGCCGCCGACGACCGCGCGGCCTTCGTCGTGTTCATGGGCGTCGCGCTGTCGGTGACCGCGTTCCCCGTGCTCGCCCGCATCCTGCGCGAACGCGGCTTGGACCGCACCGTCATCGGCGCCGAGGCGTTGACCGTGGCCGCGACGTGCGACGTCGCCGGGTGGGCGCTGCTCGCGCTCGCCGCCACGCTCGCGTCGACCGCGTCCTGGCACATCGCGCTGCTGCCGGTCTACGTCGCGGCGATGATCCTGGTCGTGCCGCGCGTGCTGCGTGTCGTGCTCGACGGCCGCGGCCCGAAGGACCGCACGACCCAGCTGACGATCGTCCTCGTCGGCCTGCTCGCCTCGGCCGCGGCGACGGACGCCATGGGGCTGCACCTGATCTTCGGTGCGTTCGTCTTCGGCGTCGCGCTGCCCCGCGACAGCGAGATCCGAGGGTGGCTGATCGCCGCCGTCGAGCCGGTGACGGTTGCCGTGCTCATGCCGATCTACTTCGTGGTGACGGGGTTGGCGGTGGACCTGTCCGGATTCGGGCTCACGGCCGTCGGCCTGTTGCTCGTGGTGCTCCTGCTCGCCTTCGGCGGCAAGCTGCTCGGCGGTTACGTCGGTGCCCGCGCCGGCGGGCTGGGCCCACTCGACGCGGTCACCATGGCCACGCTGCTCAACACCCGTGGCCTCACCGAGCTCGTCGTCCTCGCCGCCGGCCGGGAGCTCGGCCTGCTCGACCCCGTCACCTACGCCGTGCTCGTGCTGATGGCGCTGGCGACGACGGCGGCCGCCGGTCCGCTGCTCACCCTGGTCGCGCGGCGCGGTGGGCGTGCCCTGCAGCCGGTGACCGGCGACCACGACGGCGTCCCGCCCGACGTCGGCAACGGCGTCACCGCACCACCACCCGTCCGCCGCGCCACCCGGACCCCGCAGGAGAGTGAGAGATGACCACCGACACGACCGACGTCGCGCGCATCGCCCTGGGCTTCGTTCCCGACATCACCGACGCCGAGCCGGGGCGCCCGGCCACGCTGGCCACCTCGGCCGACCTCTACCTGCGGTGGGAGCGGCAGCAGTGGCAGGTCGGTCAGGTGCGCCCCGCGCGCGACCTGCCGGTGTGGTCGGCGCTGCGGCCGTTCTTCAAGGCCGAGCTGCTCGCCGCCCTCGCCGAACTGGAGGTCGGCGAGGTCACCGTCACCCACACGCTCGGCAGCCTGGTCGAGCGGCCGCCCACCGACGACGACCAGATCTACCTGTGCACCCAGCTCGCCGACGAGGCCCGGCACGTCAGGTTCTTCCAGACCTACCTCGACGACGTGTGCGGTGCCGACGCCGGGCGCAGCCGGGTCGAGCTCGACGTCGCCCCGGACTACGAGAAGGTCTTCGCGCCGATGCTCACCGCGGCCACCGGCCGGGTGCGCGAGGCCGACAGCGATGTCGCGGACTGGTACCGCGCGCTCGTCCAGTACCACCTCGTCACCGAGGGCATGCTCGCCGCCACGGCGCTGCGCACCACGCGCTACCTCGCCCGCCGGCTGCAGCTGACCGCGCTCGACGAGGGGTTGACCAACGTGACGCGCGACGAGTCGCGCCACGTGGCGTTCGGGCTGCGGGCGGCGCAGGACGGCGTCGCCGCGGGGTACGGCGAGGTCATCCGCGACGCGCACCTGCACGCGCTCGACGCCGCCGCCCAGGTACTCGTCCGGCCGTCCCGGCGCAGCACGCTGCCCAGGATCAGGATGGCGGCGCAGAGCCGCCGGCGGCAGTGGCAGGAGCAGCTCGACATCGCCGAGGACCGCCTGCTCAAGCAGCTGCGGATGATCGGACTGGCCGACGCCCGACCGGCGGCCCAGGCGGCGTGGCGCGCGGCCGTGGACTCGGCGCTGGACCTCTACGAGCAGCGGTGGGGTGGGCCGCACCCGCTCCGGCACGCGTCGTGAGGCGAGGGCGGACACGATGACCGGTGCCGGCACGCTCGTCGCCGACTACGTCGTCGTGGGCGCCGGGTCCGCCGGCTGCGTCCTCGCGTCGCGGCTGAGTGCGGTTCCGGACACGAGCGTCGTCCTCGTCGAGGCGGGGGACGCCGACCGTCGTGCCGAGCTGAGCGTGCCGGCGGCCTACCCCCGGCTGTTCGGCACGTCGGCCGACTGGGGGTTCGAGACCGTCGCGCAACCGGGTCTGGGCGGCCGGCGCGTGGCCTGGCCGCGCGGCCGGGTGCTCGGGGGGAGCTCGGCCCTGAACGCGCAGATCTGGACGCGGGGACATCCGGCCGACTTCGACGCGTGGGCCGCGGCCGGCTGCAGTGGATGGGCGTGGGCCGACGTCCTGCCCTACTTTTGCCGGGCCGAGCAGCTGACCGGTGCAGTGGCGACGGCGCCGGCCGAGCGGCCGTCACCCCGCGTAGACCGTCCCGGCGCGCTCGGCCGGCACGGCTCGGTGCGCCTCACCGGCCTGCGCGACCCCAGCCCCGCCACCGCGGCGTTCCTCGCCGCGTGCGCGCAGGCGGGCCTGCCCCGGCTCGCCGCCGAGGGGGACGGACGGGACGAGGGGTACGCGCCGGTCCTCGTGACGCAGCACCACGGCCGCCGGTGGAGCGCGGTCGACGCCTACCTGCGTCCGGCTGCCGGACGCGACTCGTTGACGGTGCTGACCGGGGCGCGGCTGCGCGCGATCACCTTCGACGCCGCCGCCGCCACCGGCGTCGAGGTCGTGACCGCGGCCGGGGTCGTGCACGTCGCGGCCCGGCGGGAGGTGCTCCTGGCGGCGGGCGCGATCGGCAGCCCCTGGGCCCTGCTCGACGCCGGCATCGGCGACGCCGCGGCGCTGCGGGCCGCCGGCCGGCCGGTGCGGGTGCACCGCCCGGAGGTCGGCCGCAACCTCGCCGACCACCTCTACGTCCCGGTCTCGGCCACCTCACCGCACGCGCTGTCGCCCGGGGTCGGCGACCAGCGGGCGGGCGCCGCCGAGTACCTCGCCCGCCGGCGCGGGCCGCTCACCTCGAACCTGGCCGAGGCGCTCGCGTTCGTCCGCACCGACCCCGCCCTGGTCGCACCGGACATCGAGCTGCTCTGGCTCGTCGTGCCCCGGTTGGACCAGCCGTCGCGCCACGGCGTGACCGTGGCGAGCGTGCTGCTGCAACCGGCCAGTCGCGGTCGGGTCGCGCTCGACCCGGCCGCTCCCGACGCCGCGCCGGTGATCGACGCCGGCTACCTCACCGATCCGGACGGCGCGGACCTGACGACGCTGCTGCGCGGGGTCGCCCGGGCCCGGCAGGTGCTGACACGCCCCGCGCTCGCGGCGTGGTGCGACCCCGACCTGGCCGGCGGCGACGTCGCCCTGTGCCGTGGGTCGGCACAGACCCTGTACCACCCGGTCGGCACGTGCCGCATGGGCGCCGACGCCGACGCGGTGCTCGACCCGCAGCTGCGGGTGCGCGGGGTCGAGCGGCTCCGCGTCGTCGACGCCAGTGCGATGCCGACGATCACGCGGGCGCACACGCAGGCACCGACGGTGATGCTCGCCGAGCGGGCCGCCGACCTCGTCGTCGCCGACTCGCCCGCGCGCCGCGAGCGGGCGCCCGCCGGCGTCCCCGGTTGACCGACCACGACCGACGCCGCGCTCACCGACCGACACCGCGCTCACCGACTGCCGCAGCCCACGGAGCCACCGATGACAGCAACGACAGCACCCACGGACCCCGCCGCGGAACGGGCCGACGTGCTCGCGGACTACCGGCGCCACGTCGGCGCCGGTGCCGCCGCACTCGCCGAGGCCCTGGCGCTGCCCGTCGAGGCGCGCAGCGAGGGCGCCTACCTCTGGGACACGGCCGGCCGGCGCTACCTGCAGTGCGGCGGGTATGGCGTGTTCATCCTCGGCCACCGTCCCGCGCCGGTCGTCGCGGCGCTGCACCGCCAGCTCGACCGGCATCCGATGAGCGGCCGGCTGCTGCTCTCGGCCGAACTGGCCGAGGCCGCCGCTGCGCTCGTCGCGGTGACACCGGACGGCCTCGAACGGGTCTACTTCGGCTGCACCGGCGCCGAGGCGGTCGAGACGGCGCTCAAGCTGGCCCGCGCCAACGGCCGCCGGCGCATCGTGGCGATGACCGGTGGGTTCCACGGCAAGACGCTCGGGGCGCTGAGCGTCACCGACCGGATGTCGTTCCGCGTGCCGTTCAAACCGCTGCTGCCCGACGTCGAACGGGTGCCGTACGGCGACGTCGACGCGCTGCGTGCCACGCTGCGCGACGGGCCGCCCGCGTGCGTGATCGTCGAGCCGGTGCAGGGCGAGGGTGGGGTCCGCATACCCCCGGACGGGTACCTCGCCGCCACGCGCGACGTGACCGCCGAGCACGGCGCCCTGCTCGTGGTCGACGAGATCCAGACCGGGCTCGGCCGGCTCGGCCGGTGGTGGGGCTGGCCCGACGACGCCGGCACGCCGGACCTGCTGCTCGTCGGCAAGGCGCTGGGCGGTGGCTGCGTGCCCGTCAGCGCGGTGCTGAGCACCGCGGAGGTGTTCCGGCCGCTCGATCGCAATCCCCGGCTGCACACCTCGACGTTCTCGGGCTACCCCCTCGGCATGGCCGCGGTCACCGCCACGCTGCGCCACCTGCAGGCCGCCGCGATCCCCGATCGCGCGGCGTCGCTCGGCCGGGCCCTGCTCGCCGGGGTGCGGGAGGCCGCGATGCGCGCGGCCGAGGGGGTGGTGCGCGACGTCCGCGGCCGCGGGCTGCTCGTCGGCGTCGAGCTCGCGCGTCCCGAGCAGGCGGCCGCGTTCACCGCCGCCCTCGTCGGCAACGGGGTGCTGCCCACGTCCTCGCTCGGCGCCGACACCGTCGTCCGGCTCTGCCCGCCCGCGGTGCTCGACGACGCCGACCTCGACACGCTGATCCGGGCCTGCGCCGCCGCCTTCGCCGCGCTGCGCCCCGGCGACGGTCGCACCGGCCCGGCATCGGGCGATTCCTGACCGACCGACCCATCCACCCACCGACGTCCCGGAGGAATCATGCACCTGCTCTCGTGGCTCGACGAACCGGCGGACGACCGCGGGGTGCACCTGTACGACCCCGACACCGGGTGGCGGCTGCGCAGCTACGCCGAGCTCGCCGCCGAGGTGCATCGGGTGGCGGCCCGGCTGCGGGCGACCGGCGCGCGTCCCGGGGACGTGGTCTCGCTGGTGCTGTCCGCGCCGTGGTCGTTCGTCACCGCGTTCTGGGGCACCGTCGCCGCCGGCATGGTCCCCTCGCCGCTGGCCTCGCCGCTGACCTTCGGCGGCCTCGAGCACTACGTGCCCCACCTCGCGGCCGTCTTCGCCACCGGCGAGCCGGCGGTCGTGCTCACCGACGACGCGCTCGCCGACGTCGTCGCCACCGCCGTGGCCGCGTCGCGGTGCGCCCCGCAGGTGACCCGGCTCGAGTCGGACGGCGCCGGTGTCGGCGACGGCGCCGCCGACACCCGGGTGACGCCCCGCGCGCCCGGCGAGCTCGCGCTGCTGCAGTTCACCTCGGGATCCACGGGCGCGCCCAAGGGCGTGCGCATCAGCCGGGCCGCGCTCGAGGCGAACGTCGCCGCGATCCGTGGATGGCTGGGCTGGCGCGACGAGGACGTGTTCGCCAGCTGGCTGCCGCTCTACCACGACATGGGGCTCATCGGCGGCATGGTCACGCCGATCGCGTCCGGTACCGAGCTGTGGCTGCTCACGCCGGACCAGTTCGTCCGCTCGCCGCTGGTCTGGCTCGAGTGCTTCGGCCGGCACGGGGCGACGCTGACGACGTCGCCGAGCTTCGGCTACGGCTATACGGCCCGGCGGGTGCGGCCCGACGACCTCGCGGGCCTGGACTTCTCCCGATGGCGCGTCGCCATCCTCGGCGCCGAGCGGATCGACCCGGCCGCCGTGGCCGCGTTCCACCGACTCGTCGGCCCGCACGGGTTCGATCCGGACGCGCTGGTCGGGGCCTACGGGTTGGCCGAGGTCACGCTCGCCGCGTCGGGCACGCCGCCGCGGTCCGGCGTACGGCTCGTCCGCACCGCGACGACCGCGTTGGCGGTGGGGGAGCCGGTGACGATCGGCGACGTCGGGCGCCTCGGCGTCGACGACGTGCACGGCGCGGGGTGGATGACCAGCTGCGGTGTGGCGCTCGACGGGCTCGCCGCCCGCATCGTCGACGACGACGGCGCCGAGCTCCCCGAGGGCGTCTTCGGCGAGATCGAGCTGACCGGCGACTCGCTGGCCGACGGTTACCTGGTGAACGGTGACGACGGACCGCGCGCGGTGTCGTTCGGCGCGAGCGGGCTGCGCACCGGCGACTCCGGCTTCGTCGACGACGGCGAGCTGTTCGTGGTGGGGCGGCTGGGCGAGTCCATGAAGGTGCGGGGGGCGAGCATCCACGCCGAGGACGTCGAGCTCGAACTGGCCGAGCTGGACGGGGTGCCGCGCGTCCGGTCGGGGGTGGCGTTCGGCTTCCTCGACGGCGCGCACGTGGCCGCGGTCTTCGTCGAGGGCGACGAGATCGACCCCCGGTGGGTCGAGGCGGCCACGGCCCGGGTCCGGGTGCTGACGGCGCGGACGGCCGAGCCCGTGGTGCTGCGCGGCGCACGCGGGGCGATCGCGCGCACGTCGAGCGGCAAGCCGCGACGCCGCACGATGTGGAGCGAGTTCGTCACCGCCGACCCCAAGTGGACGGCGGCCCACGGGCGGGTGCCGCAGGCCTGACCCGGGCATCCGGCCCCGTGTCGGGCACCGGCAGCGCCGGTCGCGTCACGCCGCCAGTCGGCGGGCGAGTCGTTTGATCGTCTCGGCGCCGAGCACCGCGTGTCCCCGCATCGACGAGTGCAGCATGTCCGAGCTGAACATGTCGCGGTCGCGGCAGGTCGGGTGCGGCCACATGTCCACGAGCAGCGCGCCGCGCCGATCGGCGACGGAGCGGACGGCGGCGTTCAGCGTCGCGAACTGTGCCTCGAGCCCCGCGAGCTCCGGGATGGCCTTGGTGATGTTCATCAGGCAGTAGGTCACGACCTCGGCACCGGAGTCCCGCAGCGGTGCGACGATGCCGTCGATCTCGGCCTCGACGCGATCCGGGTCGTAGGACCTGCTGAACACGTCGTTGCCGCCGCAGACCAGGGCGACCACGTCGGGGGCGAAGTCCAGGGCGGCGCCGAGCTGCTGCTCGCGCACCTCGGCCGAGACGAGGTTGCGCAGGCCGAGGTTGCGGTACGCGAGCTGCGGTTGCTGCCGGGCCAGGGCGTCTCGCGTGCGGTCGGCCCAGGTGAGCGTCCGGTAGCCGGGGGTGGGTTCGCCCAACCCCTCGGCGAGGCTGTCGCCCAGGACGGCGAAGCGCGTCCACGGTGCACCGTCCAGCAGGCGATCCGCCTCGGCGTCGGACAGGCAGTACGTGTCGGTGTCCTCGGCGTGCTCGGGCTCCTGGACGTCGGAGAGCTGGAGATCGGTCACGGGTCGTGGCTCCTTCATCGGGTCGGGTGGGAGTCGGACGACGGCGTCGTGGGGACACCGACGGCGGCGAAGTCCCGCGCGGCGTGCGGGTAACGACGGCGGGCGAGCGGGGAGTGCAGCATCATGTACTCGCGCGGGCAGCGGCCGTACCAACGCTGGAACGCGTGGTTGAACGACGCCGGGTTGGCGTAGCCGAGCTGCACGGCTGCCTTCGACGGTGGGATGCCGCTGCTGAGCATGTCGGCGGCGAGGGTGCGGCGGGTGGCGTCGAGGATCGCGCTGAACGACGTCGCCTCCTCGGTCAGCCACCGGCGCAGGGCCCGGTCGCTGGTGTGCATCGCGGACGCGACCTCCGAGATCGACGCCACCCGCGGGAACGAGCGCAGCACGCGCTGCTGCACCCGCTCGCGCACCGTCGCGGTGCTGCGGCGTGCGGCCACGAGGTGCTCGCACTGGCGTTGGGCGAGTGCGAGCGCGAGGTCGTTCGCCGTGGGCGTGCGGACGTCGAGCCGGTCGCTGTTCACCACGACCTCGTCGTACTGCTGCGAGAAGTGGACCGGTGCCTGCAGGATCCGTTCGTGGTGGGTGGCCCCCCGGGGCCGGTCCTGCGTGACGTTGACCGAGTGCAGCCACCCCGGCCACGGGATGGTGTCGCGCAGCAGCGTCACGATGCCGCCCAGCGAGCGATTGCGGAAGAACGGGCGGATGTCGTCGGGAACGGTCGAGTCGTCGACGCGCATGCGGACCCGCCCGTCCGGCTCGTCCCACACGGCGGTGATGTCGCACAGTGCGTAGGACAGGTCGAGGAAGCGACCCCCGAAACGGATCTGTTCGCGCAGCGTCGGCGCGCACATCAGCCCCCACCCGAACACGCCGTAGGTGGTGACGCGGTACTGCTGGGCGACCCGCAGGCCGAGCATGCCCTCGTCGTCCTCGGACGAGGTGAGGTTCGCGGCGAGGTTGCGGGCGACCGCGACCTCCTGCGCGCGGTCGATGAAGACGTCGGGATCGAGCAGCGTGTCGGTCGACAACCCGGAACCGGCGAGGACGCGCTGGGCCGTCAACCCGCTCTGCTGTGCGATGCGCACCATCATGTGGGCGCTGCCGATGCCGATGGCCGACGCGCGCGAGCCCGGGGCCGGGTGAGGCTCCGGCCGTGCCGGGCGGCCGACCGACGACCTCGGCGTCGTCGACCTCGACGGTGGTGCGGTCACGTGTCACCCTCCTGGTAACGCGGGTTCCGCTGACTCGTGCTACTTCCGGGGGTTGCTCACCGACTCGTGTCGATGACGGCCGTCACCGGATCCGGGCATGCTGAATCCGGCGCGCGACGGTGGTGCTGTGTCGCGTGCGGCGGTGGGCCTTCGGCGGGCTGACCGACCCGCGGGTCAGGTCAGGAGAGCGGCGTCCAGAGTTCCTCCCTCGCCGGCCGGGTCACTGTCCGCCGCGAAGGGTGCAGTTGGCCGCGTCGCCGATGACGTCGAGCCAGGCCCGGGCGCCGTTGCGCTGCGAGCGGGTCAGCGGGGCCTCGAAGCTCTGCTCCGTGGCGCGGACGGCAGCGGTGGCGGCCCGCAGCAGCTGCCACCCCGCGTCGGTCAGCTCGGTCTCGTACAGGCGGCGATCGCGCGGGTTGACCCGCCGCGAGACCAGCTCGCGGGCCTCGAGACCGTTGCACAGTTCCTGCGCCGACTGCCGCGTCATGGAGATGACCTGGCCGAGGTCGGCGGCCGAGATCCCGGAGCGGTTGGCGAGGGTCAGCAGCGCGGCGTACTCCGAGATCGACAGGTCGTACTGCGCGAGCTCGCGGGCCACCGCGTTGCGCAGGTTCAACCACGCCTGCCGCACCAGGAAGGTCAGGCAGGTGGAGAACTCGAGGTCGGCCTCGGGCATCGGCACCGCGTCCTCGTCGACGGGGACGCCCACGTCGATGCCGGCGGCGGTGTCGGCGCGCTTGGGCACGGGGAGCGTCCTCTCGACGGGCGGTCGGTGAGCGGTGCCGGGTCGTGCTGTCGGCGGCCTCGCGTGGTCCGGAGTCGACAGGCTACCTGACGAAGGGTCGACAGGCCACCTGACGAGAAGTCGACAGGCTCCCTGTCGATGTATTGACAGGCTACCTGTCGACCTTGCATCCTCGGCTCGTCCTCGTAGCGCCCGGTGATGCGCGAAAGCGCGCGAAAGGTGCCGTCGCATGACCGCAACGACAGACCCGACCACGTCGCCGGAACGCTCCGCCGCGCCCGCCCGGGTGCTCGGGCTGTGTTGCGGCGCCACCTTCATCGCGTTCCTCGACCTGTCGGTCGTCAACATCGCGTTCCCGGCCATCCTCGACGACTTCCCGGGAACTGCCATCGACACGCTCACGTGGATCGTCAGCGGGTACACCGTGCTGTTCGCCGCCCTGCTCACCCCGGCGGGTCGCATCGCCGACGTGCTCGGCCGGCGCGAGGCGTTCCTCGTCTCGCTCGTCGGCTTCACCGTGGCGTCGCTCGGGTGCGGTGCCGCGCCGTCGGTAGGGTGGTTGATCGCGGCCCGCCTGGTGCAGGGCGCGATGGCCGCCGGCATGATCCCCGCGGCGCTGGGGCTGATCCTCGCCACGACGCCGCGGGAACGCATTCCGCGGGCGGTCGCCGCCTGGTCGGCCGCCGCGGGCTTCTCGGCGGTGATCGGCCCCGCGGTCGGCGGCGCGCTGCTCGAGGTGTTCGGCTGGCGGGCGGTGTTCTTCGTCAACGGCCCGTTCGGGGTGCTGCTGTTCGTCGCGGGCATCGCGACGCTGCCCGCCCGCACGGGCCGGGGCACACGACGACTGCCCGACCCCCTCGGCACCGTCGCCCTCGCCGTCGGCGTGGCGGCGCTCGTCACCGGGCTCACCGAGGGCGACCGGTGGGGCTGGGGCGATCCCCGCACCGTGGGGCTGCTGGTGCTCGGGGTCGTCCTCGTCGTGGCGACCTGGTTCCGGTCGCGCGGTCACGCCGCCCCGGCCGTGGACGTGACGGTCTGGCGGGACCGGCGCTACCCGTTCGCCAACGCGGGCCTGGGCGTGCTGAGCGTCGCGATGTTCGCCTGGATGCTGGGCGGCCCGCTGTTCACGACGTCGATCTGGGGTTGGAGCACGATGCAGACGGCAGGGGCGCTGAGCATCGGTGCCGTCGCCTCGATGATCGCCTCGCTGCTCGCCGGACGGATCGCCGCGCCGCGATCGCAGGTGGCCGTGGCCGTGCTCGGCTGCCTCGGCTTCGCCGGCAGCAACGCGATCTGGGCGTCGAGCCTGTTCGGGCCGGATTCCGACTTCTGGGGCGGCTGGGTGCCTGCCGCCCTGCTGGGCGGCGGCGGTCTCGGCCTGGCGCTCACCTGCCTGTCGGCGGTGGCCGCGGCCACGGTCCCGCCGCAGAAGTTCGCGGTCGGCATCGGGATGACGCTGACCACCCGCCAGCTCGGCGGGGCGATCGGCGCGGCCGGGCTGGCCGCGATCATCTCCTCCAGCGCGGTGCCCGGCAGCGTCGCCTCGTTCCACCGGGTGTACGCGAGCGCGGCGATCGTCAGCGTGGTGGCGGCCGCCGTCGTCGTCGGGCTGGCCCTCGCGGTGCGACGAACGGCTGCGGCGGCGACGCCCGCGGCCGGATCGCCGTCACCGGCGCCGTCCCCGGCGGTGTCCCCGGCGGCGGGCCGGTCGGTCGGCGTGAGCGAATGAGTTGCGGTCGGGAGCCCGCGCAGCTGCCGCTGCGGCGGTCGGTGCCCACCGAGGTGCCGGCCGACTACGCGGCGCTGCGTCGGGCGGGGCCGGTCTGCCCGGTGCTGACCCCCGTCGGTGACCCCGGCTGGCTCGCGCTGGGGCACGCCGCGGCCAAGCAGGTGATGACCGATCGTCGGCTGAGCCGGGCGGCGGCGTGCGCGCCACAGGCTCCCCGCATGCTGGCGCAGCCCCCGAATCCGGACGTCATCCTCTACATGGACGCGCCGCGCCACTCGCGGGTCCGGCGGGTGGCCTCGGCCGCACTCGACGCGTTGCCGTTGCCACAGCTGCGCGAGCTCGTCGAGGGCATCGCCGACGACCTGCTCGCGGCCATGGCACGCTCCGGCGGCCCGGTCGATCTCAACGCTGCCTTCGCCCGGCCGTTGCCGCTGCGGGTGATCTGCGCCGTGCTCGGGGTGAGCGATGCCGACATGCCGGCCTTGACGCGGTGGACGGAGGCCATCTTGTCGCTGGGCGGCGAACCGCAGGAGCGGATGGCCGCGATGCTCGCGATCAGGGACCACTTCGGGGTGCTCGTCGACGAGCGCCTCGCCCAGCCGGCCGACGACGCCGTCAGCCGCATGCTGGCCGCGTCGGCGCTCGACGCGGCCGGCCCGCTCGACCGCGACGAGCTGGTCTCGCTGACCATGACGCTGCTCATCGCCGGGCACGAGTCGAGCGTCACCGTCCTGGCCAACGCGGTGCTGCTGCTGCTCGCCGACCCCGAGCAGCTCGCCGACCTGCGTGCGGACCCGGCGCTCATGCCGCAGGCGGTCGAGGAGCTGCTGCGTCTGGCCATGCCCGGCACGTCGCCCTTCCTGCGCGTGGCCACCGAGGATCTCGACATCGCCGGATGCCCGGTGCGTGCCGGTGAGGCGGTGACGGTCAACTACGAGAGCGCGCACCGCGACCCGACCGTCTTCCGCGACGCCGACCGCCTCGACCTGCGGCGCAGGTCGCCGGCGGGCAGCAGCCTCTACTTCGGCTTCGGCCCGCACTTCTGCCTCGGTGCGCAGATCGCGCGAACGCAGCTCGAGGTCGGGCTGGCGGCGTTGCTGGCGCGCTTCCCCGCCCTGCGGCTCGCCGTGCCGCCCGCGGAGCTGGCCTGGCGCGACGACGCCGCGCTGGGCGGGTTCGCCGCGGTGCCCGTCACCTGGTGATCGCAGCCCGCGGCCGCTCGTGGCGGCAGGAGCTCACCTGCCGCCACGGGCGGGTGCCGGTCAGCGGTGGGGGCGCCCCGCCGCGATCCAGAGCGCGCGCGCCTGGACGGCGGTGTCGCTGTCGTCGCTGAAGACGCCGTCGACGCCGAGGGAGTAGAAGAGCCGGTACTCGGCCAGCGCGTCGCCGTAGTCGCCCGGGTTCGTGCCGCGCCGGTAGTCCGCGGGCAGGAAGGTGTTCTCGTTGCGGAACGTGTAGGGGACGACCTTCAGCCCGGCCCGGTGCGCGTCGGCGACCAGCGACGTCGGCGCGAGCAGCTTCTGCGCCGCGTCGCGGGGGACGATCTGGTTCTTCTCCGGGCCCAGCCACGTCGCGTAGGTCGCGACCTGTCGCAGTCCGCCGGCCGAGGTGATGTCGGCGTAGGTGCGCGGGTCGCCGGCGGCGACGAAGTCGGCGGGTGCGCCCGTCGCCGAGGTGAGCTGGACGAGGGGGAGCGGCGTCCGCGCGTGCAGGTAGCGCAAATTGGCCACCTCGAAGGACTGGATGACGGTCGGGATCACCGGGTGACGCCCGGCGAGACCGTTGCGGCGCAGCACCGAGAGCACGCGGTCCTCCATGGGCAGCCCGATGGAGCGGAAGAACGTCGAGTGCTTGATCTCGGGGACGATGCCGATCGTGCGGTGGTAGCGGTGCGACAGGGACTCGACCTGGTCGATGTCCTCCTGCAGCGTCGGGATCCGGTCGAGCCCGTTGTAGAGCGTGTTGTGCTGCCGGACGTCGGGAATTCGCTCGACCGCGCGCAAAGTACGCAGCTCCTTGAGCGTGAAGTCGAAGGTGAACCAGCCGGTGGTCTTGACGCCGTCGATGGTGACCGTCCGCTTGCGGCTCGCGAACTCGGGGTGGCTGGCGACGTCCGTGGTGCCGCCGATCTCGGGCTCGTGCCGGTCGACGAGCTGGCCGTCCTTGGTGGGGACGAGGTCGGGTTCGAGGTAGTCGGCGCCGAGCTGGGCGCCGAGGCGGTAACCCGACGCCGTGTGCTCGGGACGGTAGCCGGCGGCGCCACGGTGACCGAAGACGGTCGGCGTCGCGATCGTGGTGGTCGAGCCGGAGCCGTGGCGGGGTCCGGCCTGGGCCGTCCCCGTCGAGACGAGCGTCGCGGTCAGCGCGGCGGTGGCGGCGATCGCCGCGGTCACCGTGCCGACGCGGAAGGTCCTGCGCATGGGCACTCCCGGGAGGTGAGACGTGTGGGGTCGTGCACAACGTCGTGCCCGCAGGTGGCCGTCGGTAAGCCGGCAAGCATCCGAAAGGGGACGAACGGGCGAAGCCGCCGGTGGGGCCTCAGCCGAGCAGGTCGTCCACGTAGCACCACCGCCACGCCTCGCCCGGCTCGAACGAGCGCATGACGGGGTGACCGGTCTCGTCGTAGTGGCCCAGGGCGTGCCGGCCGACCGAGGAGTCGCAGCACCCGACGTGCCCGCAGGTCAGGCACAGCCGCAGGTGCACCCATCGGGTGCCGTCGCGCAGGCACTCCTCGCACCCGTCGGGCGTGAGCGCCTTCATGACGTGGGGCGAGTCCTCCAGGTGCTCGCAGTCCCCCGCGCGACGCTCGTCGGTCATCAGCTGGTCGTCCACGCGGGCGGCGGCGTCGTCGATGCGGTCGAGCAGCGACTCCTCGAGGTCGATGGCCTGCAGCGACCGGCGCAGCACCTCGTCGTCGTAGACGCCCCGGTCGCGCGCCTCGAGGATCGACCCCCGTTCCGCGGAGAGCATCTGCAGTCGCAGCCGGCGGTAGGCCGCCGCAGGTGGTTCCAGCTCGGACTGCGCGCGGCCGAGCTGCTCCCAGAGCCGGTTGCTGCGGCTCATCGCGCGTTCGCGCAGTGCCTCGACGACTTCTTCGGGGTCGTCGTCGGTGCGTACCTCGTCGAGGGCGGCGATGCCGGCCTGGGCGGCGGTGTGCACGAGACCGGCGCTCTGCAACGCGTCCTCGGCCGGATCGGGGCCGGGTAGCCCGGTGCGCCGGACGAGCCACGGCAGGGTCAGGCCCTGCAGCAGCAGCGTCCCGGCCACGACGGCGAAGGCGGCGAGTGCGAGCAGCGACTTGCGCGGTGTCTCGTTCGGCAGGACGAAGACGGCGGCGAGCGTGACGACGCCGCGCATGCCCGCCCACGACACCACGGCCGACACCTGCCAGCTCCACGCGTTGCCGCGGACGAGCTTCAAGGTGGTGGTGGCCGCGGCCATCCACACGATGCGGGCCACGATCGTCACCACGAGCACGATCGCGCAGATGCCGACGACCTCGAGCCAGGGCAGGTGCTCGTCGCGCGCGTCGGCGAGCAGGGTGCGGATCTGCAGTCCGATGAGCAGGAAGACGACGTTCTCGAGCAGGAACTGCACGGTGCGCCAGTTGCTGTTCTCCGCGATGCGCGAGCTCGCGTTCTGCAGCCGCGGGGAGTTGTGGCCGAGCAGCAGGCCGCAGACCACGACGGCGAGCACGCCCGAGGCGTGGATCTCCTCGGCGGGCAGGAAGGCGACGTACGGGGCGGCGAAGGACAGCGTGGTGTCCAGGACGACGTCGTCGATGCGCCTGCGGACGAGGCCGAGCACGACGGCGGCGACGACGCCGATCAGCACGCCTCCGCCGGCGGCGCGCAGGAAGTCCCAGCCGACCTCCCACGGCGTGATGGTCGCGGAGATCGCGGCGATGGCGGTGTTCAGGGCGACCAGGGCGGTCGCGTCGTTGACCAGGCTCTCGCCCTCGAGGATGGCCACGATCCGCCGCGGCATGTCGACCCGCCGGGCGACCGTCGTGGCCGCGACCGCGTCGGGGGGCGCCACCACCGCCCCGAGCGCGAACGCGGCGGCGAGGGACACCGACGGCACCACCCACCAGGCGACGAGGCCGACCGCGACGGTCGTGAAGGCGACGAGGCCCACCGACAGCAGCAGGATCGGGCGCCGGTTGGTGCGGAAGTCGACGAGGGAGGTGCGGATCGCGGCGGCGTAGAGCAGCGGCGGCAACAACCCGACCAGGACGAGGTCCGGAGTGAGGGTGATCTCCAGGAAGCCGGGGACGAAGGACAGCGCGACCCCGATGACGACCAGCACGAGCGGCTCGGACCACGCGAGACGCCGGGCGAACCCCGCCGTGAACCCGACGATCGCGACGAGGGCGAGGATGTCGAGCGCGGCGTGCACCTGGTCATTCTGCCTGGCGTGCCGCCTGCGGGTCGGCGGCGTGGACGCGATCCGCGCCGCGACGGACCGCGCGGGTCCGTGCCGGGGTCAGAGCTTGCCCACCTTGCTCGCGGGGGGCGCAGAGATCGTGACCGGCTGGTTGTACCGGCTCACGGTGACGACGGACGAGACGGTCTGCCCCTGGACGGTGAGCTTCGTGGTGACCCGCGCCGGACGGCCCTGGTCGTCGACGTAGAGCTCGACCGGCACCTCGGCGACGCCGGCCTTGGCGATGTCGCCCTTGCCGGGGTAGGTCGAGGGCAGCCGCTGCGGGTCGACGACGACGCGGTAGTGCGTGGTCGCTGTGCCCGCGACGTCCTCCGGACCCACCTTCTGCAGCGACTTCGCCGCGGCGACGAACGCCCGGGACGAGTCGAGCGAGGCCGACGACCGGGTCGAGGCCAGGTTGGCGGCCAGCTGCCGCACGATCGTGTTCGAGCTGTCCTCGCTCACCTGGACGAAGGGCTTGCCGCCGTTGGGGACCGTGCCGATCGGCAGCTGCGCCCAGGCCTTCTGGCCGACGATGATGATGCGGATGTCCTGGCCCGCGACGCGCTGCGAGATGTCGAGGTCGGTGAGCTTGCCGTTGGCCAACCTCTCGTCACCGGCGCCGGTGATGGTCTGGCCGTTGACCGACGTGTCAAGCGTCAGGTGCGCGCTCGTGATGCCGGCGACGCCCGCGCGCATCTGCGCCGCGAGGGCGGCCACGTCGCCCTGGTCGCCGCTCCCCGACGACGCGCCGGTGGTCGACGACGCGGCCGACGTCGACGATCCGGCCGACGTCGACGACCCGGCCGCGCCGGCCGACCCCGACGACGAGCCGGCGGAGAACGAGTTGTCCGACGAACCGCAGGCGGCGAGGGCGGCGAGCGCCGGGACGGCGGCGGCGAGGAGGATCCGGCGGCGAATGATCATGCGGCTTGCTTTACCCAAACACAACGCGGGTCAAGCGGGTTCGCGGCGGCGGCCCCGCCGCCCGGTCCGGCGGCTGCCGCTGCCTATGCTGCTGCGGTGTCGAGGGCGAACGCCGCGTCCGACGCGCTGCGCCGGCTGCGCCGCGCGGCGGGCTTGAGCCAGGAAGAGCTCGCGGCCCGCAGCGGCGTGAGCGCGCGGACGATCCGCACGCTGGAGTCGGGCGGGGCACGCCGGCCGCACCGCGACACCGTGACGGCCGTGGCCGATGCGCTCGGGCTCGATGGTGCCGACCGGGCCGCCTTCGCGGCCTCGTGGCGCAGCGACCGGTTGACGATGTCGGAGATGTTCCGGTCGCAGAGCCCGGCGAGGGCGATGGAAGAGCAGCTCTCACGGCAGCGCGAGCGCATCCGTGACCTCGTCGTCGACATGTCGGTCGAGGTCCGCGCCGACCGGCGCTGGGGGCTCTCGCGCATCCGGCGCACGATCGAGGTGGTCGCCGCCGAGGGGGTCGACCACATCCACTGGATGTTCAGCTTCGACCCGCTGGTCGTCGACGGCGCCGCGTTCGTCGCCGCCCGGTGCGTCAACGTCGCGGTCACCGACAGCTTCGTCCTGCCCGAGTCCGGCGCGAAGGCGTTCGCGGGGGATCTCGGCCGGACCTTCGAGCAGGGGGAGCGGTTCGTGCTCGAGTACGAGTACGACTACGAGCCCGCCTACCTGTCCGGCGGCCGCCGCGCGGCCGCCGACACCGAGGCCCTGTTCGCCTCGGCCACGCCGATGCAGGTCCTCGTCACCGACGTCACCTTCGACCCGCGGGCCGTGCCGGCGCGGGTGTGGCAGGTCAGCCAGGACTCGGTGGCCGGCCCGGCGACCGTCGTGCGCGAGCTGTCGCTCGGCCGTTTCGGTCACGCGCAGGCCGTGGTCTGCCCCGTTCCCAGCGGGGTCCACGGCATCCGGTGGAGCTGGGACTGAGCCGACAGCCGGCGAAGGTTGCCGCTGAGGCTTCCTGTCCTGGCCGTCGCCGGTTACGTAACGTCGGCGTGAGCGCGGACGTCGTATCCGGCGGGCGCGATCTGCCGGCCACCCGGGCTCGCCCGGTCCCGCTGGGAGGGACAGATCGCGGCCGCCCGACGGCCCGCGGCGGCAGGGCGGCGGCCGCACCGGCGGGCGGCCGTCGCCCCGTTCCTATACTCCGGCTGTGCCCACGGTGTCGGCGGCGGTCACCCTGCGACAGCTGCGCCGGGAGGCGGGGCTGAGCCAGGAGGAGCTCGCCCACCGCAGCCGGCTCAGCGCGCGCACGATCCGCACGCTGGAGTCCGGCAGCGCCCGACGTCCGCACCGCGACACGCTGCTGGCGGTGGCGCAGGCCCTGGAGCTCGGTGGAGCGCAGCGGGCGGCGTTCGTCGCGTCGTGGCGCGGGAGCCGGCTGGCGATGGCCGACGTCTTCCGGGACCGCAATCCGAAGCGGGCGGTGGAACGGGAGCTCACCCGGCAGCGCGAGCTGATCCGCGACCTCGCCGTGGAGCTGTCGGTGAACGTCCGGGCCGACCGGTGGCTCGAGGTCTCGCGGATCCGTCGGACGTTCGAGGTGGTGGGCGAGGGGCTCGATCGCTACCTCTGGCTGGCCAGCCTCGACTTCGCGACCGTCGACCCCGGGCGGGTGACCGTGCGCAGCTCGACCAACCTCGACGTCGCCGACACCTTCGAGCTGCCCGAGTCCGGCGCCAAGGCCTTCCTCGGGGTGTTCGGGCAGACCCTGCCTCCCGGCACCCGCTACGTGCTCGACTACGAGATCGACTACACCGCGGCCCGGCGGGACCCCACCGGTCCGGCCGACCCCGAAGTGGACACGCTGTTCGTCGCGGCGACCCCGATGCAGCTGCTGACCGTCCAGGCGCGCTTCGACGTGGACGCCCTGCCGGCGCGCCTGTGGCAGGTGCGCCACGAGTCGGTGACCGGGCCCGAGGAGGTGGTCGGCGACGTCGCGGTGTCGCCGTTCGGCCTGGCGCAGGTCGTGCTCGCCCCGGCGCCGAGCGGGGTGCACGGCATCCGCTGGTCCTGGGACTGAGGAGCGGCCCGCCGGGCGTTTCGCGGGAGCGGGTCGCCCGGGGCGCGCTCCTATACTTCCGCGGTGCTCACGTCGTCGGCGGCCGTGCCGCGCGTCCGACGCGTCGCCCGAGGTCGGGACTGATGCCGCCGGTCGCGTCGGCGGCTGCCCACACCCTGCGCCGGCTGCGCCGGGACGCCGGGTTCAGTCAGGAGGATCTCGCGCACCGCTCCGGCGTCAGCGAGCGCACCATCCGATCCCTCGAGTCCGGGCGCGCGAAGCGCCCGCACCGCGACACCCTCGGCGAGGTCGCCCGCGCGCTGGGCCTCGAGCGGGCCGAGACCGAGTCCTTCGTGGCCTCGTGGCGCCAGGAACACCGGCGGCTCGACGAGTACTTCAGTGCGGCCGCACCCGAGGAGGCGATGCAGCGGGACTTCGCCGCGCAGCGCGACACGCTGCGCGACCTGCAGGTCAGCACCACGCTCCTCGTGGGCGCCGACCGGCTGCACCAGCACCTGATCACCCGGCGGACGTTCCAGGTGGTGGTCGACGGCGTCGCGGACTTCCTCTGGATGGTGAGCTTCGACCCGGTCACCGTCGACCCGGAGCTGTTCGCGCCGTCGGCCTGCAGCAACATGGACCTCGCCGCGAGCGTCGACGTTCTCGACGGCGCCAAGGCCTTCCTCGGCGACTTCCGGCGTGGCCTGCGCGCGGGTGAGATCTACAGCGTCGAGTACACGATGGACTACACCTCGGCCCACCGGGCCGAGGTCGTCGACTTCGAGACCGACGACGAGTCGCTGTTCTCGGCGGTGCGGCCGCTCTCGCTGTTCCTCGAGGTGCGCTTCGACCCGGCCGCGCTCCCGCGGGCCGCATGGCACGTCGAGCAGGAGACGGTGGACCGGCGCGCCGACGTCGTCAGCCCGCTCCCGGTAAGCCCCTTCGGGATCGTGCAAGTCGCCGTGCCGTCCGCCGCCCCGGGCGTCCACGGCATCCGCTGGGCCTGGGACTGAGCCCGGCGGGGTCACCCCTCGTGCGGCGCTCCCGCGACCAGGAGCAGGTGCGTGTCGGGCCAGTCGAGCGCGCGGCCGTCGGGGGTGGTGAGCGCGGCGGCGGGGTCGAAGACGTGCTCCACCATCCAGTCGTTGCGCCACGGGCCCGAGCGCGGGTCGACGGTGAGGCCGACCGAGTCGGCCAGCCGGACCCAGTCGTCCCAGCCGAAGTGGCAGAACGTCTCGTGCATCTCCGAGAGCCAGTTGTCGGTGTAGCTCATCGTCTCGAGGAACTCCATGGCGTCGCGCAGTGACAGCTGGACGGTCCGTTCGTCGACGACCTCGTAGTCGAACGGACCGTGGAAGTCCTGGGCGAACTGCGCGACGCGCGAACCCGGCGGGAGCGCGTCCAGGTGCGCGCGGGCGGCGACGGTGGTCAGGTCGACGGCGGGGGTGCGGACGTCACCGTCGTGGAAGCGCAGACGCACCGGGCGGTCGGGCTCGGCCGGACCGCACACGTCGGAGTTGATCCACACGCCGCCGGGCGCCGTGTGCGCGGCGAGGGTCGCGGCGAAGCTGCGCAGGTCGGCCGCGCCGTCGCCGTAGCTGTAGATCTCGTGCGTGAGGGCGAAGGTCATCGTCGTGTCGACGGTGCGGTCGGGGAAGACCCGGCCGGCGAGCACGTTGCGCTGGTGGAAGAAGGTGTTGGGGTTCGCGAACGCGCCCTGCGCCTTCTTGTGCTCGCACTCCTCGAACAGGTGGCGCGCGACCTCGATGCCGAAGAGGTCGGACTCGGCCAGGCCGGGCTCGGCCGCGGCGAGCTCCAGCATGCCGCCCGTGGCGCAGCCGACGTCGACGATGCGACCGGGGCGCACGTACGGCCGGGCCTGCGCCCACTTGCGGCGGGCGGCGTGCTCGAACGACGTGCTGTAGGTGCGGTAGTCGCGGGTGTCGGTGAGCGAGCCCTCGCCGCTGACGACGGGGTCGGCGGCGAGCATGCGCACGTGCTCGGCCAGGCCGTAGCGGTCGACGACGTCGACGCTCGCCGGGTGGGCGTCGCGGCGCCACGTGTCGTCACCGGCGGCGAGCCGGTCGAGCAGCTGCCACGGCGTGGCCGGCGCCGTCACCTCGCCCTGCTCGACCGGGGCGACCCGGAAGCCGAGGGCGCGGTACAGCGCGGCGACCGCGGGTGTCGAGCACGCGACGACCGTGTCGTCGGGGGTGAGTTCGCGGCCGGTTGCGTGCCGGACGTTCTTGAGGGTGATCTCGGCGAACCGGTCCGTCGGCGCGACGTCGACGACCGGGACGACGAGCGAGTGCAGGCCCTCACGCCACGAGAACTGCTCGATGGCGGCCTCACGCCGGTGGGCGGCGATCGGGTTGCGACGGGTGTTCTGGTGGTTCGCGCTCGTCACCGCCCACACGACGGTGGCGTCGCCGGCCACGTGGATCGGATCGCCGGCATCGTCGGCGAGCCAGCCGCCGAGCAGGTCGGCGAGGTAACGGGCCTGGAAGCGGGTGAGCAGGTGATGTCGACCGGGGAACAAGACATGACGCGGCACGGGCTCATTGTGTCCGCCACGCCCGGACGTCAGTGCACGAGGTGCAGCGTGCGGCCCGCGACGCCGATGCGGATGGACTGCCCCCAGGTCGGCTGGAGGGCGTCGGCCTCGATGCCGTCGCCGAACGCGACGAGCCGGTCGGACGCCACGGTGACGACGAGCTCACCGTCGAGGCTGCCCTCGGTCAACGACGTGCCCGTCGTCGGCGACGGCCACGCCTCGCGCACGAACCAGGCCAGCCGCTGCTCCTGCGGCGCGGGCAGCGACAGCGCGCTGTGTCGTTCGAGGGCGGCCGAGGCGCACCAGCCGGTGGCACCCGTGCCGGTCGCGGCGATGAGGCCCGACGACGCCTGCGCCTCGGTGCGACCGTCGGGCAGCGTCAGCGTCCACCGTGCGGTCTGGTGCGACGCGTGGCCGACGTAGATCTCGTTGAGCGCGAGCAGTTCCTGACCGTCGTCGGTGCGGGCGGCCACCATCGTCCTCGCCTCGACCTCGTCGCGGTGGCGGAGCAACGCGGCGGTGCGCGACGGCTCGTGCGATACGAGTACACCGGCGTTGCGGCCGGGCTCGGGGTCGATGCCGATCACCGGTTGCCCGTCGAGGTACTTGGCCGCGTTGGCGACGAGACCGTCCTGCCCGACGACCACCACGACGTCCTCGGGCGTGAAGAGGAAGCGCGACAGGTCGGCACGCTCCACCGTGCCGCGTCGCCAGTCGACGGGCACGGCGGCCGCCGCCTCGGCCAGGGCGGCCCGGACCGCCGCGTGACGTTGCTCCACCTCGGCGATGTCGCGGCCGCGCGTGCGCAGGAAGAAGGCGGCCTGCCCACGTGACCCGTGCCGTTCGAGCAGCTCCTCGTACTCGGTACGGCGGTGGACGAACACCACCCGCGGCGCGAGCGTCATGCCCGCTCCCCGAGTCGGGCCAGCACCGGGGCCAGCAGGTCGGGCGTGACGGTCAGGTGGTCGATGTTCGGCAGGTTCGCGGCGAGCTCGCGGACGGCCAGCGCCAGCAGTACCTCCGGGTCGAGATCGCGGTACGGCGCAACCTGGGCCTCACCGTCGGCGCGGGTGGCCTCGGCGCGGACCGCGGCGAGGTCGCGGGTGCGTGCCGCCTCGGCCCCGACGGCGATCCGGTCGGCCGCGGCGGCCTCCTCGGCGGCGCGGCGGTCGTTGGCGCCCTGCTGGCCCACCAGCTGCTCGGTGCGCCGGGCCAGCTCGATCCGGTTCTGGAGCTCGTTCTCGGCGATCGCGCGCTCGCGCTCGACGGCGAGGGCGCGCCGCTCGTACGTCGCGCGGTCGGCGTCCTGCTGGATGTGCTCGCGTGTCGGGGTCTGCAGCGCGCGCTCGACCTCGGCCTCGGGGCGGATCGCCACGACGCGGACGTCGAGGACGGCCACGCCGGTGGTGGTGAGCCGCGCATCGCCCTGCAGCCCCGCGGCGA
The DNA here is from genome assembly GCF_900129455.1 of Jatrophihabitans endophyticus. Classification (NCBI taxonomy): domain Bacteria; kingdom Bacillati; phylum Actinomycetota; class Actinomycetes; order Jatrophihabitantales; family Jatrophihabitantaceae; genus Jatrophihabitans; species Jatrophihabitans endophyticus. The sequence goes on from NZ_FQVU01000005.1 coordinate 183,751, forward strand.
TGCGGTCGCGGACGGCCCGCACGCCGTCGGTCAGGGCGGTGTCGAGCGGCGTCACGGTCAGCAGGTCGAGCGCGTGCTGCTGGGCGGACTCGGTGAGCATGCCGGCCAGCTGCTCCAGCGGTGCGTTGGTCCAGCGTCCGCTCGCGGGGTCGATGGCGAAGTCGAGTCGCGTGGTGGCAGCGGTCGGGTCGACGACCCGGTACGTGACGGTCGCCTGGACGGTGACGTCCTGGAAGTCGCTGGTGCGCGCGTGGAACAGCAGCGGCAGCTCGCGATCGTCCATCGGGACCTCGGACAGCACCGCGCTGAGCGGCCGGAACCAGAACGCGGCGGCGGTGCCCTCGTGGGCGACCCGGCCGTTGCGCAGGTGCCGCACGTAGCTCGTGGGGCCGACCTGCAGGTGCCGGGTGAAGGGGTAGCGGGTGACGGTGGCCATGTCTCCTCCTGTTATTAGCGTCAGATTGACGATAAACAGGATGAGTGCTTGTCGTCAAGATGACGATTACGTACGATCGGTGGCGTGGAACACCCGCCGTTCGCGGTCACCGTCGACCTCGTCGTCCTCACCATCCGCGACGACGAGCTGTGCGTGCTGCTCGTGCGTCGCGGCGAGGCGCCGTACGCCGGTCGGTGGGCGCTGCCCGGCGGGTTCGTCCGGCCGGACGAGGACCTCGATGCCGCCGCCGCGCGGGAGCTGGCCGAGGAGACGGGAGTGCGCCCCGCCGACGTCCACGTGGAGCAGCTGGCGAGCTACGGCGCGCCGCGGCGCGATCCCCGGATGCGGGTCGTCACCGTCGCCTATCTCGCGCTCGCGCCGTCGCTGCCGTCACCGATAGCCGGTACCGACGCCGCCGAGGCGCGATGGACGCCAGTGGAGCGGGTGCGCCGAATCGCCTTCGACCACGACCGCATCCTGACCGACGGTATTGCGCGTGCTCGCGCAAAACTGGAGTACGCGCCGGTCGCCACCGCGTTCTGCGCGCCGGAGTTCACCGTTGCCGAGCTGCGTCGCGTCTACGAGATCGTGTGGGGTGTCCCGCTCGACCCGCGCAACTTCCATCGCAAGGTCACCGGCGTCCCCGGGCTCCTGGCGCCCGCCGGCACGACCACGACACGCAACGGCGGACGTCCGGCGGAGCTATACCGGCGTGGCCCCGCCGAACTGCTGCTGCCCCCGATCCTGCGGGGCTGACCGGTCAGGGACGGACGTCCCACGCGTGGTGGGCGAGGTCGTGCAGGACGTAGCGGGCGAAGGACTCGACGGTGAACACCGAGCCGTTGGAGCGTCGGCCGGGGCGTTGCCACTGCTCGTCGCGAACGGCGCCGAACGCGGCGGCGACGACCTCGGCGGCGGCCTCGAGCCCGACCGCCACGGCGGCCGGCTGCTGCTCCCAGTACCGCGCGGCGAGCGCGGTCTCGTCCTGGTCCCAGTCGTCGAACACCGGGTCGTCCTCGGTGAGCATCAGCGTGAGGCGTCGCGTGCCGATCGCGCACACGTCGCGCACGTGCGCGGCGTACTCCAGCGGCGACCAGACGGTGGGCGCGGGACGCTCGCCCGCGCCCGGCCGGTCGAGGGCGTCGTGCAGGACGGCGGCGTAGCGCCGCAGGAGCGCGGGCACGTCGGCCCGCTCGACCGCCCGTGCGTCGAAGCCGCACTCCGGGCACGGCCGCGTCAGCGTCCAGGTCCAGTCCTTATCGTCCGGCACGGGCACCGCGGGTGTCGTCACCGCGCGGACGCTACCGCTCTCGCGCCGAGTGGTCGCTCGGTATTCCGACTGGTCGGCGAGACGGCGACCAGTCGACGTGCGAACGACCACTCGCGGGACTAGAGCGGCCGGAGCAGGTCGTCGGCGTCGACGATCGTGTACGCGTAGCCCTGCTCGGCGAGGAAGCGCTGCCGGTGCGCGGCGTACTCGGCGTCGAGGGTGTCGCGCGAGACCACGGTGTAGAAATGCGCCTGCCGGCCGTCGGCCTTGGGGCGCAGCACGCGGCCGAGGCGCTGGGCCTCCTCCTGCCGGGAGCCGAAGGTCCCCGACAGCTGGATGGCCACGGCCGCCTCGGGCAGGTCGATCGAGAAGTTGGCGACCTTGGACACGACGAGCACGCGCTGCTCGCCGCGGCGGAACTCGTCGTAGAGCCGCTCGCGCTCCTTGGTGCTCGTCGAACCCTGGATGACGGGAGCGCCGTCGAGCTCGGCCGACACGTCGTCGAGCTGGTCGAGGTAGGCGCCGATCACGAGCACCTGCTCGTCGGGGTGGCGGTCGAGGATCGAGCGGATCACCGGCAGCTTGGTGCGCGCGGTGGCGGCGAGCTTGTACCGCTCCTCGGGCTCGGCCGTCGCGTACGTCATCCGCTCGGCGTCGGTGAGGGTCACCCGCACCTCGGTGCAGTCGGCCGGGGCGATCCAGCCCTGGTTCTCGATGTCCTTCCACGGCGCGTCGTAGCGCTTGGGCCCGATGAGGGAGAAGACGTCGCCCTCGCGACCGTCCTCACGGATGAGGGTGGCGGTCAGCCCGAGCCGCCGTCGCGACTGCAGGTCGGCGGTGAGACGGAAGATCGGCGCGGGCAGCAGGTGCACCTCGTCGTAGATGATCAGGCCCCAGTCGCGCGAGTCGAACAGCTCGAGGTGGCGGTACTCGCCCTTCCGGCGGCTCGTCATCACCTGATAGGTCGCGATCGTGACCGGGCGGATCTCCTTGCGCTCGCCGCTGTACTCGCCGATCTCGTCCTCGGTGAGCGACGTGCGCGCGAGGAGCTCGCGCCGCCACTGCCGGCCGGCCACGGTGTTGGTGACGAGGATCAGCGTGGTGGCCTTCGCCTGCGCCATGGCGGCGGCGCCGACCATCGTCTTGCCGGCACCGCAGGGCAGCACGACGACGCCCGACCCGCCGGCCCAGAACATGTCGGCGGCCTGTTGCTGGTAGTCGCGCAGCGACCAGTCGTCCTGATCGAGGTCGATCGCGTGGGCCTCGCCGTCGACGTACCCGGCGTGGTCCTCGGCCGGCCACCCCACCTTCAACAGCGCCTGCTTGAGCCGGCCCCGCTCGGACGGGTGGACGAGCACGGTGTCGTCGTCGACGCGGGTGCCGAGCATCGGTGCGATCTTCTTCTGCCGCAGCACCTCCTCGAGCACCGCGCGGTCGAGCGAGACGAGCGCCAGCCCGTGGTTCGGGTGCTTCACCAGCTGCAGCCGGCCGTAGCGGTCCATGGTGTCGGCGACGTCGACGAGGAGCGCGTGCGGCACCGCGTAGCGCGAGTACCGCACCAGCGCGTCGACGACCTGCTCGGCGTCGTGCCCCGCAGCCCGCGCGTTCCACAGCCCCAGCGGCGTCAACCGGTAGGTATGGACGTGCTCGGGCGAGCGCTCGAGCTCGGCGAAGGGGGCGATGGCGCCGCGGGCCTCGGCGGCCTGCGGGTGGTCGACCTCGAGCAGCAGGGTCTTGTCGGACTGGACGATGAGGGGGCCGTCGGTCACGGTGCTCCAAACGGGTGAGGGCGACTGTCCATTGTCGCAAACATCCGGCGACTCCGCGCTGTTCCGCGGGCTGGCCGGATCAGTGGTCCTCGCCGTCGTCGTTCTGGTCGTCGTCGTTCTCGTCGTCGTTCTCGTCGTCGTTCTCGTCGAGGATGCGGATCGCGGTGATGCGGTGCACCGGGTAGGACGCGAGCCCCTGCCGGCCCCGCTCGTAGCCGCGCACGGTGCCGGCGGCGAGCGAGATCGGCTGCATCGTGTGCGCGGTGGTGCTGCCGTCGGCCTCCGCGCAGCCGAACCAGACGAGCCGGGCCTCGCGGACCGCGGTGCGCAGCTGCTCCATCGTGCTCGCCGACGTCACACCCGGGACCTGCGCGGCGATCGTGCGCACCCGGGGGTCGTTGCCGGCGAGCGCGTCGCCGGAGCGGATGCGTCGGACGAGCTCGGCGGTCTGCGAACCGCTGTCGGCCGCGCGGCGGGTGACTGCGGTGCGCGCGGGCGGCCGTGGGCCCGCGCGCGGCGGCTCGACGCCCAGGGTGACGAGCTCGCCGTCGGGGGACTCTGCGGCGGGGGCGAAACCGGCCTCGCGCAGCGTGTCGAGGACGTCGGTCACCGACGCGGTGGCGACCACGACGGTCGGCGCCAGCAGCCGCAGCCCCAGGGACGCGGTGGCGCGGTCGGCGACGACGCGGGCCAGGAGGGACACGTCGTCGCAGCGCAGGTACGCGCCGGCGACCCCGGTGCGCAGGACGCCGTGGCGGCGGGCCGCGTCCTCGACCAGGTAGCTCAGCCCCTGCGGCACGGGAGTCCGCGAGTGCGCCGCGATGTAGCCGGCGATGTCGCGACCGGACCGGCCGGCGTCGAGCGCGCGCCGGACCGAGCGCTCGGTGATGCGGTAGACGCTCGCGCCGCCGGTGGACTCCAGGTCGGCGAGCAGGCCGAGCTCGATCCCCAGCGCCGGTTCCGGCGGTCCGGGGACGACGACGGTGAGGTCGGGCTGGACGAGGAACTGGTCGACGGGGGCGGGCAACGCGCCGTCGAGGGCATGCTCGGCGGCCGAGGCCGAGCCGGCGAGCAGCGTGCGGGTGTAGCCGGTGACGCCCCCGGCGGCGGTCAGCCCCAGCAGGTCGGTCTCGGCCAGCACGGCCTCCACCAGCGGGCGCATCGCGGCGGCGCGTCGGGGCTGGTGCCACGCCAGCCGGGCCAGGATCTCGCCCCGGTCGGCCGGTGCGCTCCCCGGCGGCAGCTCGACGAGCGCGTCCAGCACCTGACGCCGCTGGGCCGGGACGGTGCCGCGCTCGACGTCCGGGCCCAACGCGGTGATGACGCGGTCGCGGTCGCCGCGCTGCCCGACCAGGCTCGGCTGGCGGGTCATGCCCAGCCAGGCCGTGACCAGCGCGAGCCAGCGCTGCGCGGTGTCGCGACCGCGCCAGATGTCGTACTCACCGGTGGGCAGGAACACCGGCTCCATGCCGTTGGTGGCGTTGACGAGCCCGGCCGCGTAGGCGACCTCGGCGACGACCGCGGTGGCGGCCTCGTCCAGGTCGAGGTCCTTCGCCGTCCGGCGCAGGTCACGTACCCCCAGACCGCCCGAGCGCAGCACCGACGGCGCGTGGGCCGTCCAGCTCCCGGCGAGGGTGTCGACGAGCCGCAGCACGTCGAGCACCTCGGTGGTGCCGAGGCGGTCGAGCTCGACCGGCGCCCGTTCGACCAGGCGCACCGCCGGCGGTTCGGCGCCGGGGGCACCACCTGCCCGGCCGCCGTCGGTCGCGCCACGCAGGACGCGGCCGACCTCCCGCGGCAGCTCCACCCGGTGCCCGTCGATGGGGACGACGAGGCCGCGCCGCACGAGCCGCTGGGCGGCCGACGGCGTGGCCGTCGTGGCCGACGTCCCCAGGTCGCGGACCGTCCCCACGGGCGGCCCCGCCGCCAGCAGCTCGAGCACCTCACGCTCGTCGGCGTCGCTCTCGGCGACGCGCGCGGCCACGGCCTCGGCGTCGGCGTAGAAGGCGGCCGGCTGCGCCACGGCGCCCGCGACACCCGTGCCGCGCAGCAGCGCCACCGCGGGTCGACCGAGCCCGGCGGGGTAGGCGCCGAGGGTCTCGCGCACCGTCGGCACGATCCGCACCTGCTCGGGCGTCCCCCACACCAGGGCGCGGTCGAACAGCTCGGCGAGGCCGGCGGGCTCGTCGGGGACCACGGCATCCTGCGGCTCGCCGGCGTCCGCGGCCAGCGCGAGGTTCTCCAGGATCCGCAGGGTGTACGCGTCGAGCGCGTCGACCGCCCGCTGCACCGAGGTCCGCACGACGGCACGTGCGGCCAGCGAGGCGATGTCGGCCGGCGTCGGCAGGCCGAGATCGGGGCGCAGCGTCAGCAGCTGCGCGAGCTCGCGGTCGCTGCGCCGACGCAGCCACTCGGCCAGCGTGGCCGGTGGGGCGTCATCGTCGCCGCCGCCGCTGCGTGCGGGCTCCGGCGTCGCGGCCACGGGCGGGCGCGCTCAGCGCCCGTCGGCGAGGTGCGGACGCTCCTCGCGCGTCGGGTGGACGTAGAAGAGCCGGTCGGTCGGCAGCGGGAACTCGGTGTCGCCGAACGGGGAGTGGGCACCGGCGGCGTCGGACACGAGCTCGGAGACCAGGAAGTCGTCGTCGGTGTCGTGGGTCGAGCGGAACTGCTCGGGCAGACGGGGCGACGTGGCGGCCATTGACGGTCCCTCTCACGGGGTCGAACGCGGACTGACGAGTGTATCCGGACGTCGCCGCCCCCGCCGCGGCGACCGCAGCCGATATCGCTGCGTCGGGAGTCCCGCGACCGGTAGCCTGGTCGCGGGAGGCATCGCCGCGGCGGTGCCTCGAAATTCGTCCAGCACCGAGGAGCCCCCGTGCCTGCCGGCAGAGTCAAGTTCTTCAACGCGGAGAAGGGCTTCGGCTTCGTCTCCAACGACGAGGGCGACGACGTCTTCGTCCACCGTGACGCGCTGCCCGACGGAATGCAGGACATCAAGCCCGGGACCCGCGTCGAGTACGGCATCGTCTCGGGACGCAAGGGACTGCAGGCCATGCAGGTACGACTGCTCGACCCGGTGCCCTCCGTGGTGCGCAACGCCCGCAAGCCCGCCGAGGAGATGGCCCCGCTCGTCGAGGACCTCATCAAGCTGCTCGACAGCACGTCGAACACGCTGCGGCGCGGTCGCTACCCCGATCGTCCGGAGGCCCGCAAGATCGCCGGACTGCTCCGCGCCTTCGCCGACAATCTGGATGCTTGACCGCCTCCCCGGCACTTCACTGTTGTCGGCTCGAACCAGCGCGGCAGCATGCCCGCTGTTGCCTACAGTTCCAGCGCAGCGTTGCTTGGGACGAGGTTCTGCTCGTGGGCTCGTGACAGCAGCGCCCTGACGGCGGCGTGGCCCTCGTCGCCGAGGTCGCGGGTGAACTCGTTGACGTAGAGCGCGATGTGCTGGGCCTGCACGTCCGGGGACATCTCGTCCGCGTGCGCGGCCACGTACGCCGCCGACGCCGACGGGTCTGCCCAGGCGTGCTCCACCGACGCTCGGACGACGCGGGTCAGGGCGGCGGCGTCCAGCGAGCGACGCGCCAGGATCGCACCGAGCGGGATCGGCAACCCGGTGTCGGCCTCCCACCACGCGCCGAGGTCGGCCAGCGCGGTCAGCCCGAAGGACGGGTAGGTGAAGCGGGCCTCGTGGATCACGAGCCCCGCGTCGTACCGGCCGTCGCGCACCGCCGGCATGATCTCGGTGAACGGGACGACGTCGATGCGGGCGGGACGCTGCCCGACCGCCCACAGCCGGAACAGCAGGTAGGCCGTCGAGCGCTCGCTGGGCACCGCGACGGTCCGGCCGTCGAGGTCGGCGAGGTCGCCACGGGTCAGCACGAGCGGCCCGCAGCCGCGGCCCAGCGCCCCGCCGGTGGGCAGCAGCGTGTACTCGTCCAGCAGCCACGGCAACGCCGCGTACGACACCTTGACGACGTCGAACTCGCCGCGCTCGGCGGCGGTGTTGGTGACGTCGATGTCGGCGAACGTCACGTCGATCTCGGGGGCGTCGGGGACGAGACCGTGGGCCCAGGCGTGGAAGACGAACGTGTCGTTGGGGCAGGGGGAGTACGCGACCTTCATGGGAGCCACTTTCCGTGCGGTACCGGGTGCTGTCATGGGCGGGACGGTGTCGTCATGCGGTGGCCTCGGCGACGGCGCGGCCGAGGGCGGCGAGCGCGTCCTCGATCCGCCAGGCGGCGCGGTCCCGCGGGCCGACGGCGTTGCTGATCGTGCGGAGCTCGGCGAAGGGCACCCCGGCGTGCGTCGCCGCGATCGCCACGCCGGCACCCTCCATGGCCTCCGCGACCGCGTCGGGGTAGCGCCGGGCGAGCGCGGCTGCGCGCTCGGCCGTCCCGGTCACGGTGGCGACCGTCAGCACGGTGCCGAGGTGACCGCCGGTGCGGTCGGCGAGCTCGACCGCCAACTTGGCCGGCACCGGGTGCTCGGCGACGCCGAACCCGAGCTCGGCCATCGGCACGAAACCCTCGGCGGTGTCGGCACCGAGGTCGGCGAAGACGCTCGTGGTGGCCACCGCGATCGCACCGGGGGCCAGCGGCGCGAACCCGCCGCCGATGCCGGCGCTGACGACGAGGTCCGCACCGGTGACCAGCTCGCGGCCGGCGGTGGCCGCCGCGGCGGCCGGTCCGACGCCGCCGACGACGACCCGCACCGCGGCGCCGCGGGGCAGCGCCGCGCGGATCGCGGCGGCCTCGGCCTCGACCGCGGTGATCACCAGGACGTCCGTGTCGGCTCCCGTCGTCGTGGCGCGGCCGGGGTGCCGGCGCCGCGTCAGTCGCTGCTGCGAGGAACGACGCTACCGATGGAGCCCAGGCGCCCCTGGGGCCGGGAGGTCGCGCGACTGCGCAGCACCACGAGCCCGGCGACGAGACCGACCACGACGGCGGCGACGACGAGGGCCACCCGGCCGTCGGTGGTGTCGTTGCTGGGCAGGGCCACGCCCAGCGCTGCACCCAGCACCCACGCCAGCTGCAGGAAGGTCTCGGAGCGGGCGAACGCGCTGGAGCGCAGCGTCTCGAGGACGTCCTGCTGGATGAGGGCGTCCAGCGCGATCTTCGACAGCGCGTTCGTGACGGCCGACAGGAACATCGCGATGCAGGCGACCAGCACGCTGAACGTGATCGCCGCGAGGACGCAGACGACGGCGGCCACCACGGTGCAGACGACGATCGTGAGCTCGGGCTTGACCATTTTCAACCGCGTGCCGATCGCGGTGCCGACGAAGTTGCCGGCCCCCGCGCCGCCGACGACGCCGGCCAGTTGGACCACGCCCGTCAGGCCGTGGCTGGTGGACTCGACGTAGAACGCGAGGTAGATGGTCAGCATCCCCGAGAGCAGCCGCAGCACCGACTCGCCCTGCAGGGCGATCACCAGGTGCGGGTCGAAACCGCGTCGTGCCCAGGCCCGCAGCCGGTGCAGCGGTGGCACCTTTCCCTGGCGCCGCTGCCGCGCGGGCTCCTCGGGGTGGCGCGGCGCCTGCACCGCGGAGTCGACCTGCTTGGGGAGCTTGAATGCGAACCACGCGCACGCGGCGAAGGCGGCGGCGGTGACGATCAGGCCGGCGGTGTAGGAGCCGGTGACCTTGATGATCGCACCGACCGCGCCACCGAGGACGACGGTCGAGGCCAGCCCGAAGACGGTCAGCTTGGCGTTGGCCTCGGTGAGGGTCATGTTCGGCGGGACGAGCCGCGGTGTCGCCGCCGCCCGGACGACCGCGTACGCCTTGGACAGCACGAGCGAGCCGAGCGCGCACGGGTAGAGCACCAGCAGCTCGGTCGGATGCCCGGCCATGATCAGCGCGAGGACGGCGCGACCCACGGCCGTCCCGGCCATCGTCCAGCGGCGACCGTGCTGCAGCCGGTCGAGCGCCGGGCCGATGATCGGCGCCACCACCGCGAACGGCGCCATCGTGACGAGCAGGTAGAGCAGCACGTTGCCGCGTTGCGCGTCGGCCGACGCGCCGAAGAAGACCGTGCCGGCCAGGGCGACCGTGACCATGGCGTCGGTGCCGTAGCTGAGCACCTGGTTCCAGATCAGCGCGGTCAGCCCGGACTCGGCGGCGCCGTCGGAGCGACTCGCCGTGATGACCTTGCGCGTCACCGTCCGCGCGGCGCGGCCGGTTCCGGAGATCGTGGCCTTGCCGAGATTGAGCGCCGATCCGCCGACGGTCGGCGCGGACGCGACGCCGGGACGGCGGCGGGCGACGGTCTCGGCGTCGGCCGCACCGTCCTGCGCGGTGCCGCGGTGGTAGGTCGGGGCGCCGTAACCGGGCCGGCGTTCGGGCTGCCGGTCGTAGTCGTCGCGCCGGTAGTCGTCGCGCCGGTAGTCGTCGCGCCGGTAGTCGTCGCGCCGGTAGTCGTCGCGCCGGTAGTCGTCGCGCCGGTAGTCGTCGCGATACGGGTCGGGGATGCGTTCGGTCCGGTGGTCCGGCCGCGTGTCGTGGGGCTGCCGCTCGTCCGGCGCTGCCGCGGCGTCGGAGGACCGGGGGAGGTGCGTGGTGTGGCCCGAGCGCGAGAAGCGACCGCCCGGCCGGTCGTCCCTCCGCTTCGCCACGACGCCCATCCTGCCTCACCGGACGACCCGCGGCCGGGTGCGATGGTGCCGAGGGCAGGGTTTCCGCGACAATGGCGGCGTGATGAGCACCGAGCTGCCCGACACCGTGTCCCCGGGCGGGGACCAGGCCGACGACGACACCGCCGCGAGCCCCGCATCGCGCGTGTTCGCGCTGCCGGGCGCGCCCGACGCGACCCTCGTCGACGCGGTCGAGCTCGCCCGCGCGGCGGCGGTCGAGGTGGCCGGCGAGGACGTCGGCGAGCACCTCGGGGTCAAGCCGGAGGCCGAGCGGGTCGTCACCCACGCCTTCGCGGCGACGCTCCCCGGTTACGTCGGCTGGTACTGGGCGGTGACGATCGCGCGGGCCTCGCGCAGCCGCACCGCGACGGTCGACGAGGTCGTGCTGCTGCCCGGCGACGCCGCGCTGCGGGCGCCGACCTGGGTGCCGTGGCACGAGCGGGTGCGGCCCGGCGACCTCAGCCCCGGGGAGCTGCTGCCCACGACCGACGACGACGTGCGGCTCGTCCCCGCCTACACGCTCTCGGACGACCCCCAGGTCGACGACGTCGCATTCGAGCTCGGTGTCGGTCGCGACCAGGTCATGTCCCGCGACGGACGCGAGCTCGCCGCCGAGCGCTGGTACACCGGCGACCGCGGGCCCGACACCGCGATGGCGCGGCAGGCGCCGGGCCACTGCGGGACGTGCGGCTTCTTCCTCGCCCTCGCCGGCTCGTTGTCGGCCGGGTTCGGCGTGTGCGGCAACGAGGTCACCGACAGCGACGGGCAGGTCGTGAGCGTCGAGTACGGCTGCGGCGCGCACTCGACGACGCGATCGAGCGGCACGCCGCTGGGCGAGCACGGCGAGGTCGTCTACGACGACGGCGACGAGGTCAGCCTCGAGCCGCGCGGGGCGATCGACGGGACACCGGCGCGACCCGCGCTCGAGGCCGGACCGCACGCCGAGGTGAGCGCCGAGTCGTGACGCCGCTCAGATCGTGCGCCCCATCGCCCGGTGGCGGCTCATGATCGACCAGCCCAGCAGACCGAGCAGCCAGCCCGCGAGGCAGGTCCACAGCCAGCTGCGGTGGTCGTGGCGCCCGAGCCAGCCCCAGAACGGCACCAGCACGACGAAGGCGACGAACCACAGGGCGGTGCCGACGGCGACGATGCGCCGCGCGTTCATCTGCACCGGCGGCGGGACGACGAGCCGGCGCCGCTGCTGCCCCATGCCGGCGAGCGTACCGGCGTGACGTCCGGGCGGGCCCGGGCCGTGCGGGTCCCGCTGGGCGCGGGACCCGCACCGGACGAGCTCGTCCGGCGCGCGGCGGGCTGGCCCGGTCTCGCCGCGCTGACCGGTGACTGGCTCGGCGACGGCGCGATCGTCGCGGCCGAACCGGTCCGCACGACCGACGACCTGGCCGAGGTCGCCGTCGTCCCCGCCGTCGGCCAGGCGCCCCCCGGTTTCGTCGGCGGCGGCTGGTTCGGCGGCATCGACTACGACGGCACGGCTCGCTTCGGGTTCCACGACCACGTGCTGCGTCACCGCGACCGGCAGTGGGTGTTCGAGGCGCTGTGGCGCGACGACCGCGACGCCGTGCTCCAGCTCGCGCTCGACCGGTGGCGCCGGCTGCTGACGGCGCGGCCCCGCCGCGCGCCGTGGACGCTCGGCCCGGTGTCCGTCCCCGACCGGTCGGCGCATCTGGCCGCCGTCGAGCGTGCCGTGGAGCTCATCCGGGCCGGCGAGCTGTACCAGGTCAACGTGTGCACCCGGCTCCGCGCACCGTTCGCCGGCAGCGCGGTCGGCTTCTACGCCGATCTCGTGGCGGCGCTGCGGCCCGCCCGTGGCGCGCTGCTCACCGACGGGAGGCGAACCCTCGTCGGCGTCAGCCCGGAGCTGTTCCTGGCGATCGACGGCGACACGGTCCGGACCTCGCCGATCAAGGGCACGCTGCCGCGCATCGGGAGCGGGGACGTGGCCGACGGCAACGACCGCAGGCTGCGCGCCTCGACGAAGGACGCGGCCGAGAACGTGATGATCGTCGACCTCGTGCGCAACGACCTCGGCCGGGTCTGCGAGATCGGCAGCGTGCGGGTCGACGCGCTGCTCGACGTCGAGGCCCATCCGGGCGTGTGGCACCTGGTGTCCACCGTCAGCGGCACGCTGCGTCCGGACGTCGGGGTGCGGGGGCTGCTGGGCGCGGCCTTCCCGCCCGGGTCGGTCACCGGCGCGCCCAAGCTGCGGGCGCTGAGCGCCGTCGCCGAGCTGGAGGCGGTGCCGCGCGGCGCGTACACGGGCGCGGCGGGCGTCGTCACCGCCAGCGGGCGCAGCCAGTTCGCGGTGACCATACGGACCTTCGAGATCGCCGACGGCCGGGCCGAGCTCGGTGTCGGGGGCGGGATCACCGCCGACAGCGTGCCCATGCTGGAGTGGCGCGAGTGCCGCACCAAGGCGGCGCCGCTGCTGCGCGTCGGTCGGTCCGCGCTGCCGCCCGAACCCGTCCCGGTCGCGCCGGCCGAGCTCGCGCTGCTCGAGACCGTCCTCGCCGTGGGCGGGGTGCCGGTACGCCTCGCCGACCACCTGGCCCGCCTCGACCGGTCGGCGCGCGAGCTGACCGGCCAGGGGGTGCCGGCCGGCGCGCAGCGCCAGGTCCGGCGCGCCGCGGCCTCGCCGCGGACGGCGCGGGCCGCCCTGCGCATCGTCCTGCGCGACGGCGAGCTCGCGGTGACCGCTGCGTCGCTCGGCCCGCCGCCCGGGCCCAGCGCCGCGGTGGTGTGCCACCGGCCCGCCGGGCTGTGGCGGCACAAGTGGGCCGACCGCTCGCCGCTCGCCGCCGCCGAGGAGCAGTGCGCGCCGGCCGTTCCGCTGTTCGTCGCCGCGGACGGCACGGTGCTGGAGACCGCCCGCGGCAACGTCTTCCTCGTCCGCGAGGACGGTGGCCTGGTGACCGCGCCGCTGCGCGACGACCTGCTGCCGGGGGTGACGCGGCGCGCCGTGCTCGACCTCGCCCGCGACACCGGACTGCCGACCGAGCTGCGCGAGTTCACCGTGGCCGAGCTCGTGGCGCGGCCCGCGTTCTGGACGTCCAGCCTGAGCGGGGCCGTCGCGATCCGCAGCGTGGACGGGCAGGTGCTGCCCGACGCCCAACCCCTCGTCGCGGGTCTCGCGCAGGCACTGCTCGGTGGCAATGCCCTTGGTCGTTAGCTAGACTAACTATCGTGACAGCGGCGACGAGGACGACGATCGCCGAGCTCGCGTCCCAGTTGCGGCCGGCGCTGCTGCGCCTCACCCGGCAGGTGCGCCAGCAGCGCGTGGACACCTCGGTCACGCTCACCCACCTGTCGGCGATGTTCACCCTCGGCGCGCGCGGTCCGATGAGCGCCGGCGACCTCGCGGCGTGCGAGAAGGTGCAGCCGCCGTCGATGACGAAGGTGATCGCCGGCCTCGAGGACCGCGGTCTGGTCGCGCGGACGCCGCACCCCACCGACGGCCGCCAGGTCATCATCTCCATCACCGACCGCGGCCTGACTCTGCTCGACTCGGAGAAGCAGTCCCGCGACGCGTGGCTCACCCGGCAGCTGGCCGCACTCACCCCCGAGGAGCGCGCGCAGGTGCAGCGCATCATCCCGATCCTGGAAAAGTTGGCGCAGCAGTGACGGCGCTCGCGTCGCGAGCCGCGACGTCCGAGCGCCCCTCCCCGTCGGCCGGCATGTTCCGCTCGCTGCGGGTCCGCAACTACCGGCTGTACGCGTCGGGCCAGCTCGTCTCGCTGACCGGCACCTGGATGCAGCGCGTCGCGCAGGACTGGCTCGTCCTGCAGCTGACCGACTCGGGCACCGCGCTCGGCATCGTCACCGCGCTGCAGTTCGGCCCGCAGCTGCTGCTCGGACTCTGGGGCGGCATCCTCGCCGATCGCAGTGACAAGCGTCGGCTGCTGCTGGTCACGCAGACCGCGCTGGCCGGTGTCGCGTTGCTGCTCGGCCTGCTCGACGTCTCCGGCGTCGTCGCCTACTGGCACGTGCTCGTGCTCGCCACCGCCCTCGGCGTGATCACCGCGGTCGACACCCCCGTGCGGCAGTCCTTCGTCATCGAGATGGTGGGCAAGGACGAGCTGACGAACGCGGTCGCCATCAACTCCACGATCTTCAACACCGGTCGCATCCTCGGGCCGGTCGTCGCCGGTGCCCTGATCGCGGCGGTGGGCACCGGCTGGGCCTTCCTGGCCAACGCGGTGTCCAGCGGCGCCGTCCTCGCCGGGCTGGCCCTCATGCGCACCGCCGAGCTGCATCCCGCGCCGATGGTCCGCCGCGCGCGGGGGCAGCTGCGGGAGGGGTTGTCGTACGTGCGCGGGCGTCGCGACCTCGTCCTCACGATGGTGCTCGTGTTCGTGATCGGCACCTTCGGGCTGAACTTCGCGATCACCTGCGCTCTCATGGCCAAGCAGGTGTTCCACCAGGGGGCGAGCGGCTACGGCCTGCTCTCGACCGCGCTCGCCGTGGGCGCGTTCTGTGGCGCGGTCGCCGCCACGCGCCGCACCCGGCGGCCGTCGGCGCTGTTCCTGCTCACCGCGGGCGGGGTCTTCAGCGTGGCCGAGATCGTGGCCGGCGTGATGCCGACCTTCTGGTGGACGGCCGCCGCGCTCGTGCCCACCGGGCTCGCGATGCTCTCGGTGACCACGGCGGCCAACTCGCACGTCCAGCTGGGCGTCACCCCGACCATGCGGGGCCGGGTCATGTCGCTGTACCTGGTGTGCTTCCTCGGCGGGACGCCCTTCGGTGCGCCGCTGGTCGGCTGGCTCGCCGGGGTCGCCGGGCCGCGCTGGGGCATGGTGGGCGGCGGTCTGGTGTGCCTCGTCTGCGTGGCCGCCCTGGCGCTCAACGTCGCACGGCGCCGGGGGATGCACGCCGGTGACGTCGCCGAGCTCGTGCAGTCGCGGCTGCGCGCCGCCTGACCGGTCACGCGATGGACGTCGAGTCGATCACCGACGCCGCCGACCCCCGCCTCGACGACTTCCGCGACCTCACCGACGCCGACGTCCGGCCCGACCGGCGCGGCATCGTGATCGCCGAGGGTGTGAACGTCGTGGAACGGATGGTCGGCTCGCCCTACCGGATGCGCGCGGTCGTCGGCGTCGCCTCGCGCCTCGACGCCCTGCGTCCCGCCCTCGCACAGCGGGACGCCCCCGCGTACGCGGTCGACAAGTGGCTGCTGTCCGAGGTCGTCGGGTTCCGCGTCACCCGCGGCGTGCTTGCGTCGGCCGACCGGCCGCCGGCACTCGACGCGGCCGAGCTGGTCGCGGCGGCGCGGCGGATCGCCGTCCTCGAAGGGCTCAACGACTTCGAGAACCTCGGGTCGCTGTTCCGCAACGCCGCGGCGTTCGGGGTGGACGCCGTGCTGCTCGACCCGACGTGCGCCGATCCGCTGTACCGCCGCAGCGTCCGCGTCTCGATGGGGCACGTCCTGCGCATCCCGTTCGCGGTGCTGCCGGGGGCCTGGCCCGGGGCGCTCGACCTGCTGCGCGGGCACGGCGTCACGACTCTCGCGCTCACCCCGCGCGGCGAGCGGCCGCTGCGGGAGCTGGCGGCGCCCGACCGGTGGGCGGTGCTGCTCGGCGCTGAGGGGCCGGGGCTCGCCGCGGCCACGCTGGCCGCCGCCGACGAGCGGGTGCGCATCCCGATGGTGGCCGGCGTCGACTCGCTCAACGTGGCCACCGCGGCGGCGGTGGCATTTGCGCAACTCTGCTGATAATCCCTGCGCACAGCGAAACGGGCGGTCACGGGATTTCTCCCGTGACCGCCCGTCCGCGGTGGGGACCGCCTACTTGCCGGTGGCGCGGATGATCGCGGTGCCGATCTCCGTACCGGTCTTCGACCCGCCCTTGAGGACGTTGATCTTGAAGGTCTGGTTCAGCAGATCGGCGGCTGCCTGCGACAGGTAGATCGTGGTGCCCTTGAGGGTCGCCACGCCGCTCTTGCTGATCGTCGGCGTCTGCAGCGTGCTGCCGTCGAGGTCGAAGAGCTTCGCGTCCTTCACGACGCTCTTGCCGTTGGCGCTGACGTCACCGGTGAGCTTGGAGTTGTTGCCCGGGTCGACGGTGAAGTTCGTCAGCTCGACCTTGATGCCGCCCGCGGTCAGCGAGAGGCCGCTGCCCTGGTGCTCGATCGTGCCCTGCACGTAGGGCTTGACGTCGCCCTTCTTGTAGATCGTGGCGTTGCCGCCGGTGATCGGGAAGGCGAAGCCCTCGCTCGTCATCTTGGCGTTGCCGACCAAGCCCGGCGTCACCTTGAGCTGGGTCAGCGCATCGGTGAAGCTCTTGGCGGGGACGACCGTCGTGGTCTGCCCGGTCAGGGTCTTGAACTGACCCTGCGGCTTGGGGTCGCCGCTGTCGCTGTCGCTCCCGCAGGCGGCCATGGTGGCCGCCAGGCCGACGGCGGCCGTTCCGGCAAGGACCTTGTTCATCGCACGCATCGTTGGTGTCTCCTTCACTCGTGGTCTCGGAAGGGGATTCGGTGTGCGCGCACGTCGCGGTTCCATCCGAATCTTGGAAGATGGTGATGCGCGCTACTCGGGCGGGGCAGGCTGGCGACATGACCCCACGGCGCCGCCGCGCATGGCTGCTGATCGCCCCGTTCTCGGCGGTTCTCGTCGCAGCCGCCTGCGGGAGCGACGCCGGTCACCGGGGCCCCAAGGCCGCCGAGCCCGCGACCGCGCCGGTGCCGTCGACCGAACCGGTCGGCCGCATCGCGAAGGTCGGTGCCCGGCCCGAGGGGATCGTGTACGACGCGCGAACCCGACTGCTCGCCGTCGCCGTGCGCGCGCCGGACCGGTTGCTGCTGCTCGACCCGCGCACCCTCGCGCCGCGGCGCAGCGTCGCCCTGCCCGGCGGCGTGCGCCACCTGCAGCTCGGCCGCCCGGGCGGTCCGGTGCTGGTGCCGGTGGAGAGCGCGGCCCGGATCGTGCAGGTCTCGCTGCCGGGCGGGGCAACCCGCTCGACCGCGGTCAGGAAGCAACCGCACGACGCCGCGGAGGCGACGAACGGCGACGTCGTCGTCGGCAACGAGTTCGGCCGGTCGATCTCGGTCATCCACGACGGGGTCGTGGTCCGGACGTTCGCCGACCTGCGGCAGCCCGGCGGGGTCGTCGCCGCCGCGGACGACGTCGTCGGGGTCGTCGACGTCGGGGCCTTCACCCTCTCGACCTACGACCTCGACGCGGGGCGGCGCACCGGCCGCGTCGCCGCCGGTGCCGGGCCGACCCACGGCGTCCTCGTCGGTGGGGACCGGATCGCGGTCACCGACACACGAGGCGACCGCCTGCTCGTCTTCTCGCTGCATCCGCTGCGGCAGGTCGGGACGCTCGCACTGGGCGGGGCCCCGTACGGCATCGCGACCGACTCCGACACCGGCCTCGTGTGGGTGACGCTCACCGCCCGCAACGAGGTGGTGGGGCTCGCCGTCTCCGGCGACGTGCCGCGCGTCGTGGCGCGCTATCCGACGGTGCGCCAGCCGAACACCGTGGCCGTCGCACCGGGGTCGCAGCGCCTGTGGGTCACCGGGACGGCCGGCGGCGTCGTCCAGCTCATCACCCGCTGAGCGTCCGCATCGCGTTCGCTGTGAACGGCCCCGGATCGGGCGCGGCGGGGGGAGGATCGGGTCATGAACAGCCTGCGGCTCACCACCTCCGACGGCGTCGTCGTGCGCGAGCCCGACCGCGCCGGACTCCGCGCGACCGTCGAGGCCGCGGCCCACGCCGGGTGCGGCGCGTTCGTCGTCCTCGACGGCGACACCGCGGGCGACGCGCCCTTCCTGCAGGCCGTCCACCTCGGCCACGGCCGCTGGCAGGTGGAGGTCTGGCGGGTCGCCGCCCGCTCCTCGGCCGAGCACTACCGCACCACGGTGCCCGACACCGACACCGTGGTCGCGGTGTTCTGGTCCTGGGCGGACGGCGGTGACGACTGGCAGTACCTGCGCTGGGAGCCGCTCACGACGAGCCCGCTCGCGGCGGCCGGCTGACGCTCGCGACCGACGACGCTCAGACCAGCGAGTCGCGCCAGGACGTGTGCAGCTCGGCGAAGTGTCCCTCGCCGGCGGCGACGAGATCCTGCGGTGCGCCGTCCTCGACGATGCGGCCGTCGGCCAGCACGAGAACGCGGTCGGCGATCTCGACCGTCGACAAGCGGTGGGCGATGATCAGCGCCGTCCGGGACGCGAGCACCGTGCGCAGCGCCTGCTGCACCGCGCGCTCCGTGGGCACGTCCAGCGACGACGTCGCCTCGTCCAGGATCAGCACGGCCGGGTCGGCGAGGAACGCGCGGGCGAACGCCACGAGCTGGCGCTGCCCCGCGGACAACCGGCCGCCCCGCTTGCGTACGTCGGTGTCGTAGCCCTCGGGCAGCGACTCGACGAATGCGTGCGCCCCCACCGCCTTCGCGGCGGCGACGACCTCGTCGCGGGTGGCGCCGAGCCGGCCGAAGGCGATGTTGTCGGCGACGGAGCCGGAGAACAGGAAGCCGTCCTGCGTGATCATCACGACGGCCCGTCGCAGCTCGGCGTCGGCGACGTCGCGCAGGTCGACGCCGTCGAGGCCGACCCGACCGGCGGTGGGGTCGTAGAAGCGCGAGACCAGCTTGGCGATGGTGGTCTTCCCCGCGCCGGTCGCGCCCACGAGCGCGACGGTCTGGCCGGCGGGGACGGTCAGCTCGAGGCGGTGCAGGACGGGCCGGGCGGCGTCGTAGCCGAACTCGACACGGTCGAAGTCGATCGCCCCGCCGACCGGACGGGGCAGCGCCACCGGCTCGTCGGGTTCGGGGACGCTCGGCCGTTCGGCCAGCACGGCCGCGATCTTCGCCATGGCCGCGGTCGCCGACTGCAGCGAGTTGTAGAAGACGCCGACGTCCTCCATCGGGTCGTAGAACTGGCGCAGGTAGAGCAGGAAGGAGGTGAGGACACCCAGCTCGAGGCCGCCGTGGGCGACGCGGAACCCGCCGACGAGCAGGATCGCGACGGTGGCGACGTTGCCGATGAGGGCGGTGCCCGGGATGAACCACGCCTGCAGCCGGAAGGTCTCCTTGTTCGCCTCGCGGTAGTCGCCGTTGAGCCGGGCGAAGATGGCGTCGTTGCGCTTCTCGCGGCGGAAGGCCTGGACGGCGCGGATGCCGTTGAACGTCTCGACGATCTCGACGATCATCGTCGCCACCTTCTCGCGGGTGCCCCGGAACGCCTCCGCGGCCCGGGGCGAGAACCAGCGGTAGAGCAGCACGAGCGGCAGCAGCGAGGCCAGCGCCAGCAGGCCGAGCGGCACGTCGAGGAACAACAGCAGCACCGCGATCGCCACGCTGTTGAACAGGGCGGTGAGCAGGCCGTCCAGCCCGCTGTCGAGCAGCTCGGTGAGGGTGTCGACGTCGGAGGTCAGCCGGGAGATGACCCGCCCCGAGGTGAACCGCTCGTGGAAGGCAACCGACAGGCTCTGGACGTGGTCGAACCCGCGACGCCGCAGGTCGAACAGGATGGCCTGGCCGACGCGGCCGCTACGCACGACGAAGACGGCACGCAGCGTGCCCGACAGCAACGCCGACACCACGAGCGCGGCGCCCACCACGGTCAGCGACGTGTAGTCGCCGCGGCGGGCGGCCGGCAGCGAGTCGTCGATGGCGACCCCGATGAGCCACGGCGCGGCCATGGTCGCCGCGACCTGGGCGAGGGCGACGAGCAGCACGGCGGCGATCTGGCGGCGGTAGGGGCGGACCAGCTCGCGCAGCAGCGTGCGTCCGGCCGCGTGCAGCTGCAGGCCGGTGCCCGCGGTGACGGCGTCGTCGGCCCGCACCTGTGCGTCGGTCTCGGGCGTCAGCCGGCCGTGCCAGCCGTCCTGCTCCGGCGCGGGCGGGGCGGGCGCGCTCACGGTGACACCTCCTCGAGCTCGGCGGACTGCGCCAGCAGCCGCCGGTAGGCGGGGGTCGTCTCGAGCAGCTCGCGGTGGGTGCCGACCGCGGCGATGCGTCCGTCGGCGAGCAGCGCCACGCGGTCGGCGAGCAGGACGGTGGAGGCGCGGTGCGCCACGACGAGCGCGGTCGTGCCGGCCAGCACGCGGCGCAGCGCCGCCTCGACCTGCGCCTCGGTCTGGACGTCGAGGGCGGACAGCGGGTCGTCGAGGACGAGGACGCGGGGCCGCCCCAGCACCGCCCGGGCCAGGGCGAGGCGCTGCCGCTGGCCGCCGGACAGCGACAGGCCCTGCTCGCCGATGCGGGTGTCGAGACCGAAGGGCAGCTCGTGGACGAAGTCGGCGCGCGCGACCTCGACCGCCTCGCGCACGTCGTCCTCGGTGATGCCGGCCCGGCCGAGGGTGAGGTTCTCGCGCACGCTCGCCGAGAACAGCGTGGCGTCCTCGAAGGCCGTGGTGACCGCGTGCCGCAGCTGGTCCAGGCGCAGGTCGCGGACGTCGACCCCGCCGATCGTGATGCGGCCGCCGGTGACGTCGTAGAGCCGCGGGACGAGCGCGGTCATCGTCGTCTTGCCCGAGCCGACCGCGCCGACGAGCGCCATGGTCTCGCCCGGCGCGATGTCGAGGTCGACGCCGGCGAGCACGTCGTCCTGCGCGTCGGCGAAGCGGAACGACACGTTCTCGAAGCGCAGCGCGGTGCCGTTCTCGGCCGTCGCCGGCCGGGCCGGGTCGAGGATCGTGGGCTCGGTGTCGAGCACCTCGAAGATGCGCCGGCACGCGCTCGCGCTCTCCTCGGTCAGGGCGAGCAGCCAGCCGAGCATGATGATCGGCCACACCAGCTGCAGGAACAGCGACACGAAGGCCACCAGGTCGCCGACGCTCAGCGAACCGTGCGCGGTGGCATAGACACCGCCGATGGTGACGACGGCGAGGACGAGCTGCGGCAGCCCCTCGAGCAGGGCCCAGAAGTAGCCGAGCGTGCGGATCTTGGTCAGCTCGGCGCCGCGCAGCCGGGTGACGTCGCGGGTGAAGCCGGCGAGGACGTGGGGCCGGCGGCCGAACGCCTTGATGACGCGGATGCCGAGGGCGGACTCCTCGACGGCGGTGGCGACGTCGCCGGTGAGGTCCTGCGCCCGCCGCGCGTCGCGGCTGTAGCGCAGTTCGAAGCGGCGGGTGCCGATCAGCAGCGGCACCATCGACACCAGCACCACGAGGCCGAGCAGCAGGTGGATGTGGATCAGCAACGCCAGCATGACCGCGATCGTCAGCAGGTCGGCGACCATGAAGACCGCGGCCAGGCCGATGAACCGGCGCAGCGTCGACAGGTCGGTGGTGAGCCGCGAGAGCAGCTGACCCGAGGCCCAGCGGTCGTGGAAGGACACCGGCAGCCGTTGCACGTGGGCGAACAGGTCACGACGCAGGTCGGTCTCGACGCCGAGCGCGGCACTGGCCATGGCCCAGCGGCGCACGAAGAACAGCGCCGACTCGGCGACCCCGAAGAGCAGCGCGAGGCCGCTGAGCGCCCACAATCCGGCGGTGTCGCGCTCGCGGATCGGGCCGTCGACCACGGCGCCGGTCACGAGCGGGATCACCGCCTGCGAGAGCATCGCGCCGGTGGCCGCGACGAACATGACGGTGATGGCGCGGCGATGCGGCCGGGCCCAGCGGCGCAGCCGCAGCAGGGTGTGCAGGGTGCTCGCGTCGGCGGTTCCGGGCCTCCGCGCGCTGGTCACGATGAGCGACGGTACGTCGCCCTACCGACAGCGGGCGAGCGACTTTCGCCGAGAGCGCAGCGCGGCGTGCGCAGGCCGGCGGAATCCGGACCGGAGGTCGGGGCCCGGGTCGCGCGGTGAGTCGTGCGGCGGAGTCAGTCCTGCTTGCGGCGCACGCCGAGCAGGATGTCGTCCCACGAGGGCACGCGGGCCCGGGCGGCCTTGTCGTCGTCGGACTCGTGGTTCTTGCTGACGTTGGTCAGCGAGGACAGCTGCGGGCGGGGCAGCGCCGCCTCGGGCCGGCCGGCGGGGTCGGTGATGCCCAGCGGCAGCGGCGGTTCGTCGTAGGTCAGCTCGGCGGCGGGCTCCGCCGGCACGAACGGCGGCACCTCGCGCGGGCTGTCGGCGGGTGCCTCCTGGTCGAAGACGTCCTCGTAGCGCGGCAGCGGCCCGGTGAGCGCGTCGGGCATCGGCGGGAAGGCGACGATCCCGGGGGCCAGCGGCGGGGCGGCCGCGAGCGCGGGGCGCTCCGGCTGCGGCGCGACGATCGGGCGGATGGGTCGGTCGCTGAGCAGGTCGGTCGCGGTGTCGTCGAGCGGCGTCACGCTGCGCGACGAGCGGTGGAACAGCCATTCCGCGCCGTGCCGCCCCTCGCCGCCGGCCCAGTCGGCCGAGACCACCCAGTCGCCGTCGTCGCGGCGGCGGGAGTCCCAGCTGACGTCGGTGGCGACGATGCCGTGCGCGCCGAAGCGGGCGTCGACCGTCTCGCCGAAGGGCGCGACCTCGGTGTCGCTGCCGGTGCGGCGCGCGCGGGCCCGGCGGGCCTCGTCGGTGATGCGCAGCCGCTCGTCCATGACCGGCGACGCGAACCGCATCACGCGCTCGACCGGAACGCCGAGCGAGTCGGCGAGCTCCTGCGGCGACTCCCCGGCCCGGACCCGCACCTGGATCTCGCGGGGCACGATCTGCACGTCGGCGGCCGGGGTCGGCGGCGGCGTCGTGGGTCGCGGCGCGGTGGCGGGGAGGGCCGCGGTCGGCCCGGACGCGGTCAGCGCCCGGTGGACCGCCGCGCGCAGCGGCTCGTCGACCACGAGGGCGAAGCGCTCGAGGCGGTCGGCGCTCTCGAGGACGAGGTCGCCGGTGTCGTCGGCGAGATGGACGAGACGCAGCTGGCGCATGGCAGCGACGATAGGTGCCGTCGCGGCCGATCCGGCGCAGCACACGCCGCGCCCGGGCCGTCCGCCGCTAGAGGTGCTCGACGACGTGGTCGATGCAGCCGGTGAGGGCCGCGACGTCGTCGGGCTCGACGGCCGGGAACATGCCGACGCGCAGCTGGTTGCGGCCCAGTGCCCGGTAGGGCTCGGTGTCGACGATGCCGTTGGCGCGCAGGACCGCCGCCACCCGCGCCGCGTCGACGGCGTCGTCGAAGTCGATCGTCCCGACGACGGGGCTGCGCAGCTGCGGGTCGCTCACGAACGGCCGGGCGAACGGCGACGCCTCGGCCCAGCCGTAGAGGCGGCGCGCGGACTCGGCGCTGCGGGCGGCGGCCCACGCGAGCCCGCCCTGCCCGAGCATCCACTCCAGTTGGTGGGCGAGCAGCCACAGCGTCGCGATCGCCGGCGTGTTGTAGGTCTGGTCCTGGCGCGCGTTCGTCGCCGCGATCGTGAGATCGAGCGACGGCGGCACCCAGCGTTCGGCGCGCAGCTGCGTGGCGCGCTCGAGCGCCGCGGGGGAGCAGGCCGCGAGCCAGAGCCCGCCCTCGCCCGCGAACACCTTCTGCGGCGCGAAGTAGTAGACGTCGGTCTCGGTGACGTCGACGGGGATCGCGCCGGCGCCGGAGGTCGCGTCGACGAGCATGAGCGCGCCGTCGGCCGTCCCGCCGATGCGGCGCACCGGCATGGTGACGCCCGTCGAGGTCTCGTTGTGCGGCCAGGCGTAGACGTCGGCGTCGCCGGCGGCGGCGAGCGCGGGGGCCGAGCCGAACTCCGCGCTGCGCACCTCGGGCTCGCCGAGGAACGGCGCGCCCCGCGTCACCGCGGCGAACTTGCCGGAGAACTCGCCGCAGACGAAGTGCGCGGCGTGCTCGCGGACGAGGCCGAAGGCCGCGACGTCCCAGAACGCGGTGGAGCCGCCGTTGCCGAGCACGACCTCGTACCCGTCGGGCAGCGACAGGAGGTCGGTGACGCCGGCGCGGACGCGGCGGACGAGGTCCTTGACGGGCTGGCGGCGGTGGCTGGTGCCGAGCAGGGTGCCGCCGGTGGCGCCGAGCGCGGCGACGGCGTCCGCCGGCACCTTCGACGGCCCCGACCCGAACCGGCCGTCGGCGGGCTTGAGGTCGTCGGGGATCACCAGCTGCGCGTCGGGCACGCACCGATCCTGCCATCGCGCCCCACACCGGTTCGGCCGCGGCTCAGCCCAGGACGCGTGTCAGGTGGTCGTTGCCGAAGACGCGGTCGGGATCCAGGCGATCGCGCACCGCGACGAAGTCGTCGAAGTGCTCGTAGGCGTCGCGCAGCGAGGCGGCGTCCCGGTCGTGCAGCTTGCCCCAGTGCGGCCGGCCGCCGACGTCGGCGGCGATCGCCTCGACGGCGCGGAAGTAGCGCTCGTGCTCGCGCCGGTGGAACTGGTGCACCGCGATGTACCCGCTGTCGCGGCCGTGGGCGGTCGAGAGCCAGATGTCGTCGGCGGCGGCGAAGCGGACCTCGACGGGGAAGCCGACCTGCTCGCCGCTACGGGCCAGCCACGCCTCGATCTCGGCCAGCACCTGCGGGACGGCCGCGCGCGGCACCGCGTACTCCATCTCGCGGAACCGGACCCGTCGGGTCGAGGCGAACACCCGGTACGAGCGGTCGATGTAGCCGCGTGCCGTCAGCGCCCGCGCGGCCACGCCGTTGGCGTGGGGGATGAGTCCGGGGCGTCGGGTCGTCAGCCGGTTCACGCCCTCGAAGACCGTGTTGGACAGGAAGTCGTCGTCGAGCCACGCGCGCCACCGCGGCACGGGACGCAGCTCCGTCTCGGCCAGCACCCGGTTGTTGCTCTTCGTCAGCACCCGGCGGGTGTGCGGGAACCAGTAGAACTCGAAGTGGTCGTTGCCCGCGACGAGGTCGTCGAGCTCGGCCAGCGTCTCGTCCAGTGACGCCGGGGCCTCGGTGGCGGCGAGCGCGAACGCGGGCTCGCACTGCAGGGTGACCGTCGCGATCACGCCGAGCGCGCCCAGGCCGACCCGCGCCGCGGCGAACACGTCGCCGTTCTCGCGGTCGTCGCAGTGCAGCAGCGACCCGTCGGCCAGCACGAGGTCGAGGCCGCGGACCTGGGTCGCCAGGCCACCGAGCTTGGCGCCGGTACCGTGCGTGCCGGTCGAGATCGCGCCCGCGATCGACTGCGCGTCGATGTCGCCGAGGTTGGTGAGCGACAGGCCGAGCTGCCACAGCGACTCGTTGAGCGCGTGCAGCCGGGTCCCGGCGTGGACGGTGACACGACCCGTGCCGCGGTCGGCGTGGACGACCCCGGCGAGCCGGTCGAGGCGCAGCTGCACGCCGTCCGTGGCGCCGATCGCGGTGAACGAGTGCCCGGCCCCGATCGGCTTGACCCGGCGCCCACGTCCCGCGGCATCGGCGACGACCTGCTGCAGCCGGGTGACGGTGGCAGGCTCGGCCACGGTCACCTCGGCCGACACGGTCCCGGCCCAGTTGGTCCACGTGCTGGTCACGGGCTCGATCCTCGCATCCCGCCACTAGGCTGCCGCCGTGACCGATCCGGACGTGCTGGCGGCGTTGACCACGGCCACGGCGGACCTCGACCCCCCGCTGGCCGCGCTCGACCTCGTCGCCCTGGACGCCAACGCCGACGACCTCGTGCGGCGGGCCGGTGGCACGCCCGTCCGGGTCGCCGCCAAGTCGGTGCGTTGCCGGTGGGTGCTCGACCGGGTGCAGGCGCGACCGGGCTTCGCCGGCGTCATGGCGTACTCGCTGGCCGAGGCGGTGTGGCTGGTGCGCGCGGGAGCTCGCGACGTGCTCGTCGGCTACCCCACCGCCGATCGGACGGCGCTGCGCGACCTGGCCGCCGACCCGGCGTCGCTCGAGGCGATCACGCTCATGGTCGACGGCCCGGAGCAGCTCGCGTTCGTCCGCGCCCACGCCGGGGACGCGCCGGTGCGGGTGTGCCTGGACGTCGACGCGTCGCTGCGGATCGGGCGGCTGCACCTCGGCGTCCGCCGCTCGCCGCTGCGCACCCCGACCGATGCCGCGATGCTCGCCGCCACCGCCGACGCGCAGGGCCTCCGGGTCGTCGGCGTGATGTTCTACGAGGCGCAGATCGCGGGGCTGCCCGACAGCTCGCCGGCGGTGCGGCTGGTCAAGCGCCGCTCCGCCGCGGAGCTCGCAGACCGTCGGGGAGCGGTGGTCGCCGCGGTCGAGCAGGCCGTCGGCGCGCTGGAGCTCGTGAACTCCGGCGGCACCGGCAGCCTCGAGGTCAGTTCGGCCGATCCGGTCGTGACCGAGGTGACCGCCGGCTCCGGGCTGTTCGCCCCGACGCTGTTCGACGCCTACCGCGCCTTCCGGCCGCGGCCGGCGCTGTACTTCGCCCTGCCGGTGGTGCGCCGCCCGGGGCCGGGGATCGCCACGCTGTTCGGCGGCGGCTACATCGCCTCCGGGCCCGCCGGGAAGACGCGGGTGCCGTCGCCGGCGACCCGCGGGCTGCGGCTGCTCGGGACGGAGGGGGCCGGCGAGGTGCAGACACCCGTGCGCGGACGTCCGGCGGGCTCGCTCGCGATCGGCGACCGCGTGTGGTTCCGGCACGCGAAGGCCGGCGAGCTCGCCGAGCGCTTCGCCGCGATCCACGTGGTCGAGGCCGGGGTCCGCGCCGCGACCGTCCCGACCTACCGCGGTGAGGGCATGACCTTCGGCTGACCCGCTTTTGGCGGCTGAGCGCAGCATGCTGCGTCCAGCCGCCAAAAGCGGTCAGTCAGGCGGCGGCCAGGACGGCCAGCACCTCGGTGATCGCCGCGCGGACGTCCGGGTCGGCGACGAGACCGTCCGGGCCGACGGCGTCGCTGCTCACCGGGATGTGGCGGCAGGCGTCCTCCACCACTCGGGCCTGGACGTAGCCCAGCACCGTGCGCAGCGTGTCGAGCGCGCCGTGCCCGCGCCGGGGGTCGGCGGCGACGTTGACCCACGCGACCGGCCGGTCGGTCAGCTCGGTGCCGCCGACGGTCCAGTCGAGCAGGTTCTTCATCGACCCGGGCAGCGTCCCCGCGTACTCGGGCGTGCAGAACAGCACCGCGTGGGCGGCCGCGATGCCCGAGCGCAGGGCGACGACGCTCGGCGGCAGCGGGTCGCGATCGTCCTCGGGATTGAAGTGCGGCAGCGCGGTGAGGCCGTGCCGGAAGGTCGCGACCCCCGGCGGTGCGCACAGCTTGGCCGTGCGCACCAGCGCGGTGTTGGTGGACGCGGCGCGGGTGCTGCCCGAGACGAGCAGCACCCGCCGTGGCTCGCTCACCGGTTAGTCGTGCGCGATGTCGGCCCAGCCCTCGACGTCCTCGGGCTTGCGCGGCTCGGGGCCGATGTAGCGGGCGGACGGTCGGACCAGCCGGCCCGTCTTCTTCTGCTCCATGATGTGCGCCGACCAGCCGGCCGTCCGCGCACAGGTGAACATCGCCGGCATCATGTGCGGCGGCACCTCGGCGAAGTCGAGGATGACCGCCGCCCAGAACTCGACGTTGGTCTCGATCGGACGGTCCGGACGGCGCTCGCGGAGCTCGGCCAGCGCGGCCTGCTCGAGCGCGGCCGCGGCCTCGTACCGCTTGGCGCCGAGCTCCTTGCAGGTGCGGCGCAGCACGCGGGCGCGCGGGTCCTCGGCGCGGTAGACGCGGTGGCCGAAGCCCATCAGCCGTTCGTGGCGGTCGAGGATGCCCTGCACGAACTTGCGGGCGTCGCCGTTCTTCTCGACCGCCTCGATCATGGGCAGGACGCGGGCCGGGGCGCCGCCGTGCAGTGGGCCGGACATCGCGCCGATCGCGCCGGACATCGCGGCCGCGACGTCGGCACCGGTCGAGGCGATGACGCGGGCGGTGAAGGTGGAGGCGTTCATGCCGTGCTCGGCCGCCGAGACGAAGTAGGCGTCGACCGCCTTGACGTGCGCGGGGTCGGGCTCGCCGCGCCAGCGGGTCATGAAGCGCTCGATGATGGTCTCGCACTGGTCGATGCGCGACTGCGGGACGGCCGGGTTCGACAGCCCGCGGGCCGACTGCGCCGCGTAGGACAGCGCCATGACGGCGGCACGCGCGAGCTGCTCGCGGGCCTCTTCGTCGCTGATGTCGAGCAGCGGACGATAACCCCAGACCGGCGCGAGCATCGCGAGCGCGGCCTGGACGTCGACGCGGACGTCGCCGGTGTGGACCGGGATGGGGAACGGCTCGGCCGGCGGCAGCCCGGGGCCGAACTTGCCGTCCACGAGCAGGGCCCAGACGTTGCCGAAGGTGACGTGACTCGCGAGGTCCTCGATGTCGACGCCGCGGTAGCGCAGCGCGCCACCGTCCTTGTCCGGCTCGGCGATCTCGGTCTCGAAGGCGATGACGCCCTCGAGGCCCGGGCTGTAGTCGTCTGCCATAGACGTGCTCCGTTCAGGTTCGTCGGAACTGCGGGGACGTCGCGTTCGACGTCGTGGTGCGCCGCGGGTACAGGCGTGCGACGCACCGTAGGCGCAACGCGGGTCTCGCGTGCAGGCCCCATTCTGCTCACATGCCGGATCGGTGTCGCCGTGCAGGTGCGAGGATGGACGGCGATGACCGATCCCGCCGCCCTGCGCCAGAGTTACGCGAAGGGGCGCCTGGACGAGACCGAGGTCGCCGACACCTGGCTGGGCCAGCTGCAGGGCTGGTTCGCCGAGGCCGTGGCCGACCCGGCGATCGTCGAGGCCAACGCCGTCCAGCTCGCCACCGCCGACGCCACCGGGCGTCCCGACGTCCGCACCGTGCTCGCCAAGGCGATCGACGAGCGCGGCGTCGTCTTCTACACCAATCACGACTCGGCCAAGGGCCGTGACCTCGCGACGAACCCGCGGGCCGCGCTGGTGTTCGCGTGGCTCGCGCAGGAGCGGCAGGTGCGCCTCGCCGGCGCCGTCGAGCAGGTGACCCGCGCCGAGACCGACGCCTACTTCGCGACCCGCCCGCGCGAGTCGCAGTTGGGGGCGTGGGCGTCGCCGCAGTCGCAGGTCGTCACCTCGCGGGCCGCGCTGGAGGCCGCCGAGGCCGACGCGGCCCGCCGCTTCGCCGACGCCCCGGTCCCGGCGCCGCCCCACTGGGGCGGCTTCCTGCTCGTCCCCGACAGCGTCGAGTTCTGGCAGGGCCGGCGGGGCCGGCTGCACGACCGCGTCCGCTATCGGCGTGCCGGCGACGAGTGGGCCGTCGAGCGGCTCGCCCCGTGAGCGACACGTCCGAGCAGGTCGACCCGCCCGACGCCCCGGCCGAGGACGTCCCGCAGCCGGAGGCCGCGACCGAGCAGGCCCGCACGCTGCGGGCACTGCTGCGCCGGCAGGCCGTCGACACCCGTCCGCTCGCCATCCCCGCCTACCGCCGGCTGCTCGTCGGGCAGGGGACGTCGTTCATCGGCTCGATGCTGACGCAGGTCGCCGTGCCGGTGCAGGTGTACGCCGTCTCGCACTCCTCCTTCTACGTCGGCCTCGTCGGGCTCGCGGGGCTCGTCCCGATCGTCGTGTTCGGCCTCTACGGCGGCGCGATCGCCGACGCGGTCGATCGCCGCACGCTCTACCTCTGGTCGTCGGTGCTGTCGTGGGTCGTCACCCTCGCCCTGCTCACGCAGACGCTCGCGGGGCTCGACAACGTCGGCGTCATCCTCGCGCTGGTGGCGGTGCAGTCCGGGGCGTTCGCGGTGGCCTCGTCGGCCCGCGGCGCGATCATCCCGCGGCTCGTCCCGACCGACCTCGTCGCCTCGGCCAACACGCTCAACTTCACCGTCGGCAACGTGGGGCAGGTGGTGGGCCCGCTGCTCGCCGGCGTGCTGGTGACGCTGCCGAGCGGGTTCGCCGTCGCCTACGGCGTCGACGCCGTGCTGTTCACCGCGGCGCTGTACTCGGTGCTCCGGCTGCCGTCCATCCGCCCGGACGGGACCGGGCAACGGCTGGGCCTGCGCTCGGTGGCCGAGGGGCTCGCGTTCATCGCGACCCGGCCGGTGCTGCTGATGTCGTTCTTCGTCGACATCGTGGCGATGGTGCTGGCGATGCCCCGCGCGCTCTTCCCGGAGGTCGCCGACGACCGCTTCGGCGGCAACGTGGGGCCGCTCTACGCCGCGATCGCGATCGGCGCCGTCATCGCCGGCCTGGGCAGCGGGTGGATCGGCCGGGTCCGCCGGCAGGGCGTCGCGCTGACCTTCGCCATCGTCGGCTGGGGGACGGCGGTGGCGCTGTCGGGGCTGGCCCACCACCTGTGGCTGGCCGTGGCGCTGCTCGCCGTCGCCGGCGCCGCCGATCTCGTCAGCGCCGTCTACCGGCAGACGATCCTGCAGACCTACGCCCCGGACGAGATGCGCGGGCGCATGCAGGGCGTCTTCATCGCCGTCGTCGCGGGCGGCCCGCGGCTCGGTGACCTCCGCGCGGGCGGGACCGCGGCCGCGACGTCACCGATGTTCTCGTGGGTGGGCGGCGGTCTCGCGTGCGTCGCCGTGGTCGCGGTGGCCGGCGTGG
Organism: Jatrophihabitans endophyticus; assembly: GCF_900129455.1. NCBI lineage: Bacteria > Bacillati > Actinomycetota > Actinomycetes > Jatrophihabitantales > Jatrophihabitantaceae > Jatrophihabitans > Jatrophihabitans endophyticus. Next base: position 214,187 of record NZ_FQVU01000005.1, read on the forward strand.
CCGTCCGCTCGTTCTGGCATTACGACGCGCAGGCCCCCCTCTCCTGACCGTCTTCCTCGGCGAGTTGGTTGATCAACAGGCCTGTTGATCAACCAACTCGCCGAGGAAGCGGGGGCGGGGTGTGCGCGTCAGGCGTTGGGGGCGACCTGCGTGCCCGCGCCGCGCTGCCGCGACACCGGTCGGGACGAGGCCGCCGTCGGGTCGGCGCCGAGCACCTCGAAGCCGGCGTCGGCGATCATCTCGAGGTCGGCGGCGGCGGCCTGGCCCTCGCTCGTGAGGTAGTCGCCGAGGAACAGCGAGTTGGCGAGGTGCAGCGCGAGCGCCTGCTGCGAGCGCAGGTGCATCTCCCGCCCACCGGCCATGCGTACCTCGCTCGCCGGCGCAGCCAGCCGCACCATCGCGAGGATGCGCAGGCAGCGCGCCGGGGTGAGCGTCCATTCCTGCGACAGCGGCGTGCCCTCGAACGGCATCAGGAAGTTGACCGGGATCGAGTCGCTCGACAGCTCGCGCAGGGCGAAGACGGCGTCGACGACCTCGTCGTCGGTCTCGCCCATGCCCACGATGAGCCCGGAGCAGGGCGAGAGGCCGGCCTGCTTGGCGTGCTCGACGGTCCGGACGCGGTCGGCGTACTCGTGCGTCGTGCAGATGTCGCCGTAGCGGGACTCGCTGGTGTTGATGTTGTGGTTGTAGGCGTCGACCCCGGCGGCCTTGAGCTGCTCGGCCTGCCCGTCGGACAGGATGCCCAGGCACGCGCAGACCTCGGCCTGCGGGTGCTGCTCCTTGAGCTCGGAGACCATCGCCCCGACGCGGTCGATGTCGCGCTGGTGCGGGCCGCGGCCGCTGGCCACCAGGCAGACCCGCGACGCCCCGCCGTCGAGGCCGAGCTTCGCCTGCCGGATCGCCTCGTCCTGCGCGAGCCAGGTGTACTTGAGGACCTCGGCCTCGGAGCCGCGCCGCTGCGAGCAGTAGAAGCAGTCCTCGGGGCACAGCCCGGACTTGAGGTTGACCAGGTAGTTGACCTTGACCGTGTTGCCGAAGTGCTTGCGCCGCACCCGGCCGGCGGCGGCGACGAGATCGAGCAGGTCGTCGTCGGAGGACCGCAGGACGTCCAGGGCCTCGTCCCTGGTCAGCGAGTCCCCGGCGAGGATGCGTTCGGCGAGGTCGGCGTACTGGCTCGGCATGGCCTGGAGCCTATCGACCGCAGGTGTGGCGGCGCGGTGGTGGGACTAGCGTCACCGGCATGGCCCTCACCGGCACGCAGTGGACGATCTCGGCCGGCGACCACGTCGCCACGGTGGTCGAGGTCGGTGCCGGCCTGCGCGGGTACACGGTCGGCGGCACCGCGGTCACGTGCGGCTACGGCGAGGACGAGCTGCCGCCTAAAGGCTGCGGCATCACGCTCGTCCCCTGGCCGAACCGGATCGCCGGCGGCCGCTACACCTTCGACGGTGCCGCCCAACAGCTCGGGCTCACCGAGCCCGACGCCGGCAACGCGATCCACGGGCTCGGTCGGTGGGAGCGATGGACGCCGGTGCGTCAGGACGCCGGCGTGCTCACGCTCGGCCTCGACGTCGTGCCGCAGAAGGGCTACCCGTTCCAGATCCACGCCGAGGTCACCTACGCCGTCCACGCCGAGCACGGGCTGACGGTCACGCTCGCGGCCCGCAACGTCGGGCGCGGCCGGGCCCCCTTCGGTGCCGGATCGCACCCCTACCTCGCCACCCGCGGCCACGAGCTGGCCGACGTCACGCTGACGCTGCCGGCGACCGAGGTGCTCGTCGTCGACGAGCACCAGATCCCGGTCGGCTCGCGCCCGCTGTCGGAGGACGACGACTACCGCGCCGGCCGCGTCCTCGGCCGGCACCGCTTCGACGACGGCTTCACCGGTCTGCAGCCGGTCGACGGCCGCGGCACCGCCGAGGTGCGGACGCCGTCGGGTGGCGCGCGGTTGTGGTTCGACGAGACGTTCGGCTTCCTGCAGGTCTACACGCTCGCCGACCTCACCCCGGGGCAGCACGGCGTGGCCGTCGAGCCGATGACCTGCGCGCCGAACGCCTTCAACTCCGGCGCCGGGTTGCTCGTCCTCGAACCGGGCGACGAGTGGACGGGCAGCTGGGGCATCCAGCCGCTGTGACGCCTCAGGCGCGGGCGGTGATCCGCTCCTGCTCGGCACGGCGGTCGAGGACCGCCGCGTCGGCGTTGCGCACGACGACGACGGACCCGCCGATCGCGAGCGGCACCAGCACGGTGTGCAGCCAGGTCTCGGCGTCCGTCGCGTCGCCGGCGGTGACGAGCAGCCGGCCGCCGTCGGCCAGACCGAGCTCGGCGGCGCGGGCGCCGGCGCGGGTCATCGCCGCGGCACGGGTCTCGTCGGCCGTGTACGGGTCGTCACCGGTGGCCGGGAGCAGGATGCCGGCCCACGCGTCGCCCTGCGGCCGGACGGCGGCCACGTAGTCGGTGCCGCCGCCGGGGACGTCGTCGCGGAAGCCGAAGGCGGCGCGGTCGGGGTCGACGACGTAGCGGTCGAGGGCGTCGGTCGTGGCCAGCGTGGCCGGTGTCGCGAAGGCGACGTCGGCGCTGCCGGAGTCGCGCACCGTCAGCCCGGCGGCGAGGCAGCCGAGCACGACGGGCACCGCGATCCAGTGCGCGGGCAGCGCGACGACCGCGGTGTCGCCGACGCCGAGCCCCAGCTCGTCGCCGAGCAGGTTGCGGGTCTTGGCGACCCAGTTCGCGAGCGACTTGCGCGACAGCTCCGAGCGCTCGCCGCTCGCCTCGTCGTAGTAGGTCACGAAGGGGCGGGACGCGTCCTCGCCGACGAGCGTGGCGAACCGGCCCTCCGGCGTGCTCAGTTGATGCACTTGGAGTCGATGGCGGTGCTCGAGGACGCCGACGGGCTCTTCGAGGCCGAGGAGGCGGTCGACGACGTCGAGCGCGACGTCGTCGACGAGGCCGACTTCTTGCTCGACTCGTCGGTCTTGCCGATCACCTTGGCCACGAAGCGCTTGACCTTCTTCGGGCTCGCGGTGCCGTCGTCGGCCACCGGGATCGTCTTGCCGACGATGTTGTTGGCGGTGAGGTTCTCGAGCTGGCGGGCGAGGTCGAGCAGATCGAGGTCGTTGTCGAAGTACACCGAACGCTTCAGCGCGTCGCCGATCTGGCGCAGCTTGAACAGGATGCCGACGGACGCGACCTGCCGGAACGCCGAGGTGAGGAAGTACTGCTGGCGCTTCACGCGGTCGAAGTCGCCGCGCGGCAGGCCGTGGCGCTGCCGCACGAACTCCAGCGCCGTCTTGCCCTCGATGACGTGCTTGCCCTTGGACAGGTGCAGCCCCGACCCGCCGTCCTCGCCGCGCGCGACGTTGGTCTTGTGGCGGTCGTCGACGTCGTTGCACAGGTTGATGGGCACGCCGCCGATGGCGGTGCTGAGGCGGTAGAAGCCGAGGAGGTCGATCTGCACGTAGTGGTCGATGCTCAGCCCGGTGAACTTGGTGACGGTCTTGAGCAGCAGGTTGGCGCCGGCCTTGCGGGCCTCGGCCACCGAGGCGCCCTTGCCACGCGCCTCGCTGTAGGCGAGTGCGTAGGGCGCGTTGAGCTTGTTCGTGCCGTACCCGTCGGGCACGTCGACCATGGTGTCGCGCGGCAGCGAGATCAGCGTCGCGCGCGAACCGTCGGCGGGCACGTGGACGATCATCATCGTGTCGGTGGCCAGGCTGCCGCCGTCGCGACCGACGTGCAGCTCCTTGACCTCCTTGTCGCTCATGTTGGAGCGATCGTCGTTGCCGACGACGAAGATGTTCTGGTCCTGGCCGTCGATGTCGGGCTCGTCGGCCGTCCTGGCCTTGGCGCCGACGCTGACGTCGAGGCGGGAGACGTTGTTGTCGAGGTCGCGGTACTGATACCAGGTGTATCCGGCGACCAGCAGCAGCCCGATCGAGACGATGGAGCCGACGACGCGGCCGATGGGACGCACGGCGTGCAGGCCGCTCGGCCGGCCACCGCGATGCCGACCACGGGGATCGAGATGCGGCGGGAGTTCCTGGGACGACACCGGGACACCGTACAGATGCAGTCCGTGTGAAGGTGCTGAGCCGCTCGGCGGGTTCTCGGGCCCGCGTCGTCGGACGGCTCAGTCGATGCAGGTCAGGGCGTCGGTGTCGCTGTCGGTCGCCCGGTCGCCCGAGGTGCTGCCCGACGCCGTCGCCGAGCCGGTGGGGCGCGTGTCCGCCGGCCGGGCGACGCCCTTGACCATCACGCCGTTGCCCCCGACGACGAGGGTGACGCGCGTGACGTCGGGGGTTGCGACCGCCTTGGCCTTCGGCACGGCGGCGAGGACGGCCTTGGCCTGCGCCTCGCGCCCCGGCGGGTACTGCACGGTGGTCTTGGCCGTCTTCGACGCGGAGTCGACGGTGTCGACCCTGAACCCCAGGCGCGTGAGCCCGGTCGCGTTGCGGGCGGCGAGCCGCGGGGTCTCGGTGCCGTTGAGGACGTCGACGGTCACGCTCCGCGGCGCGGCGGCCTTGGCGCGGGCCAGCGCGTCGTCGTTCTTGCCCTCGAGCTGGGCGAGGAAGGCCGGCAGCGCCTTGCGGTTGACCTCGATGATCGAGGTCTCGACGCCGTCGGGGTAGATGAGCTTCGGGCCGTTGTTGGGGATGGTCGCGAAGTCGATCTTGCCGGCCGTCAGCGACTGGAACTGCCGGGCCAGGCCCAGCAGGTCGAGGTCGGGATCGGTGAGCAGCGACGAGCCGATGGCCTTGAGCAGGTCGCGCATCTTGAACGGGTTGAGCAGCGTGCCCGCGGACGTGATCTTGGTGAACGCGGCCTTGAGGAAGTACTGCTGGCGCTTGACCCGGTCGAGATCGCCGTGGGGCAGCCCGTGGCGCTGTCGCACGAACGCGAGCGCCTGCTTGCCCTCGATGACCGAAACGCCCTTGGGCAGGTCGATGCCCGAGAACCCGCGACGGGTGCCGTCGGTCTCGGTGGTCTTGTTCTGCGCGTTCTTGAGGCAGACCTCGACGCCGCCGATGGCCTCGCTGATGCGGTAGAAGCCGAGCAGGTTGACCTGCATGTAGTGGTCGATCTTGACGCCGATCAGGGTCTGGATCGTCTTGACGGTGGCGAGGATGCCCGCGCTCTCGGCCGCGGTCTCGCCGCGACCCGCCGAGCGTGCGGCGTTGTAGGCGTCGGGATAGGCGGAGTTGAGCTTGCCGCGGCCGTGACCGGGGATCGTGACCCAGGCGTCGCGGGGGAACGAGACGAGCGTGGGACGCCCCTCGCCGTCGCCGGGGACGTGCAGCACCATCATCGTGTCGGCGTTGACCGTGGTGGTGTCGTGGCCGGTGTGCAGCGCGTCGAGCTCGGCGCGGGTGGCGCCGGCGCGGGTGTCGTTGCCGATGAGCAGGATGTTCTGCTGCGCACCGTCGTGGTCGCCGCTGGCACCCGGCACGGGCGCGCCGTGGGGGATGTCGTCGGTGAAGTTCTGGAACGTGGCCCACGCGATGCCGCTCGCGACGAGGACGACGAGCGAGACCGAGGCGAAGAAGGCGCGCACGCCGACCCGCATGCCCCAGGGCATCCCCGCGAGGCGGGGACCGGGGCGGCGGCGGGCGGCGGGGGCGGTCATCGCCTGCGAGGCTAGACGGCCGGACCGACAGATCCGGGCAGCCGGCGGGGCGGGTCGCGCGGTGGCCGCGGATCGGGTCCGCGGGTAAAGGTTCCCTTCGACCGGCCGTTAATCTAACGTGAGACTCACATCGGCGTGTCGCCGACGAAACAAGTGAATCGAGTGCTAATGAACCCGTTCCCCCGCCGGGTCCTTCGCACCGCCGCCACCCTCGCCGTGGCGACGGCCGGAACCGTCGTGCCCCTCGTCGTGTCGAGCGCCCCCGCCGACGCGATCACCCTCTCGCCGTCCGGCACCGTGGTCGTCACCCTGCGCGGCAACGGCCACGGCCACGGCATGAGCCAGTACGGCGCCGAGGGCGCCGCCGGCAATGGGTTGTCCTACGGCAAGATCCTCGGCTTCTACTACCCGGGCACCACGCTGACGACGCTCGCGAAGTCGCAGATCCGGGTCCGGCTCAGCGGCTTCCCGGCCCGGACGACCGTCGCGGCGTACTCCACCATCGCGGCGACCGGCGTCGGCACACTGCCGACGAGAGGGGTCGCCAAGTACCGCCTCGTCGCCTCGGGTTCCGGGCTTGCGCTGCAGCAGCTGAAGTCGGCCAAGGGCGCGACCTGGCGCACCTACCGCGGCAGGCTCGCCAACCGAACCGAGCTCTACCGCACGAACGGCTACTCCACCCGGCTCTACCGCAGCGACGGTTCGAGCGTGCGCTATATCGGCCGGCTGCGGGCGGTCCGTGCCGGCTCCGGGCTCTACACGGTGAACCGGGTGAGCCTCGACTCCTACACCGCGGGCGTCGTCCCCAGCGAGATGCCGGTCTCGTGGCGGGCACAGGCCGTGAACGCGCAGGCCGTCGCCGCGCGCACCTACGGCCGGTACGCCGTCGAGCACCGCGCGACCGGCAGCGAGTACGACATCTGCGACACCACGCAGTGCCAGGTGTACGGGGGTCGCAAGCGCTACGACCGCGGCGGCCACGTCGTCGGCGGTGACTACCAGCCGGCGGCCAAGGCCACGGCCAACCGCGTCCTGCGCTACCGCGGCAGCACCATCTTCGCCCAGTTCTCCGCCTCGAACGGCGGCTGGTCGGCGGGCGGCGGCCAGCCCTACCTCACGGCCCGCGCCGACCCCTACGACCCGAGCGCGGCCGGCAACCCCTACATCGACTACCGGCGCACCGTGTCGGTCCGGTCGCTGGCCTCCTACTTCGGGCTCGCGAAGGTGACCAAGCTGGCCGTCACCAAGCGCGACGGGCACGGCACCTGGGGCGGTCGCGTTCTCGCGGCGACACTCACCGGGACGTCCTCGTCGGGCAAGGCGACCACGCGACGGGTCACCGGTTTCGACCTGCAGTACGCCATCGGCGCCGGTACGACGTGGTTCACAGTCCGCCGCGGGTAGGTCCGCGCCGTCGCGTCCTGTGACAGGCTCTTCGTCCCGGCGGCGGACGAAGGGCACAGCACATGACCGACACCGACGCGGTGATCCTGGTAGGCGGGCTCGGCACGCGGCTGCGCCCGCTCACGCTGTCGGCGCCCAAGCCGATGCTGCCCACGGCGGGCGTGCCGTTCCTGACCCACCTCGTCACCCGGCTGCGCGACGCCGGGGTCACGCACGTGGTCCTCGGCACCTCCTACCGGGCCGAGGTGTTCGAGGAGTACTTCGGTGACGGCAGCGAGCTCGGCGTCGAGCTCGAGTACGTCGTGGAGACCGAGGCGCTGGGCACCGGCGGCGGCATCCGCAATGTGGCCGACACCCTGCGCGGCGACACCACGCTCGTGCTCAACGGCGACAACCTGGTCGGCGTGGACCTCGCGGTGCTGCTCGCCGAGCACCGTGAGCGCGACGCCGACGTGACGCTCACGCTCACCCGGGTCGAGGACCCGCGCGCGTTCGGCTGCGTGCCCACCGACCCGGACGGCCGCGTGACCGCGTTCCTGGAGAAGAGCCCGGAACCGGTCACCGACCAGATCAACGCCGGGCTGTACGTGTTCCGCCGCTCGGTGATCGACACCATCCCGGCCGGCCGGCCGGTGTCGGTCGAACGCGAGACCTTCCCGGGCCTGCTCGCCGCCGGCGCCGCCGTCTACGGCCACGTCCACGGCGGCTACTGGCGCGACTTCGGGACCCCGGCGGACTTCGTGGCCGGCTCGTGCGACCTCGTCCTCGGCCGCGCGCCGTCACCGGCCGTCGCGGCACCGGGCGAGTCGCTGGTGCTGCCCGGCGCGCAGGTCGACGCCGCCGCATCGCTCACGCTCGGCACGACGGTCGGCCGCGACGCGGTCGTGGCGGGCGGGGCCGAGGTGGCCGGGTCGGTCGTCTTCGACGGCGCCGTGGTGGCGGCCGGGGCCGTGGTGCGCCGGTCCGTGGTCGGGGCCGGGGCCCGCATCGGCGCCGACGCCGTGCTCGAGGACGTCGTCGTCGGTGACCGCGCCACGGTCGGCGCCCGGGTGGAGCTGCTCGGCGGTGCGCGGGTCTGGCCCGACGCCGTGCTGGCCGACGGGTCCATCCGCTTCTCGACCGACGGCTGATCCCGTCGGACCGGTGAGTCACAATCGCCGGGTGCTCACCTGGGACGCCGGTCACCGCCTCGACCTGCGGGCCACCCTCGCCCCGCTGCGTCGGGGCACCGGCGATCCCGCCCATCGCGCCGACGGCGAGCGGCACTGGCGCGCCTGCCTGACGCCGGACGGCCCCGGCACGCTGGCGATGAGCGCCGCCGGCTCCGTCGTGACCGCGCACGCCTGGGGCCCCGGTGCCGACTGGCTGCTCGAGCGCGTCCCCGCCATGCTCGGCCGCGACGACGACTGGTCGACCCTCGACGTGTCGACGGTGCCCGTCCTGCACGAGACGCTGCGCCGCCGGCCAGGCATGCGGCTGGTCCGGACCGGGCTCGTCCTGGACGCGCTCGTCCCGGCGATCCTCGAGCAGAAGGTGACCGGGGTCGAGGCGCGGCGGGCCTGGCGCCTGCTGCTGTACCGCTTCGGCGGCGTCGCGCCCGGGCCCGGTCCCGAGCTGCGGGTGCCGCCGTCGCCGCAGCAGCTGCTCGACCTGCCGGGCTGGGAGTGGCACCGGCTCGGTGTCGACCTGAAACGCCAGCGTGCCATCCGCGCCGCGGCCCTCCATTCCCGCCGGCTGGAGGAGTGCGCGGCCATGACCCCGGCCGACGCCGCGGCCCGGCTGCAGCTCGTCCCCGGCATCGGCGTCTGGACGGCGGCCGAGACCACGCAGCGCGCGCTCGGCGATCCCGACGCCGTCAGCGTGGGCGACTACCACCTCAAGAACATGATCGTGCACCTGCTCACCGGCCGCGCCCGCGGCACCGACGACGAGATGCTGGCGCTGCTCGCGGCCTGGCCCGGGCAGCGGCAGCGCGTCATGCGCCTCGCCGAGCGCACCGGCATCGGCGCCCCCCGCTTCGGTCCGAAGTTCCGCTACACCGACATCAGGGCGATCTGAGCGGCTCGGTCGCGGCGGCCAGTCGGTCCGCGAGCGCCCGGACGAGCGTGCGCAGGGCGTCCGGACGTTCGACGACGAACGGCAGCCCGAGCCCGGCGAGCACCCCCGGCACCCAGTCCAGCTCCTCGACGCGCAGGGCGACGCGCACCCAACCGGGCCGCTCGTCGGCCGGCTCGACCGTCGCGACGCCGACGGGCAGCGTGGCCGCCACCCGGTCCGCCGGTCCCTGCACGAGCACGGACACCTCGTGGCGGTGGGGCGCCCGGGCGATCGCGGTCAGCACCTGGGCCGCGGCGTCGAAGTCGGCGGGGACGTCGAAGCCGCCGTCGAGCACGCGCGGCGCGGCGACGCGGTCGACACGGAACGTCCGCCGCGCGCCGCTCGTGCCGTCCTCGCCGGCCACGTACCAGCGTCCCGCGTGCGCGACGAGGCCGAACGGACGGACGATCCGCTCGCTGTGCCGCCCGTCGGCCGAGGTGTAGCGCACCGCCACCGGGCGCCGGTCGCGCACCGCCTCGGCGAACAGCAGCAGGGTGCCGGCCGCCGGCTCCACGACCGGCCGTGGCGGCGCGGTGAACGCGGTGGCCGTCTCGATCGCGTCCAGCCGCCGGTCGACGCCCCGGGGGAGCACGCGCCGCAGCTTCGCCGCCGCGCTCTGCGCCGCGGTCACCGACGTCGTGACGAGCCCGGCCCGCCGGCCGGCGACGAGGCCGAGGAGCACGGCCAGCGCCTCCTCCTCGGTGAGCAGCAACGGGGGCATGCGGTAGCCCGTCGCCAGCCGGTAACCGCCGTAGCGGCCACGGGTGACCTCGAGCGGGATGCCGAGCTCGCCGAGGTGGCCCGCGTAGCGCCGCAGCGTGCGCTCGTCGACGCCGACGCGGCGCGCCAGTTCGGCGACGGTGTGGGTGCCGCCGGACTGCAGGATCTCCAGCAGCGCGAGGACGCGGGCGGTGGGCCGGGGCACGAGCCCGAGTATCGCGCGAACTACCGGGCGGATCCTGCCCGGTATCGCGCCTACCGTCCTCGGCATGACAGCTGACAGCACTCCTGCCGCCCGTCCCGTCACTCTCGTCTCGATCCGCGTGATCACCGACGACGTCGCCCGCCTGGCCGACTTCTACCAGGAGCTGACCGCCGTCCCGGCGCGCTGGTTCACGCCCGACTTCGCCGAACTGAACACGCCCGTGGGCACGTTGGCGATCGGCAGCGTGCGGACGGTCGCGCTGTTCGGCGAAGGCACCGCCGCGCCGGCCGCCAACCGCAGCGTCATCGTCGAGTTCCTGGTCGACGACGTGGACGCGGTGCACGACCGCCTCGCCGCGGCCGGGACGCCGGTCGTCCAGGAGCCGACGACGATGCCGTGGGGCAACCGCTCCCTGCTGTTGCGCGACCCGGACGGCAACCTGGTCAACGTCTTCACGCCCGTCACCGAGGCGGCGATCGCCAAGTTCGCCCGCTGACCGGTGCCCTTCGCGGCGGTGTCACTCGGCCCGCATACGGCCCGTATACGGGGCGTAGACGGGGCGTACGACACTCGGCGGAGAGGCGCCGGTGCCGAGCCGCCGGTCCCCGCCGCGGTCAGCCGAACTCGGCGAGGACGGCGTCGGCGAGCGCCGGCCACGCTGCGCGGGCCCAGTCGCCGAAGTCGCGGTCGGCCAGCGCGACGAGGGCGAGGCCGGCCTCGGGGTCGACCCAGAACATCGTCCCGCGCTGACCGAAGTGGCCGTAGGTGGCCGGCGAGTTGTGGCTGCCCGTCCAGTGCGGCGACTTGTCGCCACGCAGCTCGAAGCCCAGCCCCCAGTCGTTGGGCGACTGGCCGCCGTACCCGGGCAGCACGCCGCGCAGGCCCGGGAACTGGACCTCACGCAGGGCGGTGAGCGTGGCCGCGCCGAGCAGGCCCGAGGGCGCCAGCAGTTCGCTCACCACGTGGGCGAGATCGGCGACCGTCGAACGCCCGGCGTGGGCGGGTGACCCGGCCAGGTCGGACGAGCGCATGCCGAGCGGCTCGAACACCGCCTCGCGCAGGTAGTCGGCGAACGGGATGCCGGTGGCGCGCGTGACGAGGTCGCCGGCCAGCTCGAAGCCGGCGTTGGAGTACACCCGTCGGTCACCGGGTGGGCGTTCGCGGCGGCGCTCGTCCGCGGCGACGCCCGAGGCGTGGGCGAGCAGGTGACGCAGGGTCGCGCCGGGGAGCAGGTCGGCGTCCGCGGGATCGTCCAGCGACACCGCCTCCTCCTCGACCGCGACGAGAACGGCGAGCGCGGCCAGCGGCTTGGTCACGGACGCGAGCGCGAACTCGTGGTCGACCCGACCGTGGGTGGCGAGCACGCCGTCCGGACCGACGACCGCCGCGGCGGCGGTGGGGACGGGCCAGCCGTCGAGCCCCACGAGGGCGCGGCTGCCGCCCCCGCTGCGGCCACTGCCCGCGCCGCCGGTCATGCCCCGATCCGGGCGCGGGCCGCCGCCACGAGGCGGGGCAGCTCGGGCGAGGTGGTGCCGGGCAGATCGGCCCACGGGAACCAGCGCAGGTCCAGCGACTCCGCGCTGCGCACCGGCTCGGCGCCCGGCGCGCTCAGGGCGAGGAAGCGGACGTCGAAGTGCCGGGTCGCGACGCCGAGCGAGCAGGTGATGGGGTGCACGTCCAGGCCGAGCGGGGTCGGGTCGAACGACAGTGACCCCAGCCCGCTCTCCTCGCGGGCCTCGCGGGCGGCGGCATCGAGCATCGTCTGGTCCCCCGGTTCGCAGTGCCCGCCCAGCTGCACCCACATGCCGACGCGCGGGTGCAGCGTCAGCAGCACCGCCTCGCGCGTCGGGTCGACCACGAGCGTGCTGGCGGTGAGGTGCCCCGGCACGCAGGAGCGCCACGTCGCGTCCGAGCGCGCGGCGAGGAAGCCGAGGAAGGCCTGCCGCACCGCGGCCTCGACGACGTCGTCGGTGGCGAGCGCGGTGACGACCTCCACCGCGTCGTCGTGCAGCGGCGGCGGCGGCCCGGACGAGCGCTCCGCGTCGGCGCGGCCGACCGCGATCGCCTCGGCGGTGCCGAGCCGGAACATGTCGCTGTCGGCCCCGCGACGCAGCTCGGCGCCGCCGCGCCCGTCGTCGGGCAGCCGGCCGCCGGTCGCCAGGCCGCGCACGATCGCCACCGGCACCCCACCGAGCTTGCCCTTGACGAGGTCGGCGGCCGACGCGATCTCGTCGGCCAACGCGACCTGCGTCGAGGCGATGACGTTGCCGTAGGCGTCGGTGTGCCCGCGCGGGTCGGTGACCGCGGTGAGACCGGCCACGCCAATGGCCTGGTCGATCACGCCGCCGCGCCAGGGGCGGCCCAACGTGTCGGTGACCACGACGCCGACCGTCACGCCCAGCCGCTCGCGCAGCTGCTCGCGCAGCAGCGCGGCCGACGCGTCGGGATCGACGGGCAGCAGCGCGAGCTCGTTGCGCGCGACGTTGGACGCGTCCACCCCCGCCGCGGCCAGCACGAGGCCCTGCCGGTTCTCGACGATGCGCAGCGACCCGCGGCGGGCCACCACCCGGACCGTCTCGGCGTCGATCGCCGCCTGCCGCGCGGCCTCGCGGACGTCCGCGTCGGTGGAGTCGAGCACGACCATGCGGCCCTCGGCCTTCGACACCACCTTCGAGGTGACGACCACGACGTCGCCGTCCTGCAGCGTCGCGTGGCTCGCGACGATCTCGGCGAGGTCGTCGCCGGGGTGCACCTCGCCGATGCCGGTGACCGGCAGCAGCTCGAGCCGTGCGGCCGCGTGGTCGCCGTTCACGCGACCAGCTCCAGCGCCGTCTTCACCATCGCCGCCGTCGCGTCGTCGTCGCTCATCAGCAGCGGGACGGCCGCCACCGCCACGCCGGGCACCCGGGCGGTATCGGTCTCGTGCACGAGCCAGCCGTCGAGCAGACCGCCCTCGGAGCGGGCGCCGTAGTGCCGCCCGACGCCCTCGGCGCTGACCTCGACGCCGATGGCGGGCAGGCACGAGTCGGCCATGCCGCGCACCGGTGCGTTGCCGACGATGGGGGACAGCCCGACGACCGGTGCGGAACCGGACACCAGGGCGTCGCGGATGCCCGGAACGCCGAGGACGGTGCCGATCGAGACGACCGGGTTGCTGGGGGCGAGCAGCACGACGTCGGCACCGGTGATCGTCTCGAGCACGCCGGGCGCGGGAGTGGCGTGCTCGGCGCCGACCTGGACGAACGCCTGCGCCGGCACCGACGCGCGGTGTCGCACCCACCACTCCTGGAAGTGGATCGCCCGCCGACGTGGCGTGCTGCCCTCGGCATCACCGGGCTCGGCCAGCTCGACGACCACGTGCGTCTCGCAGCGGTCGTCGGTCATTGGCAGCAGGGTCACCCCTGGTTGCCATCGTTCGCACAGCGCCGCGGTGACCTCGCTCAGCGGAAAGCCCGCCTCGAGCATGCGGGTGCGGACGAGGTGCGTGGCGACGTCGAGGTCGCCGAGACCGAACCAGGACGGCTCGGCGCCGTAGGCGGTGAGCTCGTCCTTGATCCGCCACGTCTCGTCCTTGCGGCCCCACCCCCGCTCGCCGTCGTGCACGCCGCCGAGGGTGTACATGACGCTGTCGAGGTCGGGGCAGATGCGCAGGCCGTGCAGCGTGACGTCGTCGCCGGTGTTCACGACGGCGGTGATGTCGTCGTCCGGGCGGGCCGCCCGCACGCCGCGCAGGAAGCGGGCACCGCCGATGCCTCCGGCCAGCACTGCTATTCGCACGGGTACCGAACCTACGCGATGCCGCGCGGCGCGACGCCGCGAGACGCGGTCAGCGCCGGGCGGCGACGAGCAGGCCGTCGCCCACGGGCAGCAGGGCCGGGATCAGCCGCTCGTCGTCGCGCACCGTCCGGCCCAGCTCGCGCAGCACCGTGGTGTCGGGGTCGCGCTGCGAGGGGTCGGCCACGCGGTCGTGCCAGAGCGCGTTGTCGAACGCGACGATGCCGCCCGGACGCAGCAGTCGCAGCGCCTGCTCGTAGTAGACGGCGTAGGCGGTCTTGTCGGCGTCGACGAAGACGAGGTCGTAGGCGGCGTCGCGCAGCCGGGGCAGCACCTCGGCCGCCGAGCCGTTGATGAGCCGGTAGCGCGACGCGCCGATGCCGGCCTCGCCGAACGCCTCCTTGGCCGCGCGCTGGTGCTCGCCTTCGACGTCGATGGTGGTGAGGACGCCCCCGGGCGCCATGCCGCCGAGCAGGTAGAGCCCGCTCACGCCCGCACCGGTGCCCACCTCGACGACGGTGCGCGCGGCGGTGGCGGCCGCGAGCAGGCGCAGCGTCGCGCCGCCGGCCGGTCCGATCGGGGTGCAGCCGAATTCGGCGGCCCGGCCGCGGGCGCGGGCGGTGACGTCGTCCTCGATGGCGAACGACTCCGCGTACGCCAAGCTCGCACCGTTCAGCATCGCGTCGGCCATGGAGGAACCCTAGCGCCGCGGCGGCCGGCCGGTGACTAGCCGAGCGGGTCGGCCATCGAGTCGACGAGCAGTTCCAGGTCGGCGACGGTCGTCTCCGGGTTGACGATCGCGAAGCGGGTGCAGACCCGGCCCTGATGCTTGGTCGGCGTCACGAACCCGACCTGCTCGTCGAGGATGCGGCTGCTCCAGCGCGCGTAGTCCCCGGCCTCCCAGCCGACGCGCTCGAAGACCACCACGCTGAGCTCGGGTTCGAGCAGCAGCCGGACGTGCTCGCGGGAGCGGATGACCTCGGCCCCGGCCCGCGCGACGGCGATGGTCCGTTCGATCGCGTCGGCGTAGGCGGCGGTGCCGTGGACAGCGAGGGAGAACCAGAACGGCAGCCCCCGGGCGCGTCGCGTCAACTGGATGGCGAAGTCCGACGGGTTCCACTCACCCTCGACGTTGACCGGGTCGAGGTAGCTGGCGTGTTGGGTGTGGGCGGCGCGGGCCTGCACCGGATCGCGGTAGATCAGCGCGCACGAGTCGAACGGTGCGAACAGCCACTTGTGCGGGTCGACGATGAAGGAGTCGGCGTGCTCGGTGCCCGCGAACAGCGGCCGGACGCTGGGGGCGGCGAGGCCGGCGCCGCCGTACGCGCCGTCCACGTGCAGCCACCAGCCGTGCTCGCGGGCGACGTCACCCACGCCGGCGATGTCGTCGACGATCCCGAGATTGGTCGTGCCGGCGGTCGCGACGACGGCGAAGATGCCGTCCCGCGTCGTCTCGTCGAGCCCGGCGACCGTGTCGCGCAGGGCCGTGCCGGTCATCCGTCCCCGCGCGTCGCCGGGGACGACGACCACGTCGACGTCCATGACGATGCGCAGGGCGTGCTCGACCGAGGAGTGGGTCTGCTCGGTGATGCACACCGCCCAGCGGGCCGGCCGGGTGCCGCGCCGGTGCAGGGCCGACTCGCGGGCGGCCACGAGCGCGGACAGGTTGCCGATCGTCCCGCCCTGCACGAACGCGCCCCCGGCCTGCGCCGGCAGCCCCGCGAGGTCGGCCAGCCAGCGCAGCGCCTGGTTCTCCGCGTAGACCGCGCCGCCGCCCTCGAGCCAGGACCCCGAGTACATGCTCGTGGCCCCGACGAGCATGTCGAACGCGGCCGCCGCCTTGGTCGGCGCGCTGGGGATGAAGGACAGGTAGCGAGGATTGTCGACCGACAGGCAGGCCGGCCCCAGCACCTCGCTCCACACGCGGGTCGCCTCGGCGTGGCCGATGCCCGCGGCGGTCACCGTCTGCCCGGCGCGCTTCTCGAGCTCCTCCGGGGTCCGGGGCCGGTCGAGCGGGGCCTGCATCGCGAGCCGGTCCAGGCACAGCTGCGCGAGCACCTGCGAGAGGTGTTCCTCGTCCGCGGTGAAACGGTGCACGGCGGGTCAGCGTACGGCGGTCGCCCGCGCTCACCGCCCGCGGGCAGGTGCGGGAACGCTGAGAGCCGCGCCGGCGTTTAGGACAGGTACAGGTTGCCCTGGTTCCCTCGACATGCGGGTTCGCCGCAACCGTACGACGAGCGAGGTGAGCAGATGGCGGTCGACACGGCCACCACCGACAACCAGGTGTGGCAGCCCCCCACCTGGGACGAGGTGGTGCGCGAGCACGCCGACCGCGTGTACCGACTCGCCTACCGCCTGGCGGGCAACCGCGCCGATGCCGAGGACCTGACGCAGGAGACCTTCGTCCGCGTGTTCCGCTCGCTCGCCGAGTACAAGCCGGGCACGTTCGAGGGCTGGCTGCACCGCATCACCACGAACCTCTTCCTCGACATGGTGCGCCGCCGGCAGCGCATCCGCTTCGACACCCTCCCCGAGGACGCGAACGACCGGCTCGCCGGTGCCGACCCCGGCCCCGAGCACGTCTACGACGAGATGCACCTCGATCCCGAGATCCAGGCCGCCCTGGACGACCTGCCGCCGGACTTCCGCGTCGCCGTCGTGCTGTGCGACCTCGAGCAGCTCTCCTACGAGGAGATCGCCGCCACGCTGGGCATCAAGGTCGGCACCGTCCGCTCCCGCATCCACCGCGGGCGGGTGCTGCTGCGCGAGGCCCTCGCCCACCGGGCGCCGGGCGTGCGTCCCGCCGAGCCGGGGGTCGAGCTCGTCGGATGAACCCCTCCTCCCAGCACCTGTCCGACGAGGCCGTCGCGGCCTTCGCCGACGGCGTCCTGTGCGGTCTCGCCCGGGCGCGCGCCACGCGTCATACGGCGGCGTGCACGGAGTGTGCCGAGGCCGTCCGGGTGCAGCGCGAGGCGGCCGCGGCGCTGCGGGCCGCGCCCGCTCCGGAGCTGCCGACCGAGCTGCTGGCACGGCTGTGCGGGCTGCCGCAGGTGACCCCGCTCGAGGCGTCGGCGCCGCCGGCCACCGTCGTCATGCCGGACGGCACCACGATGTTCGCCACGGCCGGCCGGGCACTCGGCACGCTGGCCGCCCCGGCCGCGGCCCTCGTCCCGTCGCCGGAGCGACCACGACACCGGGGCGGTTCGCTGCTCACCGCCGCGACCCTGGCCGTCGTCACCGCGGGCACGCTGGCCGTCGGGGCGGTGGCGACGACCGATGACGATCCGACGACCGGCGGGGTCGGCGTGAACACGGTCGGCTACCGCGGGCCGGCCGGTGCAGGCGTCTCGCACGGCCCGACCCTCGGCGTCACCGACGCCTCGCGCACCGGCCTGCTGGACCCGGCCGGATTCGGCAGCGAGCGCTTCGGACTCGCCGTGTTCCGTGCAGGGGGACGCTGAGCGTGTCCGCACCGGCTGTCCGCAGCCGCCGCCGCTGGGGCAGACTCGACGGGAACCGGGATCGACCGAGCAGCAGGACGGGAGTTGGCGCGTGACCGAGCGCAGCGACGAGGGCAGGCACGCCGCGCCCGAACCGCCCGCCGCCCCCAACGCTGCCGACGCCAAAGACGACGCGTACGGCCGGCCCGCGGGCGTCAGCGGCGGGTTCGCGCCCCATGACGCGCCCGAGGCCTACCAACCGCCGCCCCCCACCGTGTCGCCCGACGAGCGCGCCACCTACGGGCGACCGGCCGGCGCGGACGCCTTCGAGCCCGGGCCGGGCGAGCGCCTCGTACCCAAGCACAGTGCGCCCCCTCCCGTCCCGCGGGCGTTCGCCGACTCCTTCGGCGAGACCGCCGGCGCCCGGGACGGGTTCGACCCGGCACCGGGCGACCGGCTGCCGCCGAGCGGCCGCGGCCCGGAGTCGCCCTGGTGGAAGAGCGACGCCGGTCGCGATCCGTGGCGCGATCCGTCCTCGCAGTTCTGGCTCGGCCGCGGCGCCGTGTTCGGCCCGGCGGGCCCGGCCCAGCTCGGCCCGGACGAGGACAGCGAGAGCGCGCCGGACGAGCTCGCCGAGGCCGGCGAGGACGAGGACCTCGACGAGCCGGGCAAGGACGACAACGTCCGTCGCGTCCGCTTCGGCATGCGCACCTCGCTGGTGCTGGCGCTCGTGCTGCTGCTGGCCGGCGCGATCGGCGGTGCCGTCGGCTACTTCCTGACCGACAAGCTGGACGACGAGCTGCACCGTCCCGACGCGAACATCGCGCAGGTCGAGACACCGATCAGCCGGCCGGCCGGGTCGGTAGCCGGCATCGCCAAGCGCGTGGGGCCGGCCGTCGTCTCGATCTCGGTGACGACGAAGACCGAGTTCTCGATCGGTTCCGGCGTGGTCATCGACTCCTCCGGTGACGTCCTCACCAACAACCACGTCATCGCCGGCGCCGTGGGCGCCGGATCGGCCGCGACCATCATCGTCACCTTCAGCAACGAGGCGACCGCGCAGGCCCGCATCGTCGGGCACGATCCACAGAGCGACCTGGCCGTGATCCGCGTGCCGAACGACGACCTGACGGTCGCCACGCTCGGCAAGTCCGCGAAGCTGGCGGTCGGTGACCCGGTCATCGCGATCGGCTCGCCGCTCGGGCTGCAGGGCACGGTCACCTCGGGCATCGTGTCGGCGCTGAACCGTCCCGTGCACGTCAGCAGCGAGGACGGCGGCTCCGGCGCCTATCTGAACGCCATCCAGACCGATGCCCCGATCAACCCCGGCAACAGCGGCGGCGCGCTCGTCAACGGCAGCGGCGCGCTCATCGGGATCAACTCGGCCGCGGCGCTCGGCACGGTGGGCCCGGGCGGCTCGGGCACGGCGATCACCGGCATCGGGTACGCGATCCCCATCGACTACGCCCGCGGCATCGCACTCCAGCTGATCCGCACCGGCAAGGCCGAGCACGCTGCGATCGGGTTGCAGGGCCGGACCGTCGTCTCGCCGACGCCGGGCAAGCAGGTCGGCGGTTACATCGTGCAGGTGTCGCCGAACGGGCCGGGCGCGAAGGCCGGCCTGAAGCAGGGCGACGTCGTGGTCGCCGCGGACAGCCAGGTCATCCAGACCTTCGATCAGCTGACGGTCATCGTCTCGCAACACAAGCCCGGCGACCGTATCGACCTGACGTATTACCGTAAGGGGACCACGCAGAAGAAGACGGTGACGGTCACGCTCGACAAAGGGTGAGTGATGTTCAACCTCGGGCCGATGGAGCTGTTGGTGCTCGCCGTCGTCGGCATCGTCGTGATCGGCCCCGAGAAGCTCCCCGGCCTGGCCCGCGACGCCGCCGCGATGCTGCGTACGTTGCGTGACGTCGCCACCGGTGCGCGCCAGCAGCTGCGCGACGAGCTGGGCCCGGAGTTCGCCGACATCGACCTGCGCAATCTGAACCCCCGCACCGCGGTACGGCGGATGGTGTTCGGCGACGACGACGACGTCACCCGGTTCGACCCGCGCACGATGATGCGCGACGTCGTCTTCGGTGACGACGCCCACGACGACCTGCGCGCCGCCGATCCGCGGGCGGTGTGGCGCGAGGCCAAGGCGTCGTACGCCGACGCGGACCGGGTCGATCCCGCCTCACCGGGGGTCGCCGGGGTGGACGGCGACAACCACACCGGCGGCGTCCGGTTCGACAAGCCGACCCGGCCGCGGCCCCGCCCCCGCCCGCGCTACGACGACGACGTCACCTGAGCCTCCGGTTCCCCTCGCTTGTGGCGGCTGGACGCAGCATGCTGCGTCCAGCCGCCAAAAGTGACGGGTGAGAGCGGGCGCGAGGGCGGGCAGGTACTCGACATGCGCGTCGTCATCGCCGGAGGTCACGGCAAGATCGCCCTGCTGCTCGCCCGTCGCCTCGCCGCGGCGGGACACCACGCCGTCGGCCTGATCCGCAACGCCGATCACGAGGCCGACGTCGTCGCGGCCGGCGGCGAGGCCGTGGTGCTGGATCTCGAGACCCGCACCGTCGACGACGTGGCCGCGGCGCTGGTCGGGGCCGACGCGGTCGTCTTCGCCGCCGGCGCCGGGCCGGGGAGTGGGCCGGAACGCAAGCTGACCGTCGACCGCGACGGCGCGGTGAACCTGGCGCGGGCCGCCGCGGCGGCGCGGGTCAGCCGCTACGTCCTCGTCTCGGCCATCGCCACCGACGACTTCGACGCGGACTCCGAGGACGTCTACCAGGTCTACAAGCGGGCCAAGAGCGAGGCGGACGCCGCCGTGCGCGCGAGCGACCTCGACTGGACGATCGTGCGGCCCGGCGGCCTCACCGACGACCCGGCCACCGGCCGCGTTCGGGTGGCCGAGACGGTCGAGCGCGCCAAGATCCCGCGCGACGACGTCGCGGCCGTCGTCCTCGCCTGCCTCGAGGAGCCCGCCACCGTGGGCCGACAGTTCGAGCTGGTCGCCGGCGACACCCCGATCGGCGAGGCGCTCGCGGCGCTCTAGTCGCCTGCTCAGCGGACGGGCGTCAGCCCCAGCGAGCGGCCGACCAGGCTGCGGGAACGGGCCGCGAGCGCGTCGGCGATGCCGTCGAGAGCGCGCGCGGCGGGCGAGTCCGGCCGGCTGAGGACGACCGGGAGGCCGTCGTCGCCGCCCTCGCGCACCTGCTGGTCGAGCGGAACCTGGCCCAGCAGCGGCACGGTGGTGCCGGTCGACGTGGCGAGCGAGTCGGCCACGGCCTGCCCGCCGCCGGCGCCGAAGAGCTCCATCCGGCTGCCGTCGGGCATCTCCAGCCAGCTCATGTTCTCCACGACGCCGACGATCTGCTGATGCGTCTGCAGCGCGATGGACCCGGCCCGCTCGGCGACCTCGCGGGCGGCGAGCTGCGGCGTGGTGACGACCAACAGCTCGGCGGACGGGACGAGCTGCGCGACCGAGATCGCGATGTCGCCGGTGCCGGGCGGGAGGTCCATCAGCAGGACGTCGAGGTCGCCCCAGTAGACGTCGGCGAGGAACTGGTTGAGCGCGCGGTGCAGCATCGGCCCGCGCCACACGACGGCGGTGTTGCCGGGCGTGAACATGCCGATCGAGATGACCTTCACGTCGTGGGCGACCGGCGGCACGATCATCTGCTCGACCTGGGTCGGCCGGGTCGTCACGCCGAGCATGCGCGGCACGGAGAAGCCGTAGATGTCGGCGTCCACGACGCCGACCGAGAGCCCCTTCCTGGCCAGCGCGACGGCGAGGTTGACGGTCACCGAGGACTTGCCGACGCCGCCCTTGCCGGACGCGACCGCGTAGACGCGGGTCCGCGATCCGGGCTGCGCGAAGGGGATCTCGTTGGCCGGCGCGTCACCCTTGAGCTGCTCGCGCAACGCCGTGCGTTGCGCGTCGGTCATCACGCCGAGGGTGACGTCCACACCGGTGACGCCGTCGACCCGACTGACGGCCGCCGTGACGTCGCGGGTCAGCTGCTCCTTCATGGGGCAGCCGGGCACCGTCAGCAGGACGGCGACGGCGACCCGGCCGGACTCCTGGATCGCGACGGACTCGACCATGCCCAGTTCGGTGATGGGCTTGCGGATCTCGGGGTCGTCGACCGTGGCCAGGGCTTCGCGGACGGCGGACTCAATCGGCTGTGACACGTCCTCGATGGTACGGAGCGTCTCGTAGGATCTCGCATCGTGACCTCGCAGCACCCGGCCGACGCCGGCCCGCCGCTGCGACCGTCGGACTGGCGCGTCGGGGTGTGGCGCTCCTTCCTGCGCGCGCACGCGACCGTCGTCGGCAAGCTCGAACGCGAGCTCGTGGACGCGGGCCTGCCCATCGGCTGGTACGACGTGCTGTTGCAGCTCGTGGAGGCACCGAACCACCGGCTGCGGATGGCGCAGCTCGCCGATCGGGTGCTGCTGTCGCGCTCCGGGCTGACGCGCGTGGTCGACCGGTTGCAGAACGAGGGGTACGTCCGACGCGAACGGGCGGCCCACGACGCGCGCGGCACGTTCACGGTGCTGACCCGGGCCGGGTTCGAGGCCCTGCGGGCCGCGGCGCCGGTGCACCTCGCCGGGGTGCGCGACCACTGGCTCACGCACTACACCGACGACGAGCTGCGCACGCTCGGCACGCTGCTCGGCCGGCTGAGCGCCGAGCCGGAGTGACGCGGCGCCGCCTCGATCCCGTCGTCCGCGACTCGCTGGGGGTCGGCCTGGCGGTGGGCTCGTACGGGTTCGCGTTCGGCGCGGCCTCGGTCGCGGCCGGGCTGTCGGTGCTGCAGAGCTGCCTGCTGTCGCTGCTCGCCTTCACCGGCGGGACGCAGTTCGCGGTGGTCGGCGTCGTCGCCGGCGGGGGGAGCGTGCTGGCGGCGCTGGCCGGCGGCCTGCTGCTCGGCTCGCGCAACACGCTCTACGCGATGCGCCTCGCCCCGCTGCTGGGCGTCCGTGGCCCCCGCCGGCTGCTCGCCGCGCACGGGACGATCGACGAGTCGACCGCGATGGCGGTGGGCCAGGCGCGCCCGCGTGACGCGCGCGTGGCGTTCTGGTGGACCTTCGGCGGGGTCTTCGCCTGCTGGAACCTCACCACCCTGGCCGGGGCGCTCGTCGGCTCGATCGTCGAGCCGGCCGACTTCGGGCTGGACGCGGTCGTGCCGGCGGCGTTCCTCGCGCTGCTCGCGCCGCGGTTGCGCGCCGGGGCGCTGGAGAAGCGGATCGCCGTCGCGGGCGCGCTCGTGGCAGGGGTGCTCGTGCCCTTCACGCCGCCGGGCGTCCCGGTGCTCGCGTCGTGCGCCGCGCTGCTGCTCGCGACCGAGCCACGGTGGCGACGATGACGCTGTGGGTGCTCGTCGCGGCGACCGCGCTGGGCTGCTACCTGGAGAAGGTCGCGGGCTACCTCGTCCCCGCGGACGTGCTCGCGCGGCCGCGGGTGCGCCGGGTGGTCGAGCTGCTGCCGGTGGCGCTGCTCGCCGCGCTCGTGGTCGTGCAGGCCGTGGCCGACGGCCGCCGGTGGGACTTCGACGGCCCGCGGCTGGCCGGCGTCGCCGCGGGTGCGCTCGCGGTGTGGCGGCGGGCGCCGTTCCTGGTCGTCGTGCTCGCCGCGGCCGCGACCGCGGCGTTGCTACGCCTGCTCGGCTGAGGCGGTGTCGGCGGTCTCGGCCGCGTCGACCGTCTCGACGGGCTCGACGGTCTCGACGGTCTCGCCACCGGCGTCGCGCTTCTTGCGCTCCTTCTTCGGCGCCTTGATGTCGTCGACGCGGTCCTCGATGCGCTGCAGCTCCGAACGGACGAAGTCGCGCGTCGCGACCTCGCCGAGCGCCATGCGGATCGCCGCGATCTCGCGGGCGAGGTACTCGAGGTCGGCCTTCGACTCGCGCGCCTCCTCGCGGTCGGCGTCGAGGTTGACGCGGTCGCGATCGTCCTGCCGGTTCTGGGCGAGCAGGATCAGCGGCGCGGCGTAGGACGCCTGCAGCGACAGGACCAGCGTGAGGAAGCCGAGCGGGTATGCGTCGAAGTGCGGGATGCCGGGCACCAGGTTCACGATGAGCCAGACGCCGATGATCACCGTCTGGACGACGAGGTAGCGGCCGGTGCCCAGGAAGCGCGCGATGGCCTCGGTCAGCTTGCCGAACGCCTCGGCGTCGAAGCGCACGCGCGGGCCGCGACGCTCCGCGCGGGGCTGGTCCAGCCGGGCGCGTTCGGGCCGCCCGCGCCGCTCAGCCATGGGCCTCGGCCCGGTCGTCGCGCCACCCCTCGGGCAGCAGGTGATCGAGGACGTCGTCGACCGACACCGCGCCGAGCAGCCGCTCGTGCTCGTCGACGACGGGGACGGCGACGAGGTTGTACGTCGCGAGGTGACGGGTGACCTCGTCGATCGTCGAGTCGGGGCGCAGCGAGCCGGTGTCCTTCTCGCAGAGGCCGCTGACGAGCGAGGACGGCGGCTCGCGCAGCAGGCGCTGCACGTGCGCGGTGCCGAGGAAGCGACCGGTCGGCGTGCCCTGCGGCGGCCGGACGACGTACACCTGCGCCGCGACCGCGGGCGAGAGCTCGGGGTTGCGGATGCGGGCGAGGGCCTCGGCCACGGTGGCGTCGGGCAGCATGATGAGCGGCTCGGAGGTCATCAGGCCACCGGCGGTGTAGTCGGCGTAGGTCATCAGCCGGCGGACGGGCTCGGCCTCCTCGGGCTCCATCAGCCCGAGCAGCCGCTGCTGGTCGGCGGCGGGCAGGTCGCCGAGCAGGTCGGCCGCGTCGTCGTCGTCCATCGCCTCGAGGACGTCGGCGGCGCGCTCGTCGGCCAGCTGCCGCACGAGCTCCACCTGGTCGTCCTCGGACATCTCCTGCAGCACGTCGGCGAGCCGCTCGTCGTCCAGTGCGGTGGCGATCTCGAGCCGCCGCTTGGGGGTCATGTCCGTCAGCGCCGCCGCGACGTCCGCGGCGCGCAGGTCGGACAGCACCGCGAGCACGGCGTCGGTGCCCTGGCTCTCGCTCTGCTCGTGCGGCTCGGAGAGCGTGAGGCCCGCGACCTCGTTCCACTCGACCTGCGACAGCTGCCCGCGGCGCCGGGCGAGGCGAGCCGTCTGCGTACGGACCGCGAGCCGCGAGATCACCCAGTCGCGTGACCGGTTGGTCTCCATGCCGGCGTCGACGACGGTGACGCGCTGCTGGCCGTCGCGCAGGGTCACGGTGCGGTCGAGCAGGTCGGCGAGCACCAGCACCTCGTTGGTGCGGCGGTCGAAGCGCTTCATGTTGATCGTCCCCGAGGCGAGGACGACCTGATCGACCTCGATGCGGGTGACCCGTCCCATCGGCACGAAGATGCGATGCCGCTGCGCGACCTCGACCACCAGGCCGATCACCCGCGGCGGCTGTCGGTCGGCGCGCAACATCGTGACGGCGTCGCGGACCTTGCCCAGCTGATCGCCGGACGGGTCGAAGACCTCGATGCCGGCGAGCCGGGCGACGAAGACACGGTCGCCGGAACTCACCCGACGAGGTTAGCCGTAGCGCTCGCCGGCCGGCCGGACCGCCCGAGCGATGTCGCCGCGCGTCAGTCGAGCGCGGCGATCGCGTCGGCGACGGCGAGCGTGCGCTGCGCGGTGGCGACGTGCAGGTTCTCGATCATGCGCCCGTTGTAGGTGACGACGCCGGAGCCGGCGCCGTCCTCCCACGCCGCGAGGATGCCGCGGGCCTCCTCGACCGCCTGCTCCGACGGCGCGAACGTGGTGTTGGCGCCGTCGAGCTGACCGGGGTGGATGAGCGTCTTTCCGTCGAAGCCGAGCTCGCGGCCCTGCCGGCACTCGGCGAGGAAGCCGTCGACGTCCTTCACGTCGTTGTAGACGCCGTCGAGGATCGCGATGCCGGCCGCTCGGGCGGCGAGCACGGCGAGGGACAGGCTGGTGAGGACGGGGGCGCGGCCGGGCACGTGCTCGGCGTAGAGCTCCTTCACCAGGTCGTTGGTGCCGAGGACGAAGCAGGTCAACCGGCCCGAGGCCCGGGCAATCTCCTCGGCGTGCAGGATGGCGACCGGCGTCTCGATCATCGCCCAGAGCTTGGTGCGCTCGGGTGCGCCGGCCCGCTCGAGCGCGGCGACGAGGGCGCGCACCTCGTCGGCGCTGTTCACCTTCGGGACGACGACGGCGTCGGGGCCGGCCTGCGCGGCCGCGGCGAGGTCGTCGTCGTGCCACTCGGTGCCGATGCCGTTGACGCGGATCGTCAGCTCGCGGCGGCCGTACTCGCCGCTCGCGGCCGCGGCCGCCGCGGCCTCGCGGGCCGCGGGCTTGGCGTCGGGGGCGACGGCGTCCTCGAGGTCGAGGATGATCGCGTCGGCGGCGAGACCCTTCGCCTTCTCCAGTGCCTTGGCGTTGGACGAGGGCATGTACAGCACCGAACGGCGCGGCCGGAACCCGCTCACGCGGACACCTCTTTCGATTGAGTGGCGACTTGGTACGTCGACTGGCGACTTGGGAGGTTGACTGGCGAGATGTCACGCGACTGGCGAGCTATAGCTCGCCAGTCGCGCCCGAAGTCGCCAGTCAACGGACGAAGTCGCCAGTCGGTCGGACGGGGACACGGGGACGGGCTCATGCCTCGATCGCGTCGTACTGCGCCTTGAGCTCGGGGTCGACGGCGGCGAGCCGCTCGGCGAGCTCGACCATCACCAGGCACTGCTTGGTCGAGGCGTCGTCCTCCATCTTGCCGTCGAGCATGACGGCCCCGGTGCCGTCGCCCATGGCGGCGACGACCCGACGCGCGTGCTCGACGTCCTCGACGCTCGGGCTGAAGACCTTCTTGGCGATGGCGATCTGCTTGGGGTGCAGGCTCCACGCGCCGACGCAGCCGAGCAGGTAGGCGTTGCGGAACTGGTCCTCGCACGCGACGACGTCGGCGATGTCGCCGAACGGGCCGTAGTGCGCGTAGATACCGTGCATCGCGCACGCGTCGACCATCCGCGCGATCGTGTAGTGCCAGAGATCCTGCTGGTAGGTGGGACGGTCGGCGTCGATGTCGCCACCGGTCGGGTCCTGCCGCACCAGGTAGCCGGGGTGGCCGCCGCCGACACGGGTGGTCTTCATGCGGCGGTCGGCGGCGAGGTCGGCCGGCCCCAGCGAGAGGCCGTGCATGCGCGGCGAGGCGCCGCAGATCTCCTCGATGTTCGCCACGCCGCGCGCCGTCTCGAGGATCGCGTGCACCAGGATGGGCCGCTCGAGCTTCGCCTTGGCCTCGAGCTGGGCCAGCAGCCGGTCGACGTAGTGGATGTCCTCGGCGCCCTGCACCTTGGGGACCATGATCACGTCGAGCTTGTGCCCGATCTCGGTGACCAGCGTCGTCAGGTCGTCGAGCACCCACGGCGAGTCGAGCGCGTTGACGCGCGTCCACAGCTGGGTGGGGCCGAAGTCGGTGTTCGTGGCGATCTCGACGAGGCCGTGGCGGGCGGCCTCCTTGTTCTCGGCCTTGACGGCGTCCTCGAGGTTGCCGAGCAGGACGTCGACCGTGCCCACCATGTCGGGGATCTTCGCCGCCATCTTGGCGTTGCTGGGGTCGAAGAAGTGGATCGCGCGAGACGGCCGGGCCGGGATCTCGCGCAGCGGGGCCGGGGCTCCGACGGCCAGCGGGGTGAAGAAGTCCTTGGCGGTACGCATGCTCTCCCTCTCGGACGGCGACGTTTCCGGAACGTAGCAGTCGCCCCCGAATGGCCCGGCTCACATGCGGCCACTGCTCGCCTGCCCGGTCCCGGGTCGATTCCGACCCGGGACCGGGGACGAGCTGGACGGTCAGTACAGGTAGGGCTGGCCCTTGCTGTTCCACTTCAGCACGCCGACCCAGGCGCGGCGGGTGTTCGAGTCCTTCACGCCGTTCTTGTTCTTGTCGACGTAGGCGTGGAACGCGATGCGCGTCGTCTTGCCGTCCTGCAGGACGGTGGCGCCACCGGGCCCGCACAGACCGGTGTTCGCGCGGTTCATCACGGTGCGGACGGGCTTGAAGTGTCCACCCCACAACGTGGGTGCCGACCAGGCCTCGGTCGAGTAGGAGCAGTCCTGGTAGTCCTTGCGCGAGACGAACAGCCAGACCCGGCCGCCGTGCGAGATGACCGACGGCGCCTCGATGCGGGCCTTGGGCGCGGCCAGGCTGCGGCTCGCGACCTTGGCCACCCGCTTCGTCCCGGTGGCGCTGTCCATCTGCACGGCGCGGATGTCGAAGCCGCTCTTGTTCCGGTAGTTGATCTTGTAGATCAGGTAGCGCTTGCCGTCCTTGGCCCGGTAGGCCGACGGGTCGATGGCCTCGTACCCCTTTTGCTTCGCGCACAGCACGGCCTTCGACTGGGCCTTGAAGTTGCTGCTGGGCGACCGCGACGTGGCGATGCCGAGGCAGTTCGCGCCCTTCTTCGGCGAGTACCCGTTGAAGTACATGACGTAGAGCGCCTTGCCCTTGTAGGTCATGGCGAACACGTGCGGTGCCCACAGGTGTCGCTTGCCGTCCGAGGCCTTGCCGACCCAGGCCGGTACCTTCGGCATCGAGGTGCGGGCGGGCGCGTACTGCCGGTTCGGGTACACCGAGGTGCGTTCGCCGAAGCCCTGACCGGTCTTGTAGATGTAGTAGTAGGTGCCGAACTTGGCGAAGCCGGGATCGGGGAAGTCCCCGGCGGTCACGGCCTTGATGTGCTTGGCGGGAGCCGCGGTGGCCGTGGCGGTCAGCGCCGGCGCCGCGCACAGGGCGGCGGTGACGAGACCGGTGGCAACGAGCGTCAGTGGTCGTCTCATGCCCGGGTGTCTACCGACCGCCCGTCCCGTTGGCGATGGGGACCTTTGCCCGGTCCGCGGCCGTCGGGCCCGTGCGAGGTGCGTCACCGACGCCCGCGATCGGGTGGAGGGGACGGCCGGGTGCGCGATACTCGGGCCAACCGACCAGGAGGACTCGCATGGCTCGCCTTGCCCAGACCGCCGGACTCACCGACGTCCAGACCGAGATCCTGTCGGCGGTGAGGACGTTCGTCGACAAGGAGATCCTGCCCTACGCCAACGAGCTCGAGCACAAGGACGAGTTCCCCGAGGCCATCGTCGAGGGCATGAAGGAGATGGGGCTGTTCGGCCTCATGATCGACGAGGAGTACGGCGGCCTCGGCGAGTCGCTCTTGACCTACGCGCTCGTCGTCGAGCAGATCGCCCGCGGCTGGATGTCGGTCTCGGGTGTCATCAACACCCACTTCATCGTCGCGTACATGGTCGCGCAGCACGGCACCCCCGAGCAGAAGCAGCGGCTGCTGCCCAAGATGGCGACCGGTGAGGTGCGCGGCGCGTTCTCGATGAGCGAGCCCGACCTCGGCTCCGACGTCTCGGCCATCAAGAGCCGCGCCGTCGTCGAGGGCGACGAGTTCGTCGTCAACGGCTCGAAGATGTGGCTGACGAACGGGGCGCGCGCGGGCGTCGTTGCCACCCTCGTCAAGGACGACCAGGGCGCCGACTCGGTCTACCGGAACATGACGACGTTCCTGATCGAGAAGGAGCCCGGCTTCGGCGAGACCCGGCCCGGCCTGACCATCCCCGGCAAGATCGACAAGATGGGCTACAAGGGCGTCGAGACCACCGAGATGATCCTCGACGGGGTCCGGGTGGGGGCCGACGCGATCCTCGGCGGCGCGGACGCTCGCGGTCGCGGCTTCGCCCAGATGATGGACGGCGTCGAGGTCGGCCGGGTCAACGTCGCCGCCCGGGCCTGCGGCATCTCGATCCGCGCGTTCGAGCTCGCGGTCGCCTACGCCCAGCAGCGCAAGACCTTCGGCAAGGCGATCTCCGAGCACCAGGCCATCGCGTTCAAGCTGGCGGAGATGGCGACCAAGGTCGAGGCCGCGCACCTGATGATGGTCAACGCCGCCCGGCTCAAGGACGCCGGCACCCGCAACGACGTCGAGGCCGGCATGGCCAAGCTCATCGCGTCCGAGTACTGCGCCGAGGTCACCCAGGAGTCGTTCCGCATCCACGGCGGGTACGGCTACTCCAAGGAGTACGAGATCGAGCGGCTCATGCGCGAGGCGCCGTTCCTGCTCATCGGCGAGGGCACGTCGGAGATCCAGAAGACGATCATCAGCCGCGGCCTGCTCAAGGAGTACCGCGTCTAGCCCGGCGATACGGCTCAGTAACCTTCCGGCCGTGATCGGAGTACTCGAGGTCGGCGGGACCCACGTCAGCGCCGCGGTCGTCGACCCGGCCACCTGGCGCGTCGTGCGGACCGCGCGCGCCGACGTCGACGCCGACGCGCCCGAGCACGTGCTGCTCGACTCGTTCGTCGCCGCGGCCGGCTCGGTCGACGCCCCGCCGGCCGGCGTGTGGGGCGTCGCGATGCCCGACCCGTTCGACTACGCCGCCGGCATCGGCAACTTCGCCGGCGTCGCCAAGTTCGCCGCGTTGGACGGCGTCGACGTCGGTGCTGCGCTGCGTGCGCGGCTGCGGGCCGACGTCGTGTTCCTCAACGACGCCGACGCCTTCGTGCTGGGGGAGTGGGCGGCCGGCGTTGCCCGGGGCGCGGGGCGGTGCGTCGGCATGACGCTGGGCACCGGCATCGGATCGGGCTGGCTGGTCGGCGGCGTCGTGGCCGACCCCGGTGACCCTCGCGGCGGGCGCATCCACACCGTCACCGTCGACGGGGCGCCGCTCGAGGACGTCGTGTCACGACGGGCACTGCGGCGGGCCTTCACCGCGGCGGGCGGTGACCCGGCGGCCGACGTCCGAGAGATCACCGCGCTGGCGCGCGACGGCGACGCGACCGCCCGTGACGTCGTCGCGCGTTCCTACACCGTGCTCGGGTCGGTGCTGGGGCCGCGGCTCGCCGCCTTCGGTGCCGACCTCTTCGTCGTCGGCGGCTCCATCGCGGCGTCCTGGGACGTGCTGGAGCCGCCGTTCCGTGCCGGGGCGGGGGCGCTGCCGCCCGTCCGCGTCGTCGTCGACTCCGACCACTCCGCGCTCGTCGGCGCCGCCGTCCACGCGTCCCGCGCCGGCTGACCGGGCGGCTGGTGCCGCGGTTGGCCCCATGCCCTCGCGGCTGGCGCCGCGGTTGGCCCCATGCCGGCGCGGCCACGGAGATCAACTGACCGCCCCCGCATGGGGCCAGGCGCGGACCCGCCAGCGCCGCACCGCGCGATCGGGTCGCGACCCGCGTGCGAACGCGGCCCGCAGCCGTCGCGCGACGACGTCGAAGGTGGCCAGGTCGCCCCAACCCCAGCGCACGACGATCAGCCCAGCCTGCTCGAGTCGTTCCTGGCGACGCTTCTCGTCGTACAGCGCGGCCGGACTGCTGTACTTGCGCAGCCCGTCGGCCTCGCCGACGACACCGAACTCGTCCCAGTAGAAGTCGACCCGGCCGACGAACGCGCCGCGGCGGTCGAGGACGGTGGCCTGCGCCTGCGGGATCGGTAGCCCGGCGCGGGCCATCCGCAGCCGGCTGATCGACTCCAGCGCCGACTCGGCGGAAGCGTCGGCCAGCGCGAGGGCCTCGTGCGTCGCCGCGATTCCCGGCCAGGCCGCGGTGGCCAGGACGACCGCGTCGAGCCGGGCGCGGTCGGTGGCACCGAGCCGCAGCGCCGAATCGGCCGCGGTGATGGCGGCGTCGGCGCCGTGTTCGTGTCCGATGTCGAGCACGGTGCGGGCGGCGCTCGTCAGCGCCACACGACCGCAGCGACCGACGTCCCACGGCCCGAGGCGGCCGCGATGTCGGTGCACACCGGACATCGGGCCTCGCCCTCCTCGCCGGAACGACGCGCAGACGTGGACGGGCACGTCCAGCAGCTCCACGCCGAGGAGCGCGCCGGCGGCGGTGTGGCTGACGGGCACCGCCGGATTGGTGAGCGCGAACGCCGTGGCCGCCTGCCGCAGGTTCGCTACAGCGACGTGATGCGGGTCACCGGGCACGGGCGGGGTCGCGTAGACGCCGGCGCGGATGCGGCGGAGCGCACCGCATGCGACGGCGTGCCGCAGGGCATGGGACGTCCACCCGTCGGCCAGGGCCTGCGCGCTGGTGAACACGCCGTGTTGGGCGAGGCTGACGGCGGGAGGCGGACGCACGCAGGCACGGTGACACAGGACGCGACCGCGTCCGCGGCGTTGTCCACAGGCGCCATGTTGGCCCCATGCCCGCGCGGCTGGCGCCGCGGTTGGCCCCATGCCAGCGCGGCAATGGAGATCAACTGACCGCGCGGGGATGGGGCCAAGCCCGCGCCCGCGCGGGGATGGGGCCGAGCCCTGCCCGCTCAGCCCCGGGTCGCGACCGCGCAGTAGTCCCAGAGCCGTTCCGCCTCCTGCGGAGTGGACCGGGTGAACGGCAGGTAGGACGTGGGGCGGGGCCGCCGGTCGTGCCAGAAGAGCCCGGACGTCCGTCCCGCGGCGGGGGCACCGAGCAGCCACACCGCGGTGTCGGCGCCCTGCTCGGCCGAGCGCAGGATCGGCCCCACGAGGCGGGCGAACCGCGGCAGCGAGTCGGTGATCCCCGGCGTGCCGGCCCACCCCGGATGCATGGCGTGCACGCCGACCCCGGGCAGTCGCTGCGCCCACAGCTGGGCGAGCACGACCTGCATCCGCTTCGTCCGGGCGTACGCCGCGGCGCCGCCGTACGTGCCCTCGTGGAACTCGGGGTCGTCGGTACGCAACCGCGACGTGTACATGCCGCCGGAGGACACGAAGACGACGCGAGCGTCGGAGTCGGCGGCGAGCAGCGGCTGCAGCTCGGCGGTGAGCAGGTGCGGGCCGAGGACGTGCGTCGCCACCGTGAGCTCGTGGCCGTCGTCGGTCTCGGTGCGCTCGGGCGGCATCACGCCCGCGTTGTGGACGAGCCCGCGCAGCGAGGGCAGCTCGTCGCGCAACCGGGCCGCCGCGGCGCGCACCGACTTCAGCGAGCTGAGATCGCACTCGTCGACCACGACGGTCGCGTCGGGGCAGTCGGCCAGGATCTCTTCGCGCGCCCGCTGCCCGCGCCCGAGATCACGACACAGCATCCGGACGGTCGCGCCCAGCCGCGCCGCCCCGGCCGCGGTCGCCCGGCCCAGCCCGGAGTTCGCGCCGGTGACGACGACGCAGTGCCCGAGCAGCGCGTCCGCCGGCAGGTCGGCGTCCCACCACGACCGCCGCAGCGCATACCCGAGCTTGGAGTAGCCGGGCACGACGGCGCGGTCGAGCAGGGTGTCGACGACGGGCAGGAGCGGGCGCAGCGCGCGGCTCATCGGCGGACCGTGCGGCCGGTGACGGACATGCTCGTCACCCTACGGGCGGGTAGGCCTTGCCCCTGCCTGTGACAGCCGTTACATTGTGGAAACGCGGACGATGTCCGTTTCCCGGGCCCGCATCGGCAGTGTCGCCGATGCGGGCCCGTCATCGTCGACGGGCCTCGTCGGCGCCGGATCAGGCCGCGACCGGGCGCTGCGACGTGATCACGTTGTGCGCGAAGCGCAGCTTCTCCAGCACCGGCGGCGTGAGCACGAACGGGTACAGGTCGTCCTTGCCCATGCTGCGGTTCAACGCGTTGAGGACGAGCTGCAGGGCCGTCCACGACCGCGCGAGCTCGTCGAAGGAGTGCGGGTCCTCCACCGGGTCGACG
Source organism: Jatrophihabitans endophyticus (assembly GCF_900129455.1). Lineage (NCBI taxonomy): Bacteria > Bacillati > Actinomycetota > Actinomycetes > Jatrophihabitantales > Jatrophihabitantaceae > Jatrophihabitans > Jatrophihabitans endophyticus. Next base: position 247,056 of record NZ_FQVU01000005.1, read on the forward strand.
TCGAGCGTCGCGTCCCAGGCCACCGACAGGTCGAGGTCGGGCCCGTCGGTGTGCACGCCCCACTCGGCCGCGGTCTGGGTGGTGTCGCGGATGTGCAGGTAGTGCGCGAAGGTCTCGGCCCAGTCCTCCCACGGGTGCGCCGCCGCGTAATGGCTGACGTGGGTGTCCTTCCAGTCCGTGGTGCTCGTGCCCTTGCCGTAGTGCTCCTCGAGGGCCTGGGCGTAGTCGGCGCGCTCGTCGCCGAACAGGTCCCGGAACCGGTCGAGGTAGGGCGTGCCGTCGATCAGGACCTCCCAGTACCAGTGCCCGATCTCGTGGCGCAGGTGCCCGAGCATCGTGCGGTACGGCTCGGCGAGGTCGACGCGCATGGCCTCGCGGTGCGCGTCGTCGCCCTCGGCGAGGTCGATGGTCACGATGCCGGACGCGTGCCCGGTGATGACGTGCTCGTTCGCGCTCGACAGCAGGTCGAACGCGAGGCCACCCTCCGGATCCTCCGACCGTGGTGTCGTGGGCAGTCCCAGGTGGTCGAGCTGGAAGACAAGCATGCGCTTGGCGGCCTCGGTGACGGCGAACGCGGCGAGGCCCGCCGGGTCGTTGTCGTTCGGGCGGGTCCGGGTGAGCCGGCACGAGCCGCAGTACCCGTCGTGCTCGGGCAGCCAATTGCAGTGGGCGAGCACGGCGTTGCGACACCGGTCGCGGCCGTCGAGGGCGACCAGCTGCTGGGACGGTCGGTCGTAGGCGAGCACGGTGTCGCAGGTCAGGCAGACGTCGTTGTCGAAGAAGACCAGGCTGCGACAGGTGGGGCAGGCGAAGGCGCGCACGTCAGCCCTTCGCGGCCGGCTGCGGACGGTCGGCAGCCTGGTCGCGTTCGGTTCGCTCGTCACGCTCGGCCAGCGCGGGGTCGGCGTTGTCGGGCAGCTGCGCGGCCCGGACGGCGTTGCGGCCGACCAGCTGCTGGTTCGTCGTCGTGCGCTGGCTGCGACCGCGGCCGAGGAAGCTGACCGCCCAGTGCAGCACGGTCGTCACCCGGTTCTTGAAGCCGACGAGGTAGAGCACGTGGATGACGAGCCAGAGGAACCAGGCGATCACGCCGCCGAAGCGCAGCCGGTCGCCGATGCTGGCGACCGCCTTGAACCGGCTGATCGTCGCCATGCTGCCCTTGTCGAAGTAGTGGAAGTCCTCGGCGCGGGCCTTGCCGCCGATGTGGCGCTTGATCTGGTCGGCGGCGTACTTGCCCTGCTGCATGGCGACCTGCGCGACGCCGGGGTAGCCCTTGAGCGACATCATGTCGCCGATGACGTAGACCTCGGGGTGGCCGGGCAGGGTGCAGTCGCCCTGCACCTTGATGCGGTTGCCGCGGTCCAGCTCGGCACCGGTCTGCGCGGCGAGGCTGTTCGCGAGGTCGGAGCCCTTGACCCCCGCCGCCCACACGACGGTGCGGGACTGGATGCGCGTGCGTAGGCCGGACTTGTCCTCGACGGTGATGCCGCGTTCGTCGACCTCGACGACCTTCTCGCTGAGCCACACGTCGACGCCCAGCTTCTCCAGCTGGTGCGCGGCGCTGTTGGACAGCTTGCTGCCGAAGCTGCCCAGCACGTCGTCGAGGGCGTCGACGAGGACGATGCGCGAGCGGCGCGGGTCGATGGCGCGGAAGTCGTTGCGCAGCGTGCGGTGCGAGAGCTCGCTGATCTGACCGGCCATCTCGACGCCCGTCGCGCCGGCCCCGACCACGACGAAGGTCTGCCACTCGTCGCGGATCCGCTCGTCCTGCTCCAGCTCGGCGAACTCGAACGCGGACAGGATGCGGCCGCGCAGCTCGAGCGCGTCGTCGATCGACTTGAGGCCGGGGGCGTAGGTCGCGAAGTCGTCGTTGCCGAAGTAGCTGGTGGTGGCGCCCGCGGCCACGATGAGCGAGTCGTAGGCGGTGACGGTTCGCACGCCGCCGGCCTCGGAGGTCACCGTGCGGGCGTTGACGTCGATGGCCGACACGTCGCCGAGCAGCGTCTGCACGTTCTCCTGACGCTTGAGGATCTCGCGGGTGGACGGCGCGATCTCGCCCTCGGACAGGATGCCGGTGGCCACCTGGTAGAGCAGCGGCTGGAACAGGTGGTGCGTCGTCCTGCTGATGAGCGTGACGTCGACGTTGGCACGTCGGAGGCGCTTGGCCGCGAACAGGCCGCCGAAGCCCGATCCGATCACCACCACGCGGTGGCGGCGGGACATCGTGGTCGTCATCGTGATCTGCCTTTCCGGCGGGAGTCTCGGGTTCGTGGAACGGTGTACCCGGCGGGTGGCACGCGATAGTGGCGCTGTGAGCGACACGTCGTGCGGGGTTTCGTCGGCGCGAGGTACGACGTCGCGGCGATCTGGCGGCGGTACGCCGACGACGTCGCCGCCGCCGCCCTCGACCGCGGGCACTTCCTGCCCGAGGAGCGCCCGGACGAGACCGCCCGGGCGCTGCGCGAGTTCCTCGGCTGAGCTGTCGGCCGGCCGGGTCAGACGGCGAGCGGAACCGGCGGGGCGTCCTGCGCCGGACGGGCGCGGGCGGGCAGGGCCACCGCGACGATCGCCGCGCCGACCAGCGTGGCGCCGGCCGCGACCAGCGACGCGTCGTGCATCCCGGCGAGGAACGCCTGCCGGACCGCGTCGGCCAGCCCGGCGTCACGCCGCGCGGCGGCGGCGTCCAGCCCGCCGACGACCGAGGAGCGCACCGTGTCGCGGACGCCCGAGGGCAGCGCCGCGGCGGTGTCGGACACCCGGCTCGCGTACAACGACGCGAGCACCGAGCCGAGCACGGCGACGCCCAGCGTGCCGCCCAGCTCGCGGGTGGTGTCGTTGACGGCCGAGCCGGCGCCGGCCTGGTGCAGCGGCAGGGCACCCATGATGGCCTCGGTGGCCGGCCCGCTCACCAGCGCCAGCCCGGCCGCCATGAGCACCATCGAGGCGATGATGCGACCGAAGAACGGCGAGTCGGCCTGCGCCGTGCTGGCCAGTGCGAAACCACCCGACATCAGCACCAGGCCGCCGGTCACGACGACCGTCGTGCCGATGCGCTGGGCGACCTGCAGCGCGACGGGCGACAGCGCGCCGATGACGATCGCGAACGGCAGCGTGCGCACCCCCGCCGCCAGCGTCCCGTAGCCCTTGACCGCCTGGAAGTACTGGGTGACCAGGAAGATGAAGCCGAAGAGTCCGAAGAACGCGACCGAGATGGCGCCGGCGGCGGCGCTGAACCGGCGGTTCGCGAAGAGCGTGACGTCGAGCACCGGCGCGACGACGCGGCGCTCGTGGACCATGAAGAGGGCCAGCAACGCGGCGGCGGCGGTGAAGCCGGCCAGGCTCGCTCCGGACGTCCAGCCGTGGTGGGGTCCCTCGATCACCGTCCACACCAGCGTGGTCAGACCTGCCACGGACAGCACGACGCCGCCCAGGTCGAAGCCGCCGGCGTGCGGGGCGCGCGACTCGGGCACCCAGCGCACCGTCGCGAGGACGGCGACCGCCGCGAGCGGGACGTTCACCCAGAAGACCGAGTGCCAGCTGAAGTGCTCCAGCAGCCAGCCGCCGCTGACCGGGCCGACGGCGACGGCGACGCCGGCCACCGCGCTCCAGATGCCGACGGCGGCGACCCGTTCCCTCGTCTCGGTGAAGATGTTCGTGACGATCGCCAGCGTGGCCGGGAAGATCAGCGCCGCGAACGCGCCCATGACCGCACGGGCCGAGACGAGCCCGGCCAGCGAGTCGGTGGTGGCGGCCCCGACGGAGACGGCACCGAACCCGACCAGCCCGACGAGCAGCGCGCGGCGGCGGCCGAGCCGGTCGCCGAGATGTCCACCGACGAGCAGCAGCCCGGTGAACACCAGCGTGTAGGCGTCGACGATCCACTGCAGCCCCGAGGTCGACGCCGACAGCTGCCGGGCCAGGCTCGGCAGTGCGACGTTGACGATGGTGTTGTCGATGCTCACCAGCAGTTCGGCAACGCACAGCACCACCAGGGCGACCCAGCGCGACGAGGTCCTCATGACGACTCCTGTAGTACGAAGCTCTACTGTTGTAGAACAACGTGCTACTAAGGCGGCTGGATGTCAAGTGCTTGGATCGGGCGATGACCAGTCGCCGCACACCGTCGGGCGACGTCCGGCGCGCGCTGGTCGACGCCGCGGTCACCGTGCTGGAGCGTGACGGCGTCGCGGGCTTGACGGTGCGGGCGGTCGCGGGCGAGGCGAAGGTCGCGCCCATGGGCGTCTACAACCACCTCGACGGCAAGGCGGGCCTGCTGCTCGCCGTACTGCAGCGCGGTTTCGACGCGCTGCGCGACGCGGTGACGCCGCCGCGCTCGGTGCCGGCGACGCAGGCGTTGCTCGAGTCCGGCCGGGGTTATCGCCGCTTCGCCCTCGCCGGGCCGACGACCTACGCGCTGATGTTCAGCACCGCCCGGCCCGAGTCGCTCGACCTCGACGCGCTGCTGCCGCACGCGGCGCCCGCATTCCAGGCGCTCGTCGACGTCGTCGTCGAGTCACAGCGCGTCGGGGTGGTGCGGCCGGGCGACCCGGGCGGGCTCGCCCTGCAGATCTGGTCGGCCGTGCACGGCGGCATCGGCCTCGAGCTCACCGGCAACGTCGGCGACGCCATGCAGGCCGATCGGGCGTACGAGCAGCTGCTCGCCATGATCCAGCGCGGGGTCGCGCCGGATGCGGGGTGAGCGGGATCAGTCCTCGGTCTCGCCCATGACGAGCCCCTCGATGTCGTGCTTCTGCACGATGGGCTGCAGCTCGTCGACGATCGGGCAGGCGAGGTGCCGCCGGACGTGCTCGGGCAGCGCCGCGTAGTAGTCCCGGGTCACGGCGAGGTCGTGGTGGGCGGCGTTGTCGGCCTCGGGGCCGTCGATGCCCAGCACCAGCACCGGCCGGGACTTCGTCGAGTGGTTGGCCGTCCCGCGGTGCAGGGTGAGCGCGGAGCGGGCGGAGATGTCGCCGCGCGACGGGTACTTGCGCACGGCGCGCTCGAGGTAGCGCGGGGCGTTCTCCTTCGGCGGGAACATCTCGTGGTCGAAGTCGGCGCCGTCGTCGTACTGCGTGCCGAGGGCGATCTCGAACGGCCCCATGTCCGCCTCGGTGTCCACGAGGGTGACGTTGAAGGCGAGCGACGTCAGTCGCCGGTCGCGCACGGTCGCCTCGGGGGCGCGGAAGTCGCGGTGCCACGGCTGGTTCTGCGCGCCCTCGAACGGGATGTCGTAGCCGATCTCGACGATCGTCCAGTCCGGGCCGAGGACGGCGTCGCTGATCGCCTGCACCCACGGGTGGCCGGCCAGCTCGGCGAAGCCGCCGAGCGCCTCGGGGTGCAGCTCGCTGTACCACCGCTTCGGGCCCCGGCCGATGGTGCCGCCCGGACGTGACCGGGCGTCGGCGAACGCGGCCTCGACGTCGTCGCGCAGCCCGTCGACGAGGGCCACCGGCAGGGCGCCCCTGGCGCCGACGATGCCGTCGCGCAGCAGGGTCGCGACATCCTCGGTGGCGTCGCCGGCGACGTCGGTGGTGGCCGGGGCGGTGGGGGCGGGCATGGCGTCTCCTGTCGGTCGCGTCCCTTTATATTGCAACGTTGCAACACGATCGGCAAGGAGGACGGCATACTGGTCTCGATGTCCGCCCCCGCCCGTCCGGCCACCCTGCGCGCGGTGGCCGAGCGGGCCGGCGTCTCGGTGCGGACCGTCTCCAACGTCGTCAACGACTACGTCCACGTCGCGCCGACCACCCGGGCCGCGGTCCAGCGGGCCATCGACGAGTTGGGCTACCGCCCGAACCTGGCCGCCCGGCAGCTGCGCCGAGGTCGTACCGGCCTGCTCGGCCTGGTGCTGCCCGAGCTCGTGTCGCCGTACTTCGCCGAGGTCGCCGCGCTCGTCGTGCGCCACGCCGCCGGGCGCGGGTGGACGGTGCTCGTGGACGAGACGGGTGGGGACGCCGCGCGTGAGGGCGCGCTGCTCGGGCGGGTCGGGACGAGCATGGTCGACGGCCTCGTCGTCAGCCCGTGGAGCCTCTCGCCCGACGACATCGCCGGCGCGGCCGGTGACCTGCCGGTCGTGATCCTGGGCGAGCGCGCGGCCGCGACCGTCGACCGTGTGGCGATCGACAACGTGGCCGCCGCCCGTGACGCGACGGCGCACCTGCTCGCGACCGGGCGTCGCCGGCTCGGCGTGATCGGCCTGCAGCCGCACCTGGCCAACGCGACCGCGGTGCAGCGGCTGCGAGGTGTGCACGAGGCGCTGGCCGCCGCGGGCGTCGCACCCGACCCGGCCCGTGAGATCGCCACGCGCACCCTGCACCGCGACGACGGTGCGACCGCGACGGCGGACCTGCTCGCGCGGGCGCCGGACGTCGACGGCGTCGTCTGCTTCACCGACGAGCTCGCGCTCGGGGTGCTGCGGGCGCTGGCCGATCGCGGCCGCTCGGTGCCCGGCGACGTCGCGGTGATCGGCATCGACGACATCGAGGACGGCCGCTTCTCCGTCCCGCGTCTCAGCACCGTCGCTCCGGACAAGGCGCGCATCGCCGAGGTCGCGGTCGACACGTTGCTGCGCCGCGTCACCGGGGCGCCCGGCGATCCGACCGACGTCGTCGCGGCGCACCGGCTGATCGTGCGCGAGAGCAGCTGACCGCGCCGTCGCGACGGTTCAGTCGCGCGGCCCGTGGCGCATGAGGCCCTCGAGGCCGCCGGGCAGTGACGCGGCGAGGTCCTCGGCGAAGGCGCCGTCGACGAGCACGAAGACCACCCTCGCGACCGTGTCGCCGCGGTTGGCCCAGGCGTGGTCGGTGCCCCGCTGCACGACGATGTCACCGGCCCGCAACGTCACCTCCGAGTCGTCGAGGACCAGCGTGATCTCGCCCTCGAGCACGATCCCGTAGTCGACGGACGCGGTGCGGTGGACCGGCGACTGCAGCCCACGCTCGTCCAGGCAGCCGGGGGCGAACTCGTTGACGCGGATCTTCGTGCCGTGCCGCGGCGGCGGCACGGCGAGCGTGCGCTGCGTCGGCTCGTCCTCGACGGCGGTGATCGGCGCGGGCGCACCCTCGGTGTTCCAGATCTCGTGGAAGTGCACGCCGTCGCCGGGCAGCTCGCGGCTGACCGGGACCGGGCCGTCGGACACCACCACCGAGACCCCCTCCGGGGTGTGGCCGGTGACGACGCGACGAGGACGCTGGTCGGCGCTCACGCGTGGCTCGCGATCGGGCCGCCGTTGAGCTCGACCATCGCGGCCATGAGACCCGGCACGGTCAGGGGCACGTCCGGTCGGTAGTCGGTCAGCTCGACGTACGCGCGGGTCAGGTTGCCCACGACGCGCTCGCCCTCGGACCAGTCGCGGTACGGGTCGTCCCCGGCCACCCGGCGGGCCGCCTCGAGCGGTGTCAAGCCGTCGGCGCGCGACGACGTGGCGAGCTCCGCGGTCCAGTCGACGTAGGCGATCAGCTCATCGAGCACGCGGGCGACGTCGTCGCCGACGCAGGCGGGGCCGTGGCCCGGCAGCAGGGCGACCGGGTCGAGCGCGCGCAGCCGGGTCAGGGCGGTGCGGAAACCGTGCATCGATCCCTCCAGGAACATCGGATGGCTGCCGCTGGTGACGAGGTCGCCGGCGAACAGGACGCGCTGGGACGGCAGCCACACCGCGACGTCGCCGGGCGTGTGTGCCGGGCCCATCGTGATCAGGTCGACGGCGAAGTCGGCCAGGTGCAGGGTCAGCCCGTCGGTGAACGTCAGCTCCGGGGCTCGCACGGTGAGCTCGCCGTAGTCGGCGGCGATCTCCGCCGTGGCCGCCAGCCCCGCCCGCAGCACGCCGTCGCGCGCGAGTCGGTGACCGACGACGACGGTGGTCGCCGGCAGGCACCCGTTGCCGTAGGTGTGGTCCGGGTGGTGATGGGTGTTCACCGCGAATCGCGGCGGGCGGGTGGCGACGCCGGCCGTCGCCGCGAGCAGGGCTCGGGTGCGCTTCTCCGTCGAGGTCGTGTCGATGAGCAGGACGTCACCGGCCGCGTCGGTGACGACGCCGCAGTTGTTGACCATCCAGCCGCCCGTGGGCTGCAGGTAGCCCAGGACGCCCGGCGCCAGCTCTCGCAGGTGCGGCGAACCGTCGTCCCAGGTCACCGTCGTCCCCCTCTCGCGCCGGAGCGTGGACCCAGTCAGCCGGAACGCGGCGGGCGAGGCAATGGGCGGCGTCATCGTCAGCACCGATCGCTGGCATCGACGGGCACCGGTCAGGGCCGTTCGTCCTCCACGGTGACCGCCACGTCGTAGAGCAGTCGACGCAACCACACGACCGACGGGTCGTTCTCGCGCCGGGGATGCCAGTGCGCGGCCTCGGTGATGTCGACGGCGCCGAGCGGGGTGCGCGCGATCGTGAGCCCGAGCAGGTCGGCGCACCGACGGGCGAGCCGCGACGGCACGAAGCAGCACATGTCGGTGCCGGCGACGGCGAACGGCAGCGTGAGCAGGCTGCGCACCCGCACGAGGACGCTGCGGTCGGCGAGACCGTGCTTCTCGAGCTCCACCTCCAGCGGCCGGCGGACCGGGCCGGCCGCCGGGAACTCGGCGACGGCGTGCTGCATCTCGTGCAGGTCGTCGAGGGCGAGCGCGCCGTCGCGCAGCCGGGGATGGTCACGGTCCACGAGACAGACGAGGGTGTCGGTGGAGACCGGCTGCGACCGGCCCGGGAACTCGAAGTAGATCGGCGCGACGATGAGGTCGCGGCGCATCAACTGGGTGTCGAGCTGGTCGCGGTCCATGTCGAGCGGGTCGAGGGTGACGGAGCACTCGGGCGCCTGCTCGGTCAGCAATCGGGTGAGCGGCTCCGCGAGCACCGTCATCGCGTACTCGGACATGCTCACCGCGAAGCGCTTCGCGCTGGTCGCCGGCGAGAACGCCCGCTCGTGACCGAGCAGCCCCTCGGCCGCCCCCAACGCGTCGGTCACCGCCGGGCGCAGGCGCTGGGCGAGGGCGGTGAGCTCGAAGCCGTGGGACGCGCGCACCAGCAGCTCGTCGTCGAAGTGCTTGCGCAGCCGCGCGAGCGCGCCGCTCATCGCCGGCTGGCTCATCAGCAACCGCTCGCCGGCGCGGGTCAGGTTGCGTTCCTCGATGAGCGCGTGCAGGGCGAACAACAGGTTGGCGTCCACCTCGCGCAACGGCTCACGCGACACGTGCTCCTGTGTGACCATGGCCATACGACTCTAGGCTCCGTGGTCATGCGCCGGAAGTGCGCGCGACGACGTGGCGAGCGGAGGCAGGGATGGCCCTGGGCGGAACCGACCTCAACCTGCTGCTGCCGCTCAAGGCGTTGCTTGAGGAAGGCAACGTGACGCGCGCCGGCCAGCGGTTGAACCTGAGCCAGCCCGCGATGAGTGCGACCCTCGCCCGACTACGGCGGCGCTTCGACGACGAGCTCCTCGTCCGCGCCGGCCGCGAGTACGAGCTGACGCCGTTCGCGCGCGACCTGCTCACCGAGACGCAGCAGGCCGTCCGCTTGGTCGCGCTCGCGCTCGACCTCGAGGACGAGTTCGACCCGAGCACGGCCAACCGCACGTTCCGGCTGGTGATGAGCGACTACGCGATCGCGGTGATCCACGAGCCGTTGGTGCGCATGGTCGAGGCGGACGCGCCCAACGTCCGGCTCGTGATCGGCAACCTGAGCGCCGGCGCGCACGAGTCCGAACGGCTCCTGGTCGACCACGACGCCGTGCTGGCGCCGATGGGGTTCGGCTTCCAGGGGGCGTCCCGACCGCTGTGGACCGATCGCATGGTGGTGCTCGCCGACCGGCGCAACTCGCGTCTCGTCGACGGTGCGCTGACGCTCGAGGACCTGAAGGCGTTGCCCTACGCCGCGGGCAACTTCGGCGCCGGCGTGCTCACGCCCGTCGACCGGATCTTCGGTGAGCTGCGCATCGACCGGCGCCCGGTGCTCACCGTATTCGGCTTCCTGCCGCTGCCCTTCGTCATCGAGGGCACCGACATGTTCGCGGTGGTGCCGGAGAAGCTCGCGCGGCTGCACGCCCGGCGCGACGGCCCGCTGGTCATGGTCGAGCCGCCCTTCGGCGAGGTGCTGCTCGCCGAGGGCTACTGGTACGCCGAGCACCGCCTCGCCGACCCGGCGTACCGCTGGATCTTCGGTCGGCTGGAGGCCGCCTGCGCCGAGCTGTCGACGGTCTAGCGTCCGAGGGCGTCAGTGCCAGTGGTTGGCGTTGGTCGCGCCCGTCGGGCCGGCGAGGTAGCCGACGAACAGCGCGTCGGGATCGCGCTCGGCGCGGATCTTCGCCAGCCGCTCCCACGCGTCGTCGGACAGGAAGCGCAGCTGCCGGTGGGCGAGGTCGCCGTCGCCGAGGTACTGGCCGACGGTGACGGGTTCCAGATCGGCCATCGCCCGGTCGAGCCAGGCGCGGTGCTGCGCGTCCTCGGCCGGGTCGGTCCACAGGACGTAGCTGGCCAGGTAGATCTCCGACTGCACGGAGAACGCCATGTCCGGCAGCTCGCGCAGCGGCGCCATGCTGAACCAGATCGTGAACGCCGCGTCGTTGGGCAGCGTCGTGTAGACCCGCCGGGCGGCGGGGACGACCTCGTCTGGCGTCCCGGCGAGCCAGGCGTTGTCGACGACCCACCGATGACCCTCCGGGTTGTCCTCGAGCTGGGTGGCCCGTTCCTTGTCGAAGGTGGTGGGTTCGGCGTCGACGTGCAGCAGCGCGCGTCCGAGGGCCGGGTTGGTGCGGTACGGGGCGAGGGCGCGGTCGGCCTCCTCGGCGTCGTCGACCAGCGCCAGACCGGTGACGATCAGGATCGGGTCCGGCGAGATGGTCGGGTCGGTCTTGGTGACCGCCACGATCTCGACGGTGTCGGCGACGGTGCCGTGGATCTGCTGCAGCCACGTCATCACCTCGTCGTACTCGTCGAGCGCGAAGACCTGCACGGTGTGCGCGAGGTGGCGCGGGTGCGGGCGGGTGCGCAGGTGGAAGCGGGTGACGACGCCGAAGAAGCCGGGCCCCGAGCCGCGGGCGGCCCAGAACAGGTCGTCGTGGTGCTCGGCGTCGGCGTGGACGAGCTCGCCGTCGGCGGTGACGACGTCGATCGCCTCGACCCACTCGGCCGCCCAGCCCCACCCGCGGGCGTTCCAGCCCTGCCCGCCCTGCAGCAGGAAGCCGCCGATGCCCACGGTGGGGCAGTGCCCGCCGGGGAACATCCGGCCGCGCGCGGCGAGGAAGGGGGCGAGCTCGGCGCCGCCCTGGACCGCGGGCGACGCGGTGGCGATGCCGGTGGTCTCGTCGTAGCCGAGCTCTCGCAGCGCTCCCAGGTCGAGCACCAGCGCGTCCTCGCGCACCGACCAGTGCGCCCAGCTGTGCCCGCCCGAGCGGACCGCAACCCGCCAGCCGCGCTCGCGGGCCAGCCGGACACCGGCGACGACGTCCTGCTCGCTCCCCACCCGCAGCACCGCGGCCGGCGTGCGGTCCGGGAGGCGGCGGTTGAAGATCCGCTCGACCCGCGCGTCGTCGAAGCCGGGCTCGCCGCGCAGGATCAGCTCGCCGTCGAAGGAGTACGAGGTCACGCGGGCTCCACCAGCGCGGTCAGCGTCTCGCCCATGAGACGCCCCGGATCCTCGTCGGGGTCGACGCCGGGGTGGATCTCCCACTCGGCCAGCTTGAGCGAGTTGTCGAGCACCAGCTTCACCCGCGGGAACCGGCGTGCCCAGAAGGCCGGCAGCACGTCGTCGACCGGGTCCCCTGACGTGAGCATCTCGGCCAGGATCACCGCGTCCTCGGCGCACATCGCGGCGCCCTGCGCGATCAGCGGCGGGCAGGCATGCGCGGCGTCGCCGACGATGATCGTCCGACCGCGGAACCAGGGCTCGTCGACGCAGATCGCCTCGATCCACTGGTAGTTGACGACGGCGTCGTCGGCCAGGCTGTCGCGGACCTCGCCCCACGTGCCGCCGTAGCCCTGCCCGCGCTCCTTCAGCTCCCCGCCGCGCGGACCCTCGCCGACGAACGAGCGGTCCAGGTTCTCCTCCAACAGGAACGCGTAGCAGAGGTCCTCGGAGATGGGCGTGTACCCCGCCTTGAACTTGGGGCCGCCGTAGTACAGCTCGGAGCAGTCCATCTGCTGCGGCCGCTGCGCGACGGTGCGCCAGATGCCCATGCCGACCGGCCGCGGCTGCGTCTCGATGCCGATCATCGCGCGCACCTTCGAGCGGATGCCGTCGGCACCGACGACGAGGTCCACCGTCTCGGTGCTGCCGTCGGAGAGCGTGACCGTCACCGCGTCGCCGTGGTCGTCGAGGGCGGTGAGCGTGGTGCCCAGCCGGACGTCGACGCCGGCGGCGGCGATCTCGTCGGCCAGGATGTCGGCGATGTCGCCGCGGACGGCACCCATCGTCCCGGGCAGCCCGGGCCCGCCCATCGGCGGCGTGGGTATCTCGGCGATCAACGCGCCGTCGGCCGCGCGCAGCCGCAGCTTGTCGAACGGGTAGGCGCCGTCGGCGAGGCGGTCGTAGACGCCGACGCTGCGCAGGGCCTTGAGCGCGTTGCCCTGCAGCGTGATGCCGTGCCCCACCCCGCGCAGGGTGTGGCGCAGGTCCACGAGCACGACGGCGACGCCCCGCTGCGCCAGGGACAGCGACAGCACGCCGCCGGTGATGCCGCCACCGACGACGAGGACCCGTCGGGTGCTGGATTCGGGCACGGGGGCCCCCTTTCGCTGTTGCGGCTCAGCAAACCGCCGGCGCGCCGGTGCGAGAACCCCCCTCGCGGTGATGGCAACCATCGCCCGCGCCACCGACCGCGGCCCTCGCACGAATGGTTGGCATCGGCATCGGCTGGTTCCCATTCGCATCGCGCTCAGTCACTCTCGCTGCGGTGACGCCAATCACAGGCGTCGGCGACGGGGCGTGCCCTCCGGTGACGAAGGAGCAACAGATGAGCCAGCAACCCAGCACGGACGGGCGATCCGCGCGGTCGAGTCGACCCCGCCGCGGTCGGCGGGTGGGGGCGGTCGTCGCCGGCGGCGCCGTGCTCGCGCTCGCGCTGACGGCGTGCAGCAGCTCGAGTTCGTCGAGTGGCTCGTCCGGCGGCGGGGCGGGCGAGGTCAGCGCGGCCGCGAAGACCGCGCTCGCCCAGGCCTACAAGGGCGTCGGCGCCGATCTCGCGAACCTGCCGTCCGTCACGCCGAAGGCCGGCGTCAACTTCTACGTGATCTCGTGCGGCCAGTCGGTCTCCAGCTGTTCGGCCCCGACCGCCGCGATGCAGCAGGCCGCCACGGCCGCCGGCTGGTCGGCGCACATGGCCGACGGCAAGCTCAGCCCCAGCGGCTTCGCCGCGGCCATCCGGCAGGCGATCGCCGGCGGCGCGAAGGTCATCGTCCCGATCGGCTTCGACTGCCAGGCCGCGCAGGCCGCCTTCAAGGAGGCCGTGGACGCCGGCATCACCGTCGTCGGCGGCGGCGGGCCCGACGACTGCAGACCGGGACTGTGGAAGTCCGAGCGGCTCTGGCTCAAGGGCTACACCGGCATCCAGGAGTGGAACACCTTCGGCAAGTACGGCGCCGACTGGGCCTACGGGCAGAACAACGGCAAGGTCAAGGCGATCACGCTGACGGCGACCACCAACTCGTGGGGGCCGTGGATCACCGACGGCTTCAAGACCGAGATGACCAAGCTCGGCGGCAGCATCGAGACGAACATCAACGTGACCGACCCGGAGACCGCGGACGGCTCCTTCGTGCAGAAGGTGACGACGGCGCTGCTGGCCCACCCCGACGTCAACGTGCTGCAGGTGCCGGTGGGCGGCTGGCTCAACGCCGGCCTCTACCAGGCCATACAGTCCTCCGGACGCAAGAACCTGACCGTCGTGGTCGGCGGCCAGTCCGACGCCACCACGCTGGCCCTCGTCCGCGGCGGCACCAGGAACGGCATGAAGCTCGGCGCCACCCCGCAGGCTCAGGCGTGGGGCGCCTGGGGGTCGGTCGACACGGCCATCCGCGTGCTGGCAGGCCAGCAGCCGGTCCACATCGGCGAACAGATCCAGGCCGTCGACGCGACGCACAACCTGCCGAAGACGGGCGCGTACCAGGGCACCGTGCAGTGGAAGTCGGCCTTCCTCACGTCGTGGGGCAAGGGCTGACCGTGGTTCCCACCTCGCAGCAGGCGGCGGCCGGGGAGCAGCCCTCGGCCGCCGCCCCGGCGACGGACGTCGCGCTCCGGGTGACGGGCCTCGACAAGAGCTTCGGGGCGGTCCAGGTGCTCAGGAACGCGTCGTTGGTCGTGCGCCACGGCACGATCCACGCCCTGCTCGGCGGGAACGGGTCGGGCAAGAGCACCACGATCAAGATCCTCGCCGGCGTCTACCAGGCGGACGCCGGTCGGCTCGAGATCCGTGGGCAGGGCTATGACCTGGCCGGCTACACCCCGGCGACGGCCGAGCGGTCCGGCCTGCGCTTCGTGCACCAGGACCTCGGCCTGTTCGACGACCTGAGCGTCGAGGAGAACTTCGCGTTCGACGCGGGCTTCCCCCGGACGTCCGGCGGCCGCATCGACTGGAAGACGCTGCGGGCCCGGGTGGCGGAGCTCATGCGCGCCTACGGGATCCACGGCACGCCGCGCACGCCGGTGAACCGGCTGCGCCCGGCCGATCGCACGCTGGTGGCGATCGCCCGTGCCCTGCAGGACGACGCCGCCGGCGACTGCGTGGTCGTGCTCGACGAACCGACCGCCTCGCTCGGCAAGAAGGAGTCCGAGGAGCTGCTCGGCCACGTCCGCCGTCGCGCCGATCTCGGCCAGACCTTCGTCGTCGTCAGCCACCGCATGCAGGAGGTGCTCTCGGTGGCGCAGGACTTCACGGTGTTCCGCGACGGCGCCGTCGTCGGCGAGCTGGTCGACGCGCAGCCGACCGAGGACGAGATCGTGGCGATCATGGCGGGCCGGTCCGTCACCGCGCTGCGGCCGACCGGCTCCATCAGCCACGCCACCAACGACACGGTCCTGGAGTTCCGGCAGATCGCGGCCGGACCGCTGACCGGTGTCGACCTCGCCGTGCATCGGGGCGAGATCGTCGGCATCGCGGGGCTCGCCGGGTCAGGCCGCTCCACGCTGCTGTCCGTCGCCTTCGGCGACCGCGCGCCCGACTCCGGGCAGATGCTGCTCGACGGCCGCCCCTACGCGCCGAGGTCCATCGGCGCGGCCATGGCGGCGGGGGTGGCGCTCGTGCCCGAGGACCGCGCCCACGAAGCGGCCTTCGCCGACCTCACCACCGACGAGAACCTGTCGATGAGCGTCCTCGGCCGGCTCTGGCACGGCGGCCTGCTGCGCAAGCGCGAGTCGCGGGCCAACGCGCGGGCGCTGATCGAGAAGTTCGGCGTGCACGTGGCCGGCCCGGACGCGCTGTTCAGCTCGATGTCTGGCGGCAACCAGCAGAAGGTTGTCCTGGCCCGCTGGTTGCAACGCGACCCGCAGGTGATCCTGCTCGACGAACCCACCCAGGGCGTCGACGTCATGTCCCGGGCCGACATCTACGCGGTGATCCGCGACGCCGCCGCCACGATCGGCGCCTGCGTGCTCATCGCGTCGAGCGACATCGGCGAGCTGCACGCGCTGTGCGACCGCGTCGTCGTCCTCGGGGGAGGACGGATCGTCCACGAGGTCGCAGCGCGCGACGTCGACGTCGACGACCTCACCGCCCTCGTCCTCAAAGCCCCCAGTGCCCCCGGTGACGTCGGCGCGGGAACGATCACGGAAGGCGCCCTGTCATGACCGACACCTCGCACGCGGTCGCGAAACCTGCGTCGACCGACCCGTCCCCGGAGCCGCCGGCGGGCACGTCGACCCCCGGCCGCCGGCTCGACGGCGGTTCCGCCGTCCAGTTCCTGGAGCGCTACGCGCTCCTCGTGATCACGGCGGCCGTCGCCGTCTTCTTCGCGGTGACCTCGCCGGCCAGCGAGGCCTTCCCGACCCTGGACAACGCCAACGTCGTCCTCGGCAACAACGCGGTGACGGCACTGATCGCGCTGGCCGCGCTGTTCCCGCTGGTCAGCGGCTTCTTCGACTTCTCCATCGGCTCGGTCGCCATCCTGACCTCGGTCCTGTGCGCCGGTCTGCAGACCAAGACCGGCCTGCCGCTGTGGTTGGCGATCGTGATCCCGATGGCGGTCTCGATCGGGATCGGCCTCGTCAACGGGCTGCTGGTCACGACCTTCCGGATGAGTCCCTTCGTGACGACGCTGGGCATGGCGACCCTGCTCACCGGCATCACCACCTGGTACTGCTCGGGAACGACCTTCACCCTCGACAGCTCGTCGTCGCTGATCTCTTTCGGCTCGCAGCGTTGGATCCAGCTGCCGGTCGTCTTCTTCGTGGTGCTGATCGTGGCGGCCGTCGTCTGGTACTTCTTCCGGCACACGCCCTACGGTCGCTCGCTCTACGCCATCGGCTCGAACGTGACGAGCGCCCGGCTCGTCGGCATGCCCGTCGACCGCAACGTGCGCTTCGCCTTCGTCGCCTCCTCGACCATCTCCGGATTCGCCGGGATCGTCGAGCTCGCCCGGCAGGGGAGTGCCACGGCGGTCGACGGGGGCTCGCTGCTGTTTCCCGCCCTCGCTGCCGTGTTCCTTGGCGCCACGGCCATCACACCGGGCTTCTTCAACGTCGTCGGCACGATCGTCAGCGCGATCTTCGTGTCGATCACGGTCAGCGGCCTGACCCTGATGGGCGCGAGCGGCTGGGTGACCAACGTCTTCAACGGCGCCGCGCTGCTCGTCGCCGTCGGCCTGTCGACCTGGCTCGGCCGCCGCAAGCTGCGCGGCAAGGCCTAGCGCGACCCCCACCGCCCGTCCCCCGTCACGAGGAGAACCCCATGGCCTACGTCGTCAGCGCAACCTGGACCGCGCACCCCGGCAAGGAGGACGTCGTCCGCGACGCCATCGAGAAGCTGACCCCGCCGTCGCGCGCGGAGCCCGGGAACCGCTGCTACCAGGCGTTCCAGGACCCGGCCGAGCCGCAGGTCTTCCGGCTGTTCGAGATCTACGACGACGAGCAGGCCTACGCCGCGCACGGTGCGTCGGAGCATTTCGCGCAGTTCGGCCACGGCCAGGCGATCCCGGTGCTCGCGGATCGGCAGCGCGCGTTCTACGAGACCATCGGCTGAGCGGACATGCGCTTGGCGACGTTCCGCGGGATCGGCGAGCCGGCCGCCACCCGCCGGGTCGGTCTCGTGGTCGGGGACAGCAGCCGGTGGTGGCTGCACCCGTTCGCCGACGGCACCGATCTCCTCGCGCTGCTGACGGCGCCGGTGGCGGAGCGGGAGCGGGCCGCCGACGAGGCGGCCCAGGGCGACGGCCTGTCGGCGGCCGAGGTCGTCCTGCTGCCCCCGGTGTACCCGGTGGCGATGCGTGACTTCCTGACCTTCGAGGCGCACGTCGACGGCATGGAGCGTGGTCACGGCAATCCCGGGCCGCCGGCGGCGTGGTACGACGCGCCCGTCTTCCTCTTCATGGCGCCCCACGCCGTGGTGGGTGCGTACGACGACGTGCCGATGCCGCCGGACACCGCGCAGTTCGACTTCGAGCTCGAGATCGCGGCGGTGATCTGCCGGGACGTCCACGACGTCACGCCCGAGCAGGCGCGGGACGCGATCGGCGGCTACTGCGTGATGAACGACTGGTCGGCGCGCGACGTGCAGGGCAAGGAGATGACCTTGAAGCTGGGGCCGTCCAAGGGCAAGGACTTCGCCACCACCATCGGGCCGTGGATCGTCACTGCCGACGAGCTCGACGACTGCCGCGACGCCGACGGCCTGCTGGACCTGCGGATGTCGGTGCAGGTCAACGGCCGACGGCTGGGTTCGGACCGTTCCGGGCACATGGGCTGGTCCTTCGAGCAGCTGGTGTCCCACGCGTCGCGCGCGTCGTGGGTCAAGGCCGGCGAGGTGCTCGCGTCGGGCACCTGCTCGGGCGGGTCGCTGGCCGAGTCGTGGGGACGCAACGGGTCGCTCACACCGGCTCCGCTGCAGGTGGGCGACGTGGTGGAGATGACGATCGAACGGCTCGGCACGATCCGCAACGTCGTCACCCCGCAGCGCGACACGGTGGCCGCCGTCGCGCCCGCGCGGCGCCGCGCCCGGGTGGCGGAGTCGGCATGACGAACAAGTCGGTGACGACGCGCAACCCTGCGACCGGCGAGGCGCTCGCGACCTACGCCGCGCACGACGAGGCGGCGGTCGAGGAGGCGCTCGCGCAGGCGAGCGCGGCCGCGCAGGCCTGGGGCGCGACCTCGCTGACCGATCGGCTCGCCATGCTGCGCGCCTTGGGCGCGCTGCTCACTGAACGGCGTGCCGAGTACGCCGCGCTGATCACCGCGGAGATGGGCAAGCCGATCACCGAAGCACTCGGTGAGATCGACAAGTGTGCGGGGAACTGCGAGGTCGTCGCCGATCTCGCGCCGCACTGGCTCGCCGATCACGAGGTCGCGTCCGGCGCCACCCGGTCCTGGCTGTCCTACGAGCCGCTGGGCGTCGTGTTCGCGGTCATGCCGTGGAACTTCCCGTTCTGGCAGGTGCTGCGCTTCGCCTGCGCGGCGCTCTCGGCCGGCAATGCCGCCCTGCTCAAGCACAGTCCGGACGTGACGGGGTCGGCGCTGGCGATCGAGACGCTCTTCGCCGACGCCGGGGCGCCGGCCGGGCTGTTCCGCAGCCTCGTCGTCCCGGCCGAGGACGTCGCCGCCGTGTCCCGCCGGGTCGTCGAGGACGCCCGCGTCGCGGCGGTGACCCTGACCGGCAGCGAGCGCGCCGGCTCGTCGCTCGCTTCGCTGGCCGCGGCGCAGATCAAGAAGTCCGTCCTGGAGCTCGGCGGCTCGGACCCGTTCGTGGTGCTGGCCGACGCCGACGTGCCGGCGGCCGCCGCGACGGCGGTCCGCGCGCGCTTCACCAACACCGGCCAGAGCTGCGTGTGCGCCAAGCGGTTCGTCGTCCACCAGGACGTCGCGGACGAGTTCGTCGAGCACTTCCTGCGTGGCGTCGCGGCGCTGACCGTGGGGGACCCGACCGACGCTGCGACGACCGTCGGACCGATGGCGCGGCCGGACCTGCGCGACGGCATCGTCGACCAGGTCGAGCGGAGCGTCGCGCAGGGCGCGCGGCTGGTCACCGGGGGCGGGGCCATCGACGCGCCGGGCTGCTGGGTCGAGCCGACCGTCCTCGACGACGTCCGGCCCGGTATGGCCGCGTTCGACGAGGAGACGTTCGGGCCGGTCGCCGCGATCAGCCGGGCCCGCGACGACGATGACGCGGTCGAGCTCGCCAACGCCACCACCTTCGGCCTCGGCGCCTCGGTGTGGGGCGGCGACGAGCACGCGCTGGCGATCGGGCGCCGCATCAGGTCGGGCGCGCTGTTCGTCAACGCCATGGTCGCCTCCGACCCCCGCCTGCCCTTCGGCGGTGTCGGCCGAAGCGGGTACGGCCGCGAGCTGTCGGCCGAGGGCGTGCGCGAGTTCACCAACGTCCGCACGGTGGTCGTCGCCTGATGCGGCTCGACCACGTCGGCCTCAGCGTCGCCGACCTGCCCGCGATGACCACGTGGTACGTGCGCGCGCTCGAGCTGCAGGTCGAGTTCGAGTTCGCGCTCGACGGTGTCGACTTCCGCGGTGCGATGCTCCGCTCGGCGGACGGGTGGCGCCTGGAGCTGCTGCATCGTCCGGAAGGGCGCCCCGGCCTGCAGGCGGCGAACCCGGTCGAGGCGGCGCTGACCCACGGCTTCGGTCACATCGCGCTCGACGTCGCGGTGGTGGACGACGCCTACGACGCGCTGCTCGACGCGGGCGCCACCGACCGCATGAGCCCGCGGCCGTCCCCGGAGCCGGGGGTGCGGATGGCCTTCGTCGCCGACCCCGAGGGCAACCTGGTCGAACTGCTCGACCGCACGACGTCAGGGGGAACACGATGACCGGGCGACTCGACGACAGGATCGCGCTGATCACGGGGATCGGTGGTGGCATGGGGCGCACCGCCGCGCTGCGGTTCGCCGCCGAGGGTGCCCGAATCGTGGGCTGCGACGTGAACGAGCAGACCCTCGCGGAGACGCTGACGCTCGTCCGCGCGGCGGGCGGCGAGATCGCGGGCTTCGCGCCCGTCGACCTGTCCGACGCCGACGCGGCGGGGCGATGGGTGGAGTCGGCGGCGGCGGTGTTCGGCGGCATCGACATCCTCTACAACAACGCCTCACACCCCGTGTTCGGCGCGATCGACGAGCTGTCGGTCGAGTCGTGGGACCACGGCATCGCCAACGAGCTGAACCTGATCTTCTACACGACCCGGGTCGCGTGGGCGCACCTCAAGAAGTCCGGCGCCGGTGTCGTGGTCAACATCGGCTCGATCGCCGGCATGCGCGGGGTCGAGTTCATGCCGCAGAACGTCCACGGCGCGGCCAAGGCCGGTGTCATCAACCTGACCCAGCAGCTCGCCGTCGAGGGCGCGCCGCACGGCATCCGCGCGGTCTCGATCAGCCCGGGGTTCGTCGTCACCCCGGCGACCGAATGGCTGCTCGACGGCGGGGACGAGGCGTTCCGCAGCAACCTCGCCCGGATCCCGCTCGGCCGCCCGGGACGTCCGGACGACATCGTCAACGCCGCCGTGTTCCTCGCCTCCGACGAGGCGTCCTGGATCACCGGTCACAACCTGGTCGTCGACGGGGGCGGCACCGTCCTCGGTTGACGGTCGCGTCGTCGGTCCCGCTGCCACCACGTAGGAACGAAGGAAGAAGCGCATGAACACCACCCCGAACGAGCACGGCATCACCCACCTGCGCCACGTCGACCTCGCGGTGCCCGACTTCGCCACGCAGCGGACGTTCTACAAGGACACCTGGGGCCTGACCGAGGTCGGCACCGACGGTGAGCTGTCCTACCTCGCCGCCGAGGGCTCGCCGGAGCAGTACATCGTGCGGCTGCGCAGGGCGGCCGAGAAGCGGCTGGACCTCATCGCGTTCGGCATGGACAGCACCGCGTCGGTCGACGCGTTCGCGCAGACGCTCGCCGGCAGGGGCGTGCAGCTGGTCGGCGAGCCGGCCGCCCTGCAGACCGCCGGTGGCGGGTACGGCTTCCGGTTCTTCGACATCGACGGGCGCACCATCGAGGTCAGCGCCGACGTCGAGACCCGCCGGCACCGCCCGATCGAGGAACGCGAGGCCATCCCGGTGCGGCTGTCGCACGCGGTCATGAACAGCACCGACATCCACCGCACCCGCGACTTCTACGCCGCGGTGCTCGGCTTCCGGCTCACCGACACCCTCTACACGCCGCACATGGGCCAGGTCATGCACTTCATGCGGTGCAACGACTGGCACCACAGCCTGGCGATCGCCCACGGCCCGCACCCGTCGGTGCACCACGTCTCGTTCGAGATGCGGGGCATCGACGAGTACCTGCGCGGCACCGGGCGCGTGCTGCAGGCCGGCACCAAGAAGATCTGGGGCCCCGGCCGGCACACCGCCGGCGACAACACCTTCACCTACTTCCTCGACCCCAGCGGCAACACGATGGAGTACACCACCGCGCTGGAGACGATCACGACCGACGAGTGGCACCCCACCGTGTACGACGTCACGCAGCCCGGGGTGCAGGACCAGTGGGGGATCGCCGACCCGTTCAGCGAGATCGTCGCGAAGGACAGCTTCAACGATCCCGACCGCGGCGTCTTCGTCGCCCCGCCGGTCTGACCGCCGTGACCGAGCAGGCGGCGCACCCGCTGCACACCGGCCGGCTGGCCGGCAAGATCGTGGTCGTCACCGGGGCAGCCCGGGGGCAGGGCGCCGCCGAGGCGCGGGCGCTGGCCGCCGAGGGCGCGCTCGTCATCTCCACCGACGTGCTCGACTTCGACGCCGACGGTGCCGAGAGCCAGCCCTGGGCGCAGGGCAACGTCGTCGAGCGACGTCTGGACGTCACCGACGCCGACGGCTGGGCGCAGCTGGCCGACTGGCTGCGGGGCGAGCACGGTCGGGTCGACGCGCTGGTCAACAACGCCGGCGTCGCCGCCCGCGAGCGACTGCCGCACGTCTCGCTCGACCAGTGGCACCGGACGTTCGACGTCAACGTCACCGGTCCGCTGCTCGGCATGCAGGCACTGGTGCCGCTGATGGCGCCGGGGTCGAGCATCGTCAACATCTGCTCGGTCGCGGCCGTCTCCGGCCATGCGGCCGCGGCGTACACGGCCAGCAAGTGGGCGCTGCGCGGACTCTCCCGCTCGGCGTCGCTCGAGCTCGGCGAGCGCGGCATCCGCGTCAACGCGATCATGCCCGGGCTGATCGACACGCCGCTGATGGCGTCGGCGTCACCGGCCTTCGCCGACGCGGCCGTCGCCGAGGTGCCGCTCGGACGCATGGGCGTGCCCGCGGACATCGCGCCGACCGTCGTCTTCCTCGTCTCCGACGACTCGGCGTACTACAACGGCGCCGAGATCGTCATCGACGGCGGGCTGACCGCCCACGTCTCGCACAAGGGGATCGCCGACGCCACCAGACCGCCCGGGCCACCCGGGTGAGGTTCGCGACCGTCGCGCACGGGGGACGCACCGTGGCGGCCGTGGTCGCCCGCGACCGGGTGCACGAGCTCCCCGACCGGACGGTGGCCGACCTCGTGGCGTCGGGGCTGGCGGCCGCCCTCGAGGCAGGTGGGGCGGCCCTGGCCGGGCCGGGTGTGCCGCTTGCCGACGTCACGCTCGCGCTGCCGTACCGGCCGGCCAGCGTGCGTGACTTCGTGACGTTCGAGAGCCACGTCGAGGGCGTGCGGCGCAGCGTCGAGGGCGCAGCCGGCGTCCCGTCGGCGTGGTACGACGCGCCGACGTTCTACTTCACCAACCCGCATGCGCTCTACGGCCCGGGTGCGGCAATACGCCGCCCGGCGCACTCGCGCGCCCTCGACTTCGAGCTGGAGGTCGGGGTTGTGCTCGGCCGCGACGGGGCGTCGCTGTCCGAGGCCGAGGCGCACGACGCGATCTTCGGCTACACCGTCGTCAACGACTGGTCGGCGCGTGACCTGCAGGCGCGCGAGATGCAGGTCGGCCTCGGCCCGGCCAAGGGCAAGGACTTCGCCACCTCGATCGGCCCGTGGCTCGTCACGGCCGACGAGCTCGCACCGCGCCTCGACGGGAGCGGCCGGCTCGACCTCGACTGCCGGGTGTCCGTGAACGGCGTCCCGATCG
The DNA here is from genome assembly GCF_900129455.1 of Jatrophihabitans endophyticus. Classification (NCBI taxonomy): domain Bacteria; kingdom Bacillati; phylum Actinomycetota; class Actinomycetes; order Jatrophihabitantales; family Jatrophihabitantaceae; genus Jatrophihabitans; species Jatrophihabitans endophyticus. Next base: position 270,251 of record NZ_FQVU01000005.1, read on the forward strand.
GTCGGGACCGGCTCGCGCACATGCACTGGACCTTCCCGCAGCTGATCGCCTACGCCTCCCGTGACTCCGTGGTGCGTGCCGGCGACCTGCTCGCCTCCGGCACCACCGGGGGTGGCGGCTGCCTGGCCGAGCTGTGGGGCCGGCGCGGCAGCCAGGACCCGCCGCCGCTCGAGCCGGGTGACGAGGTGGTCATGCGGGTCGAGGGGATCGGCGAGCTCGCCGGCACGGTGGCCGACGACGCCGGCGGACGCGGATGACCTGGTGATCCGGTTGCTGTCAGTCGTCGGAGACCGGTCGCCCGGCGCGGCGGCCCGTCCGTTCACCTCGCTCCGATGCGTCCAACGCGTCCGCCCAGGTTCGCAGTAGCCGTTCGAGCGCGCGGCGGTCCTCCCGCCGCAGCCCGGCCACCAGACGCTTCTCGTTCGCCATGTGCGCGGTGTACGCCTCATCGATGAGGGCGCGGCCGGTCTCGGTCAGCTCGACGACCAGCCGCCCGCGCCCGTCGTCGCGGTGCGGTGTGCGCCGCACCCAGCCCGCCTGCTCGAGCCGGTCGAGCCGCTTGGTGACGGCGCCCGTGGTCACCATGGTGCGTTCGGCGAGGTCGATGGGGCTCACCCCGGCGCCGTGACCCTCCCTGCGGAGGGTCGCCAGGATGTCGAACTCGCCCTCGCCGAGGCCGAACTGCCGGTACCCGGCGACGAGTTCCGCGGTCAGCCGTCCGGCCAACCGGTGCAGGCGCGCGACGACGGCCATGGGAGCGGTGTCGAGATCCGGGCGCTCGCGTCGCCACTGCGCCCGGATCTCGTCGACGCGGTCGGTCGAGGTCACCACGCCAGTATAGCTTCCACGGAAGCTACACTGGCTTCCATGGAAGCCAGCTCGTTGCGCGTCACGGCGGTGACCGCCGTCGCGCCGATCTCGTGGGGGTCGACCTACGTCGTCACGCGCCACCTCCTGCCCATGGACGCGCCACTGTGGGGCGCGACGCTCCGCGCGCTGCCGGCCGGGCTGCTGCTGCTCGCGTTGTGTCGGCGGCTGCCGCAGGAAAGCTGGTGGTGGCGCTCGTTCGTCCTCGGCGCGATCAACTTCGCGGCGTTCTTCGTCCTCGTCTACGTCGCTGCCCAGCTGCTGCCCTCGTCGGTGGCGGCGTCCGTGATGGCTCTCGCCCCGCTCGCGCTCGGCGGGTTCGCCTTCGTGCTGCTCGGGCAACGACTGGACGCCCGGTTCTTCCTCGCGGCCGTGACGGGCGTGGTCGGCGTGGCCCTGCTCGTGGGGCTCCCGACCAGCGGGATCGACGCGCGCGGGGTTGCCGCCTCGGTGGGCGCGCTGCTGCTCTCCGCGGGCGGCTCGGTGTTGTCGACGAGATGGCGCGGTGACCTCCCGCTGCTCGCGTCCACCTGCTGGCAACTCCTCGCGGGCGGCCTGCTGCTGCTCGTGGCCGCCGCGCTCGTCGAAGGGACGCCACCTCGTCTCGGTCCGGTCGGCATCGTCGCGGTCACCTACGTCAGCGTCGTCGCGACCGCCGGCGCCTTCTGCTGCTGGTTCTTCGGCCTGTCACGGTCGACCGCCGGCAACGTCGGGCTGATCGGCCTGCTCAACCCGGCGACCGGCATCGCCCTCGGCGTCGTCCTGGCCGGCGAGACCCTCGGCCCATGGCAGGTCGTCGGCGCCGGGCTCGTGCTCGGCGCCATCGTCACCACGGTGACGTCGCGGGGTGGGGCCCGGCAGATCGGTCGACCTCGGCCCGGCAGGCACGAGCCGCGCTGACCGTCCCGCGCGAGCGATCGGGCGCGGCTATGCCCGCCATCACAACCGCGGACTTCCGACCTGGACGGGGCGGCGGCACAGTCGGGTCATGTTCGAGTACTTCAGCGGGCCCAAGTACGTCTGGAATCTCGGCGTGTGCGCCACGTTGAACAACGGCGGTGCCATCGACGAGGTGGACCGCGCCTGTCGGCCGGCCCGTGACGCCACCGACGTCGACTCGGGCAGCGCGCTCTACATGCGGTCGTGGAAGGCGGTCGCCGATCAGGTCGCCGAGCAGGCCCGGGCCTCGGAGGCCGCGGGGCACCGCCGCACCGCCGGTCAGGAGTGGTACCGCGCCGGCCTCTACGTCTGCCAGTCCGAACGGCTGCTGAGCAACACCGACCCGGGACGCCGGGAGTACTACCGACAGGCGCTGGACGCGTTCGCGAAGGTCTTCGAGCTCGCCGACCCGGCGACGTCCCGGGTCGCGGTGCCGTTCGAGGGCACCACCCTGCCGGCGTACTTCTCGAATGCCAGCACCGACGGCGAACCTCGGCCCTGCGTGATCATGTGGAACGGGCTGGACTCCACCAAGGAGCACCTCTACTGCTCGGGCTGGCCGGCCGAGATGCGGGCGCGCGGGGTCTCGGTGCTGATGGTCGACTGCCCGGGCTCGGGCGAGACCCTGCGCTTCGGCGACCTGAAGGCACGCATCGAGACCGAGGACTGGGCCACGGCCTGCGTCGACTACCTCGAGACGCGCGACGACGTGGACCCCGAGCGGATCGGCCTTGCCGCGCAGTCGCTGGGCGGCTACTACGCGCCGCGGGCGGCCGCGTTCGAGAAGCGCATCAAGTTCGTCGCTGTCTGGGGCGCGAACCACAACTGGGGCGAGGTGCAGAAGAAGCGGCTGCAACGCGAGGGCGCGAACCCCGTGCCGCACTACTGGGCGCACGTGCTGTGGGTGTGGGGTTTCGACGACGTCGAGAAGTTCGTCGAGTACGCCGAGGGCATCACCCTCGACGGGGTGGTCGAGAAGATCACCTGCCCCTTCCTCATCGCCCACGGCGCCAACGACCGGCAGATCTCGGTCGCCTACGCGCACCGGTCCTACGACCAGGCGATCAACTCCAGCAAGCGCGAGCTGCGGATATTCACCGCCGAGGAGGGCGCGGCGGAGCACGTCGGCCTCGACCATATGCCGCATATCAACGCCTACATCGCCGACTGGGTCGAGGACACGCTGGCCGAGCTCGACGCGGCCCCGTCGGCCTGACCGCGGGCCGCCGACGACCCTCGTGCTCGACGACCCTCGTGCTCGACGACGCGACGGTGCGCTCGGTCTTCGACCGGCGCAGCGCCGTCGGCGCGCTGCGGGCCGCGTACGGGGCGGACGCCGCTGTGGCACGTTTCCCGCCCCGCCGCATGGCCCGCGGTGACCACGGCTGGCTGCGAACGTTCGGCGGCGTCCCCGGCGGCGACCGACGCAGCGAATCCACGATCCGCAGATGAACGCCCTGCGCAAGGGCCTCGTCGACGCCGGCCTCGACCCGACCACCGACCCGTTCCGCGAGTTCTTCGTCGGCCGGAACCCCGGCTGAACCGTGCGCCTACGTGTGTCGAACGGGGCGTCGCTTATCCCAGCCATGCGGTGCCGCTATTTCCGCCACGTTTCGTCGCGCTGTTCACTCCTGCTACGCCGACCGGCGTGCCCCGTCGCAACCGCAGGAGGTCCCATGCCCCAGGCTCGCCGGAGGAGGTCACCGATGACGGTGACCCGGAGACGTTCCGCCGCCGCTTTGTTGGCCGTGCTGTGCAGCGCCGGTACCGGCGCCATCGGTATCCCGACCGCCGCGGCGCGCGGCGGCAGCGTCGACGTGCAGTCGGGCGAGACGTGGACGGTGGCGCGGACGACGCAGCTGCACCGGCTCACCGTCGAGGCCGACGGTGCGATCACCGCGCCCGACGGCTACGACGTCACGCTCACCGTCGACGGCGTCGAGACCGGCCAGGTCATCCCGACGGCCGGCGCGGTCGACACGGTCTTCACCGCCGGCACGTACACCGGGGACGTCGTCCTCACCGTCACCGCGCAGAATCCCGTCACCGACAGCGGGCTGACCTATCCGTTCCGGCAGGCGCTGTACGTGGACTCGACGGGTGTGGTGAACACGAAGTCGGTGCTGGCCGCGGTGCGCCGCGGCCGCGTCTCCGACACGGTGGCCAGGAACGTCCGCCTGGTGTCGACGGGTGAAGCGTTCAACGGCGTGTATGTCTCGGGTGGGTCGTACGCACTGCAGCACCCGACCATCAAGTTCACCGGCAACGGCCGGTCGGACTTCGCCGGGTACGGCGCATCCGTGATGGGAACCAACGGCGCACGCCTCGTCGTCGACAAGGCCGACATCGACAACACCGGCACGGTCCGCGCGGGGGTCGTCGCCGCCGGTGGCAGCAACGTCGTCGTGAAGAACTCGCGCATCGCCACCCACGACGGGACGCTCCCGGCCGGCTACCAACCCACCGTCGACACCTCTTTGATGGAGCAGGTGCCGTGGATGCTGAGCCTGTCCGGGAACGTGCGGGCCACCAACCTGCTCGGGACGAACACCAAGGCGACGTACCTCAACGACAAGGTCTCCTCGACCGGCTGGGGCGTGCTCTCGACCGACAACGGGCAGGACGGCCAGCTGACCTCGATCAACAGTGACCTGGCGATCACGGGTGCGGACGGTTACGGCTCCTACGCCATCGGCAACGCCACCGAGCGCTTCCTCGGCACGCGCGAGAACGTCGCGACGTACGCGCTCATCAACCGCGGTGGCGCCGTCCACTACGGCGACAGCACGCGGTCGGCCGTGGCCGCGCTGAACACCAGCCTGGATCTCGGGCTGACCAGCCGCGAGCTGCGGGCGATCCCGCGACGCAACACCGTCATCAACTCCCGCCGCTTCGGGATGATGTGGCACGGCGCCGGCACCGTCGCCATCGACGGCGGCACCGTGGTGAACACGAAGGAGGCGACGTTCCTCGACAAGGGCCAGCAGATCGGCGTCGACGTCGACGGCTCGTCCGGCGCGCGACTGAACCCGGCCAACGGCGTGCTGCTGCAGCTGATGGAGGACGACGACCCGGGCCCGCAGATGGTGAACGGCAAGCTGCTCAACACCGGCGTCTACCACGAGCCCACGACCGCACCGACGAAGGTGGACAGCTTCGACACCACCGTCGCCCACGACGCCGACGCGACGACGACGTTCGCCGACATCGCGCTGAAGGGCGACTTCTACAACGGCATGCGCGGCGGCTCGACGAGCACGGCACCGGGCCCGGGCGCGGGCGTCGCCGGCAAGAACCTGGTGCTGACGCTGAACAACGCCAGCCTGCGAGGTGTCGTCTCCGCGTCGACCACCCGGCACCACCAGGACACCATCGCCGCCGCGGACTACGAGCAGCTCGGTGAGGTGACGAACACGGTCTCGCCGGTGGTCAACAACGGTGTGGTCGTGACCGTCGGCAACGACTCGCGCTGGACCGTCACCGGCACGTCGTACCTCTCGAAGCTGACCGTGGCCGCCAACGGCCGGGTCACCGCACCCGCGGGCAAGCACCTGACGCTGCGGGTCGACGGCGTGAAGACCGTCCTCGTGCCCGGTGCCACCTACACCGGAGCGGTCACGCTGACCGTCGGCTGATCGGCCGGAACAACCGGCACGGCAGGGGCCGGGTCACCGCACGGTGACCCGGCTCTTCGCCGTCCCGCCGCCGCCCCCTCGTCAATTCTGACGATGCGAGGCACAGCCACCGGTCGCGATGCTGTGGTCACATCCCAGCGAGTGTCGGAGGCGGGTCGCAGTGGCGGTCAAGCACTTCATGTTGTTCCTCGACAAGAACGCGAGCATGCACGGGCTCGAGCACGACAAGATCGTGCGGGGGACCGGAGACGGCGGCATGGCCGTGTTCACCATCGTGGACGTCCGGGCGCCCGGAGAGGGCTTCGACAAGGACATCACCGTGCACGTCAAGTCGAGCGACGCGCCGCACTTCGACGGCGCGCACCCGATCACGCGCATCGAGTACGGACCGAGGCTGACGCGAGCCGACGTCACCGAGTGCCATTTCCTGAACAAGCGTTAGCGCGTCGCACTGACGAGCGGCGGGCGCGCGCCGGCGACCTTCCTCGCGACGACCGGTCACGCACTCTCTCGCGGCCTCGACATCAGGTACGTCTTCGGGTCGGACGCGGTCCCGAGCTCGACTCGGTCGTCGAGCCGGCATCGCAGGAGGACAGCGCGCCGGCGCGGCCACCTCGCCGGCTCCGGACGCTCGGCTCGCGGTAGAGCGAGCCGACGAACGAGCGCGAGCCTTCGCTGCGCCTCATCCGTCTCAGCGACACCACCCGTTCCGAGTTGTCCACAGGCTCGATCCTCCAACTCCCGAAATGTCCGGATCTGTCCTACAGTTCGTTCGCTGGACAGGGGCTTCGGGCGCGGGGAGGGTGGTCATGGCGGCGACGGCGCACGCGATCGTCGAGGACGAGGTCCGCGAGCTCGTGCGTCGCCGTGGGATCGACCCGATCGCCGAGCCCGAGGCCGTCGCCCGGCTGGTCGACGAGGTCCTCAACGACTACCACGATCGCTCGATCACCTCGTCGCTGCCGCCGATGGGCGACGCGACCCTCGCCGGTCGGGCGGTTCTGGACGCCGTCGCCGGGTTCGGCCCACTGCAGCCCCTGCTCGACGACTCGGGCATCGAGGAGATCTGGATCAACGAGCCGGGGCGGGTCTTCGTGGCGCGGCGCGGCCGCTCCGAGCTGACGACCGTCATCCTCACCGCCGACCAGGTCGCCGAACTCGTCGAGCGCATGCTGCGCCCCACCGGGCGGCGCATCGACCTGAGCACGCCCTTCGTCGACGCCATGCTGCCCGACGGCTCCCGGTTGCACGTCGTCATCCCGACCATCACCCGCCGCCACATGGCGGTGAACATCCGCAAGTTCGCGGTGGGCCTGCGCAGCCTCGACGAGTTGGTGCGCGTCGGGTCGGTCACCGGGCAGGCCGCGCGTTTCCTCGACGCATCCGTGGCTGCGGGGCTGAACATCCTGGTCGCGGGCGGGACGCAGGCGGGCAAGACGACGATGTTGAACGCCCTCTGCGGCGCGGTCCCGGCGCGCGAGCGGATCGTGACGGTCGAGGAGGTGTTCGAGCTCAACCTCGGCCTGCCCGACGTCGTCGCGATGCAGACAAGGCAGGCAAATCTCGAGGGAACGGGCGAGATCCCGCTGCGCCGGCTGGTCAAGGAAGCACTGCGCATGCGGCCGTCCCGACTCATCGTCGGCGAGGTACGTCAGGAGGAGTGCCTCGACCTGCTGATCGCGCTCAACAGCGGGCTGCCCGGCATGTGCACGCTGCACGCCAACTCGGCGCGCGAGGCCCTGGTCAAGATGTGCACGCTGCCGCTGCTCGCCGGCGAGAACGTGTCGGCGGCCTTCGTCGTGCCGACGGTCGCGGCGAGCGTCGACCTCGTCGTGCACCTGGGTCTCGAGGCGTCGGGTCAGCGGCGGGTGCGCGAGATCGTCGGCGTCACCGGTCGGGTCGAGGGGGATGTGATCGAGACGGCCGAGATCTTCGGCACGCGGCGCGGCCGCCTCGAGCGTGCCGACGGCTACCCGCCCCACGCCGAGCGTTACGCGGCGGCCGGCATCGACCTCGTGCGGGCGCTCGGCCAGGGAATCGACCCCGCCGCCACCACACCGGCGACTCCGGCGACCGCCCCGGCGGCCTCGACGGCGGGGCGCTGACGTGGGCGCGCTGATCGGTCTGCTGGGCGGCCTCGGCATCCTGCTGATCTGGCGCAGCGGGCCACGCGCCCCGGTCCGGACCGGCACGGGGTCGCCGACGTGGGCGGTGCGGCGCCGAGACATGCTGCGCCAGGCGGGGATCGAGGGCGTCGGGCCGGCCCAGCTCGCGGCTGCGCAGGTCCTCGCCGCCCTTATCGCCTTCGTCCTCGTGGTGGCGCTGACCGCCACCGTCTCCGTCGCCGCGTGCTTCGGTGCGTTCGGCTTCGCGTTGCCCGTGCTCGTGGTGCGACGTTTGCGCAAGCGCCGGCAGACGGTGCTCCGCGAGCTGTGGCCCGAGGCCATCGACAACCTCGCGTCGGCGGTGCGTGCGGGCATGTCGCTGCCGGAGGGCCTCTCGGCGCTGGCCGTCCGCGGCCCGGCCGAACTGCGGCCGCCCTTCGCGCGGTTCGCCGCGTCCTACCGCGCGACCGGCCGCTTCGGCGACTGCCTGGACGCGCTCAAGGACGACCTGAGCGACCCCGTCGGCGATCGCGTGTGCGAGACCATGCGCGTGGCCCGCGAGGTCGGCGGCAGCGATCTGGGCACCGTGCTGCGTACGCTTTCCGAGCTTTTGCGCGCAGACGCGCGAACCCGGGCGGAGCTCGAGACGCGGCAGGGCTGGGTGGTCAACGCGGCGCGGCTGGCCGTGGCCGCACCCTGGGTCGTGCTGCTCCTGCTGGGAACGCAGTCCGAGACTTTGCATGCCTACGACAGCCCCGGTGGCACGCTACTGCTCGCGATCGGCGCCGCGGTGTGCGCCGTCGCCTACCGGGTCATGCTGCACATCGGCAAGTTGCCCGAGGAACGGCGGGTGCTGCGATGACCGCGTCGTGGTGGACCGGTGCCGTACTCGGCCTGCTCGCGGGTCTCGGGGTCGTCGTCGCGGTCCGCGCGTCGCCGCCCATGCGACCGGTCCGTCTCGCCGACCGCATCGCGCCGTACCTCGGCGACACGCCACCGCCGTCGCGGCTGCTGGCCCGGCCCGAGGCGACCGCTGCGCCCTTCGTCGTCGTGCGCCGGCTCTTCGGACCCGTGCTCGGCGAGGCGGTCGGCGTCCTCGATCGCGTCCTGGGTGGCCGGTCGGCGGTACGACGCCGGCTCGCCGGGTTGGGCTCGTCGATGACGGTCGAGGACTTCCGCATCGAACAGGTGCTCTGGGCCGCCGTGGGCGCGGTGGCGGCGGCGGGGTCGGTCGGCGGCGGCACGCTGCTGCGCGGCCGCCCCGAACCGTTGCTGATCCTGCTGGCCGCGATCGGCGGTTTGCTGGCGGGCGCGCTCGGCCGGGACTGGTGGCTGTCGCGGCAGCTGGAACGACGGGAGCAGGCGATGCTCTCGGAGTTCCCGGTGGTGGCCGATCTGCTCGCGCTGTCGGTGGTGGCCGGTGAGTCGCCGGTCGAGGCCCTCGAACGCGTCTGCCGGCTCACCGGTGGCGAGCTGGCCCGCGACCTGCGGCGCGCGCTCGACCGAGCACGTGCCGGCAAGCCCGTGGCGGCCGCGCTCGGCGGTCTCGCCGACGAGACGACGCTCGAGTCCTTCGCCCGTTTCCTGCAGGGCCTCGTCGTCGCCATCGAACGCGGGACGCCGCTCGCGGACGTGCTGCGGGCGCAGGCCGTCGACGTCCGCGAGGTCGGCAAGCGGGCGCTGCTGGAGGCCGGTGGCCGCAAGGAGATCTCGATGATGGCGCCGGTGGTCTTCCTGATCCTGCCGGTGACGGTGCTGTTCGCGCTGTTCCCCGGCCTGCTGACGTTGACGTCGCTGGCCCGCTGAGGCCGGACGAGAAGAGGAGGGCCCATGAGACTGGTGCACCGGGTGACCGCATGGTTGTTGCTCTCGCTGGCGCAACTGCGTGAGGACCGCGATCGCGGCGACGTCCCGGGGTGGGTGATGGTCACGGTGATGACGGCGATCCTGGTCGTTGCGATCCTGGGGATCTTCCAGCCGCAGATCAAGCGGGCGCTGTCCGGGATCATCGACTCGGTCAGCGGCGGCGACAAGTAGTCGCGGATGCGGACGGCCCGGTTCAGGGGTGACGACGCGGGTGCCGCCGTCGTCGAGTTCGTCATGATCGCGGTGCTGTTGCTGATGCTGCTGTTCGCCGTGTTGCAGGTCGCCGTCTACTTCTATGCCCGCAACGTGGCGTCGTCGTCCGTCGCGGACGCCGCGCGGTACGCGGCCGCCGAGGGCGTCGCCCCGCGAGCCGGTGTGGGGCGGGCGGAACGGCTGATCCATCAGGGCCTGGACGCCGCGGACGCGGACGCGATCGACTGCAGCGCCGCACTGTCGCGGGACGTGCCGTCGGGGTTGGCGACCGTCACCGTGCGCTGTCGGGGCCGGGTGCGGTTGCTCTTCACGCCGTTGGGGTTGCCGCTGTCGGTCGACGTCACGTCGCGGGCGCTGCGAGAGCACCGATGACGGTCGGCGCGGTGGCGGCGCTGACGGCGCGGTGGCGACGGCGTTCGATCGACGACGTCGGCAGCGCCATCGTGGAGTACGTCTTCGTGGCCGTGGTCGTCATGGTGCCGTTGGTCTACCTGATCGCCGCCGTGGCCACGGCGCAGCGCACGAACCTGGCCGTCACGACCGCGGCGCGCGACGCCGGCCGCGCCTATGCGACCAGCGCCACCGCGGCCGAGGCGCAACGACGCGTGCGGGCCGCGGTGCGGTTGGCGCTCACCGACCAGGGTGTCCCCCCGGACGGTGCGGACGTCCGCTTCGTCGGCGCGGACGCCGGCTGCGACAGCGCGCGCGTCGTCCCGTCGCTGCGACCGTCAGCGCAGTTCGCGGTCTGCGTGACCACGCGCGCGGAGCTGCCGGGAATCCCGTCCGTGCTGGCCGGTCGGGGCATCCGCTGCGTGGGCCGGTACGTCGTGCACGTCGACGACTTCCGCGAGACCGCCGATGGCTGACGGCAGCGACCGCGGTGACCGTGGGTCGACGATCCCCCTCGTCCTGGGCTTCTTCCTCCTCGCCCTGGCCGTGGTCGCCGGCTCGATCGCGCTCGGGCAGGCGTTCGTCCAGCAGCGCGACCTGCAGTCGGTCTGCGACGGTGCGGCGGTGGCCGCGGCCGCGAGCGGGGGCGACCTCGACCGCGACGCCGACCTCGGCGCCCGCGACTCGCTGCGCTTCACCGATGTCGACGCGGAGGTCGAGCGGTACCTCGCGCGCGACCCGTCGCGTCACGGCGTCCGGGCGCGGGCCGGGCTCTCGGCCGATCGCACCCGCGTCACGCTGCGCTGCGAGCAGACCCTGCCGCTGGCCTTCGGCCGGCTTTTCGGCCGGGCCGACGTCCGCCACACCGCGGTGTCGACGGCCCGGGCCGCGGTCGTCGGCTGATAGTGAGCTGGGGAAGGACTGAGACGAGGGCCGGCCCGGTTTCAAGATCATTGCAGGCTGGACGGCGTGGCCGGCGCGTCGCGCCCGAACGCTGGCGCGCCGGTCACCCCGCCCGGTAGGGCCCTTCGGATCGCACCGTCACGGAGCCGGGACGGCGAGTCGACGTGCCGCGTCGATGAACATCGCCTGCGCGGTACGGCCGCTCAGGTCGTCGGTCGCCATCGCAGCCGACACTTGGACCCATGCACGCGGGGTCGCGCTGCCGATCCTTGCCACCGGGGTGCCGCCGGCGAGCGAGACCTGCAGCGGGTCCCGGGCCGACCCATCGGTCCGCTCGCGACACCGGCTGGTGCCCAGGTCCTCGCAGAACTGGTCCGCGAGCGGGAGGCGTGACGCCGCTGCGTACGGCACGTGGACGGACAGCGTGGCGCCGAGCGGGGTCAGCCGGTTGCCGGTGCCGTAGGTGCACTCGACGCCGGCCCGCGTCGGGAAACCCTTGCCCACGCCGAAGACGTCAGCGTCGACGGCGGTGCGCAGCTCCGGCGACGAGAGGCCTCGGCAGAACTCCACCGGCGTGACCGGCGACGCGGTGTGGCCGAGGGAGTCGGCCGGGCAGATCGGCGGCGCACCCTCGTTCCGGGGGAGTGAGCTGCACGCGGCAGACCATGCCTGCACCTGCCGCGTGAGCACGACAGCCGAGGACGCCGCGGAGCTGCGAGAGGCCGAGCCGACGGTGGGGCGACCACCGCCGCCGTCGTCACGGCATGCGGCGACGAGCAGAGCCGTGACGAGCGACAGTACGAGGCGGCGGATCATCGAATGCCGGCGTCGGGTAGCGGCGATTCCCACCCGATTCGAGCAAGCATGCGGCAACTGTCACCCTCTTCCTGTCGGAGCGGCCGGCCCGGTGAGGTGCGTCGCGGCTGTCCGGTCTCCGGGCAGCAGACGGTAGAGCGAGGCAGCGTGGTTGCGGAAATCCGAACCGCAGCGGCGGGTTCCGAGCTGCAGCTCAGCGCGGCTTGCGGCGCCAGCCGGCGCCCACGACCGTCCGCACACCCGGTGGGCAGGCCGGCTCGCCGTCGCGCCAGACCCCCGCGAACCAGGCGGGCCAACCGCGCGGGGCCGGCCACTGTCGCGGGTCGGCCGGCAGTCGGAGCCGCGGGAGCTCCTCGGTGGCCGTCCACGACGGCCGGCTCAGCGACGCCGCCGGCACCCACGCGGCGAAGGGGACGTCGTCGTCCCCCGCGCCGGTGGTGACGCGCTGCTGCCACGTGACGCATCCCCACCACTCCTCGGCGGCACGACCCCACGCGTGCAGGGTGACGGCGAAGGGCGGCCGATTGATCCGCACGGCCATCACCACGCCATGATTGGAGCACATCAGTTCGATTAGCGGCCACCGCGGTGTCCGGGTCGCGCTATGCGCGCGTCGCGACCGGTGCGGTCGCCCCGGGACGGTGATGCGCGAGGATGGGGCGATGCGCACCGACATGGTGGCCGAGGTGGCCGACGGGGTCTTCCTTGCCCGCGGCACCGACGTGAACTGGGTCCTGCTGCGCGAGGGGAAGGACGTCACGCTCGTCGACACCGGCTGGGCAGGTGACCGCGCCAAGGTGTTGGCCTCCGTGGCTGCCGTCGGTGTGCGCCCGGAGGACGTCCGAGCTATTTTGCTCACTCATGCGCATATCGATCACATGGGTGCGGTCAACCACTTCCACACCTCGTACGGGACGCCGGTCTACCTCGACGAGGTGGAGGTCGCGCACGCGCGCCGTGAGTACCTCGAACAGGCGGGGCCCGGCGTCGTGATCCGCAACCTGGGCCGGCGTGGCGTGCTCGGCTGGGCGCTGCGCGTCGCGCGGGTCGGTGCCACCCGCGACATCACCGTGGCCCACGCGCGGCGGCTGCCCGCCGCCGGCGACGACGGCGCGCTCGACCTGCCCGGCCGTCCCGTGCCGGTGCCGATGCACGGTCACACGTCCGGCCACAGCGCCTTCCACCTGCCGGCCGCCGGCGTGGTGATCACCGGCGACGGGCTCGTCACCGGCCATCCGGCCACCGGTGTCGACGGTCCGCACGTGCTCGGCGGCATGTTCGACCACTCACCGACCGAGGCGCTCGCCGCCCTCGACGCGCTCGCCGGCCTCGGTGCCGACGTCGTCCTGCCCGGTCACGGCCCCGCGTACCGCGGCCCGGTCGCGACCGCGGTCACGATCGCCCGGCAGCGGGCTACCGGCGGCGCCACTCCTCCCGGGTGAGCGCGTACTCGACCTCGCCCTAGTCGGCGCCGGGGATCGGCCGCTCCCATCGCTCGCGGAACGTGCGGACGTAGCGCAGGCCGGCGCTCGCCATCGTCGCCCTGGACGCGGCATTCACCGCCATCGTCTGTGCGAAGACGCGCTCGATCCCGAGATCGTCGAACGCGTGCCGAACGAGTTCGCGCGAGCCCTCCCGGGCCGGCGATCTCGTCCGCGAGGTGGTCGTCGGCCAGTGGGACGAGCACGAGCCGCGCCGTCCGCAGCGTCGCCTGGGGCGCCCGTCAGACGGTAGCGACCGAGATCGTGGGGTTTCCGCAGTCGCCGGCGTAGTCGTTGAGCGCGTCGACCTCCGCCGCGTCGGCCGTGAGGTTCCAGCGCGTCTTCACCGCGACCCAGTACTCGACGTACTTGCACGCCGCGCTCGCCGCCGGGGGCATCCACTCCGCCGGGTCGCGGTCGCCCTTGCTCTGGTTGACGTTGTCGGTGACCGCCTCGAGCGTGCGGTCGTCGCCGAGATCGTTGGCATAGGCCTGGCGCCGCGAGGCCGACCAGCCGTAGCCGCCCGACGTCCACACCTCGCCGAGCGGCACCACGTGGTCGATGTCGACGTCGGACTTGTCGGTCCAGGTCTCGCCGTCGTACCAGGACCTCCACTGGCCGCCGGACAGCGTGCACCCCGACCCCTTGGTCGGCGCCTTCGTGGCCTCGGCGAGCAGAACCTCCTCGCGGGTGTCGCAGCCGTCGCCGTCCTCGTCGATCCAGGTCTTGAACAGGTCGCGGTCGTAACCGCTGTGCGCGGTGTTCGAGACGGTCAGCTCGTCGATCAGGGTGTCCAGCGGCTTCGACACGGTGGCGGCACTCGCCGGGCCGGCGGCGACGGCGAGGCCGACGAAGGCGGCGAGCGCGGCGAGCAGGGCGGTCAGGGTGCGGGGCAGGCGCGTCACGGGCGACCTCTTCGTCCAAGGATCCGGGCAAGTGCCACCAAACCACCACATTCACTGCGCCGAGTCCAGTGTTCCGAGGTGAACACGCGGGGATCTACGCTGCTCTCCCGTGCCCCGTCTCATCGTGTTGAACGGTCCGCCGGGCGCGGGCAAGTCGACGATCGCGCAGCGCCTGGTCGACGCGAACCCCCTGACGCTGAACCTCGAGATCGACGCACTGCGTCGCCTGCTCGGGGGCTGGAAGCGCGATCCGCACGCCGCCGGCCTGCGCGCCCGGTCGCTGGCCCTCGACGTCGCGCGCAACCACCTCGACGCCGGTCACGACGTGGTCGTCCCGCAGTACCTGGGCCGGGCCGATTACCTGCGCGAGCTGCAGGCCGTCGCCGTCGCGACCGGCGCGCAGTGGCACGAGTTCGTGCTGCTGGACACGAAGGACGTCATGCGCGACCGGTTCCTCGCGCGCACCGCCGCCGGCCGCGAGCAGGCCCACCTCGACGCGCAGGAGATCCTCGACCGGGTCGGTGGCGTCCGGCAGCTCGAAGCCATGTACGACCGGCTGCTCCTGGTCATCGGCTCGCGCGAGTCGGCGCAGATCGTCCCCGCCCGCGAGGGGCAGGTCGACGAGACGTACGCGGCGGTGCTCAGCCGGCTGGGCTGAGGTCGACGTCGACGACCACCGGGGCATGGTCGGACGGCCCGGTGCCCTTGCGGGCGTCGCGGTCGACGTAGGCGTCGCGCACCGAGTCGGCGAGGCCGGTCGAGGCGTAGACGAGGTCGATGCGCATGCCCATGTTCTTGTGGAAGGCGCCCGCCCGGTAGTCCCAGTAGGTATAGGGCGTGTCGTGCTTCATCGCGCGGGGGACGACATCGACGAGACCGAGCGCCCGCAGCTCCGCGAGCGCCTGCCGCTCCGGCGGTGTGACGTGCGTGCTGGTGGCGAACGCCGCCGGGTCCCAGACGTCCGCATCGGTCGGGGCGATGTTGAAGTCGCCCAGCACCGCGAACGGTGCGGCGGCGAGCTCGACCTGCACTGTGGCGCGCAGCGCCTGCAGCCAGCGCAGCTTGTAGTCGTAGTGCGGATGCCCGACCTCGCGGCCGTTCGGGACGTAGACGGACCAGACGCGCACACCCCCGCACGACGCGCCGACCGCCCGCGGCTCGTGGGCTTCGAGCAGCGCGTCCTCCGGCTGGAAGCCGGGTTCGTCG
This sequence comes from Jatrophihabitans endophyticus, assembly GCF_900129455.1. NCBI lineage: Bacteria > Bacillati > Actinomycetota > Actinomycetes > Jatrophihabitantales > Jatrophihabitantaceae > Jatrophihabitans > Jatrophihabitans endophyticus. The sequence continues at coordinate 285,577 of NZ_FQVU01000005.1, forward strand.
ACCAGACCGCGGCGCACGTCGGCGATGCCGACGCGGGACAAGACGGCGACCCCGTTCCAGCGGCCGGTGCCGTGGACCGCCGCCTCGTAGCCGAGATCGGCGAGCTCGTCGGTGGGGAAGCCGTCCGCGGACGTCTTCAGTTCCTGCAGACAGAGGATGTCGGGTTCGGCAGTGCCGAGCCAGTCGAGCAGCCTGGGCAGCCGCGCGACGACGGAGTTGACGTTCCAGGTGGCGATGCGCACGGGACGCGACCCGCGGCGGGACTAGGCGATCTCGGCGGGGACCTCGGCGGGGGACTCGGCGCGCATCGGGGCGATCAGCGGGGTCATGAGCTGGCGGCGGCAGGCGGAGCGAGTGAGTTCCGCGCCGGCCACGGCGACGACGATCAGCGCGAGGGCGAGGAGGAGGGTCAGCACGACGAGTTCGATACCCGTGGGTAGAGCCTCACAAACCGGACGTGGGCAAGCCGTCGGTACGACGTCGTGTCGGCTTCGTCGCAGCGACGGCTTCCGTTCCCGCGACCCCCGCGGCATCGTGTCCCCATGGCTGCGGTCGACCGGTTGCGTGCGATCTGCCTGGGCCTGCCCGAGGTCCAGGAGCGAGCGAGCCACGGCTCGCCGTCGTTCTTCGTCCGCGGCACCACGCAGTTCGTGTCGGTGGACGACCACCATCACGGCGTCGACCACCTCGGCTTCTGGTGCCCGGCACCGGCCGGCGTCCAGCAGGAGCTGGTCGCCGAGGACCCGACCCGCTTCTTCCGGCCGCCGTACGTCGGCGGTCGCGGCTGGCTCGGCGTCCGCCTCGAGGCCGACGCACTGCCCGCCGTGGACTGGGAGGAGGTCGCCGAGATCGTGCGGGACGCCTACCGCTGCGTGGCGCCGAAGGCCCTGCGTGAGCGCGTAGGCTGATCGGTCGTGGACGTCCCGGCCGAGCTGAAGGAACTGTCCGCGACCCTCGCCAGCATCGAGGCGGTCGTGGACCTCGACGCGTTGCGTCGCGAGATCGCCGACCTCGAGACCCAGGCCGCCGAACCGACGCTGTGGGACGACGTCGAGAATGCCCAGCGGGTGACGTCGCGGCTGTCCTACGCGCAGGGCGAGGTGCGCCGCACCGAGGACCTCCGGCGCCGCCTCGACGACGCGCAGACCCTCTACGACCTCGGTGTGGAGATGGACGACGCCGATTCGCGGACCGAGGCCGAGTGTGAGCTCGTGTCGCTGCGGCGCGCGATCGACGAGCTCGAGGTCCGCACGCTGCTCTCCGGCGAGTACGACGCCCGCGAGGCGCTCGTGACGATCCGCGCCGAGGCCGGCGGCGTCGACGCCGCCGACTTCGCCGAGATGCTGCTGCGCATGTACGCCCGCTGGGCCGAGCGGCACAGCTATTCCATCGACGCGCTCGACACGAGCTACGCCGAGGAGGCCGGCATCAAGTCGGCCACGATCCAGGTCAAGGCCCCCTACGCCTACGGCACGCTCTCGGTCGAGCAGGGCACCCACCGGCTCGTGCGGATCAGCCCGTTCGACAACCAGGGTCGTCGGCAGACCAGCTTCGTCGGGGTCGAGGTGCTGCCCGTCGTCGAGCAGTCCGACCACGTCGAGATCGCCGACGACGACCTGCGCGTGGACGTCTATCGCAGCTCGGGCAAGGGTGGTCAGGGCGTCAACACCACCGACTCCGCGGTGCGCATCACGCACCTGCCCACCGGCATCGTCGTCACCTGCCAGAACGAGCGCTCGCAGATCCAGAACCGCGCGTCGGCGATGAACGTGCTGCAGGCGCGGCTCCTCGAACGGCGCCGTGAGGAGGAGCAGAGCGCGATGAACGCGCTCAAGGACGGCAGCAACAGCTGGGGTAACCAGATGCGCAGCTACGTCCTGCACCCGTACCAGATGGTGAAGGACCTCCGCACCGACTTCGAGGTCGGCAATCCGCAGGCCGTGCTCGACGGCGAGATCGACGGCTTCATCGAGGCCGGCATCCGGTGGCGCCGGGCGGCGGAGACCACCCCCGCCTGAGTCAGCGCAGCAGCAGGGCGTCCAACCGGCGTGCCGTCACGGCCAACCCCACGCCCGCCATCACGACGAAGTACGCGGCGTGGCCGAGCAGTGCCCAGCTCAGGTATCCCGCGTTCAGCGAGCGGAGCAGCTCGATGCCGTGGTGCAGTGGCAGGCACTCGACCACGAGCTGCAGCCACCTCGGGTACACCGACAGGCCGTAGAACGTGCCGCTGAACAGGAACAGCGGCAGCGTCGCGAGCTGGATCAGGTCGAGCTGGTTGACCGTGGTCATCCAGGTCGTGGCCGCCATGCCCACCGCGGCGAAGCCGAACGCGATCAGCAGCGCGGCCGGCAGCAGCAGCACCGCCCACCACGACGCGACGAGGCCGAAGGCAGCCATCACCACGAGGAAGCCGAAGGAGTAGAGCCCGCCGCGGATCAGCGCCCACGCGATCTCGCCGATCGCGACGTCGAGCGGGCCGAGCGAGGTCGCGAGCATCGAGTCGTAGAGCTTGGCGAACTTCATCTTGAAGAACACGTTCATCGTGGAGTCGTAGATGGCGCCGTTCATGGCCGACGAGGCGAGCAGGGCCGGGGCGATGTAGGCGGTGTAGCCGAGGACGTGGCCGCCGGGGCCGGTCACCGTGCCGACCAGGCCTTGGAGCCCGGTGCCGAGCGCGAGCAGGTAGAAGACGGGCTCGAAGAACCCGGTGAGGATCACCAGCCAGCTGCGGCTGTAGACCCGGAACGCCCGCTCCAGGACGACATGGGCCCGCCCGGCGTAGACGCTGCCCGGCAGCATCCGTAGCGGGGTGCCGAACCTGGGCGGCGCGGCGGTCATCCGCGCGCCACCCGGACCGTGAACCGCCACCGGGCGAGCAGCATCCCGGCGACCAGCCAGCCGAGCAGGTACCCGACGTGGACCGCGGCCGGCGCAGCGGCGAGGTGGCCGATCGCCGCGCCGCGGGCCAGCTCGACGCCGTGCCACAGCGGCGAGACGTAGGCCAGCCAGCGGCCCCAGTCGGGCAGCTGCGCGACCGGATAGAAGGTGCCGGAGAACAGGAACATCGGGGTGACGACGAAACGGAAGAGGACGTTGAACGCCTGACCCTCGGCGGTGGCGGTCGCGGCGAGGGCCATGACGGGGGCCGCGAACGCGACGGCGGTCAGCACGGCGGCGGGCACCGCCAGGACGACCCACCAGCGCTGCGTCCCGCCGAACGCCGCGATGATGGCCAGGTAGACGGTGCTGTTCACGAGCTGCCGCACGGTGATCCACAGCAGCGTGCCGTCGGCGATCTGCGACGGCGTGAGCGGGGTGGCGGCCAGCCCGTGGAAGTTGCGGACCCACTTGAAACCGGCCATGACCGGGAAGCTCGCGTCGGACGCCGCGATCTGCAGCGCCGACGCGACGAGCAGTGCCGGGCCGACGAAGACCAGGTAGGGGACGCCGAGGGAGCCCGTGCCGTGGCGGTTCACGAGCGTGCCCAGCCCGACGCCGAGGGCGAGGACGAAGGCCACCGGGGTGAAGACGCCGATGATCAGCGCGTTGCGCCAGTAACCGCGCAGCCGGCGCACGTTGAGCTCGACGACCATCCACACGGAGCCCGCGGCGGGGGCGGCGAGGGCCATCTAGTCCACCAACGTCCGGCCGGTGAGGCGCAGGAAGACGTCCTCGAGCGTGCTGCGCCGCACCAGCGACGACGCCGGGGCGAGCCCGAGCTCGTGGGCGTGCCGCAGGGCGGCCTCGCCGTCGTGGACGTAGAGCAGGACGCGGTCGGGGAGCTCCTCGACCCGTTCGTCGCGCCCCTCGACCGTCGGGGCCAGCCGGGCGGCCGCGGCCGCGTTCTCGCCGGGTGGGAAGCGCAGCTCGGCGACCTCGCGCGTCGAGTGCGCGGCGATGAGGGACGCGGGTGACCCCTCGGCCACGATGCGACCGCCGTCCATGACCACGAGCCGGTCGCACAGCTGCTCGGCCTCGTCCATGTAGTGCGTGGTCAGGACGAGCGTGACGCCCTCGTGCCGCAGCCGGTAGAGGCGGTCCCACAGGATGTGCCTCGCCTGTGGATCCAGCCCGGTGGTCGGCTCGTCGAGGAGCAGGATCTCCGGCTCGTTCACGAGCGAGCGGGCGATGGTGAGCCGCCGCTTCATGCCGCCCGACAGTGGCTCGACCTTCGCGCCGGCGCGATCGGCCAGCTGCGCGAACTCGAGCAGCTCGTCGATGCGTGGCCCGAGCGTGCGGCGCGGCAGGCCGAAGTAGCGGCCGTAGATGTAGAGGTTGTCGCGGACCGAGAGCTCGAGATCGAGGGTGTCCTGCTGCGGAACGACGCCCAGCCGGCCCCGGATGACCGGGCCGTCGGCGGCCGGATCGAGCCCGAGGATGCGCAACGTGCCCGACGTGACCGGTGCGACGCACGCCACCATGCGCATGGTGGAGCTCTTGCCGGCGCCGTTGGGGCCGAGGAAGCCGAACGCCTCGCCGCGGTGGACCTCGAAGTCGATGCCCGCAACGGCGGTGAAGTCGCCGAAGGTCTTGGTGAGGCCCGTCGCACTGATCAACGGCTCGGCCACGTTCCGCACGGTAGCAATGGGGACCGACGCTGATTTCCTGTGAGGCCTCGGCACGCCTGGCCGGTTCGCAGATAACGGATGGGTAAACTGCGTCGCCGTGATCAGGCACAGCAGGAGTGGCGAGTGATCTCGCTCGAACAGGTCAGCAAGGTGTACCCGGCCGGCGCCAGACCGGCCCTGGATTCGGTGTCCCTCGACATCGACAAGGGGGAGTTCGTCTTCCTCATCGGGGCCTCCGGCTCGGGCAAGTCGACCGTGCTGCGGCTGCTGCTGCGCGAGGAGCTCGCCACCCACGGCCGCGTCACCGTCGACGGCCGCAACGTCGGCCGGCTCGCCAACCGCAAGGTCCCCGAGCTGCGCCGCCGCATCGGCTGCGTCTTCCAGGATTTCCGGCTGCTGCCGAAGAAGAACGTCTACGACAACGTGGCCTTCGCGCTCGAGGTCATCGCCAAGTCACCGAAGTCGATCAAGCGGACGGTGCCCGAGGTGCTCGACCTCGTCGGGCTCACCGGCAAGGCGCAGCGGATGCCGACGGAGCTCTCCGGCGGCGAGCAGCAGCGCGTGGCGATCGCCCGCGCGTTCGTCAACCGCCCCCTGGTGTTGCTGGCCGACGAGCCCACCGGCAACCTCGACCCCGACACGAGCCAGGGCATCATGAGCCTGCTCGAGCGCATCAACCGCACCGGGACGACGGTCGTGATGGCCACCCACGACAACAACATCGTCGACGCGATGCGTCGCCGGGTGATCGAGCTCGACAACGGCCGGATCATCCGCGACCAGAACCGCGGCGTGTACGGCGTCGGCCGCTGACGCGGTCGTGCCGTTCCCCGCGCGCGTCCACCGACCGCGCCGCCAGCACCTATCAGTGAGGAAGTAATGCGCGCCAACTTCGTGTTGACCGGCGTCTGGGACGGGATCCGTCGCAACCTGTCGATGACCATCGCGCTCATCCTGAACACGGTCATCCTGTTGACGTTCGTCGCGACGGCCATCCTGGCCAACCGCGAGATCGACCGCTTCAGCGAGGCCTACGAGGGCAAGCTCAACATCTCGGTCTACGTCTGCGGCAAGTTCAGTCCGGCACCGTGCACCGGCGTCACGACGCGCGCCGAGACCGACGCGCTGCAGCGCAAGCTCGAGTCCTACCCGAGCGTGACCTCGGTGAAGTACGTGTCCGAGGCCACGCAGTTCGAGCGGGCGCGGGCGACGGCGCCCGAGCGTGGCCGGCAGTTCCTGCAGCAGGGCACGTTCCCCGCCTCGTTCACCGTCAAGCTGAAGGACGTCGAGAAGGAGTACAGCGCGTTCGCCAGAACCTTCGCGCAGCAACCCAACGTGTCGGACGTGTCGAATCCGATCGGCGCGATCAGGACGCTGCTCGACATCATCGACAGCCTGCGGACGGCCTCGATCGTCGTCGCGGCGGTCGTCCTGGTGGCCTCGATCCTGCTGATCGCGAACACGATCCAGGTCGCGGCGGCGCAACGCAAGAACGAGACCAGCATCATGCGTCTGGTCGGTGCCTCCAGATGGATGACCGAGCTGCCGTTCATCCTCGAGACGGTGTTCGCCACCTTCATCGGCGGTCTGGCGTCGCTCGGCATGGTGGCGCTGGGCAAGTACTTCCTGCTCAACCGCGTCTTCGCCGGGCAGGTGGAGAGCGGGGTCATCCCCGACCTCGACGCCAACGACCTGCTCGTCGCCACCGGCTTCAGCGTCATCGGCGGGGTCGTGCTCGCCGCACTGACGGCGTTCGCGACGTTGCGCCTGTACGTCAAGCTGTAGGGATGCCCGCGAGTACCCACGCCTCCAGCAACCGGCAAGAGGGGCGCAAGCTGATCGCCCAGAACCGCAAGGCCCGCCACGACTACGCCGTCGAGGACGTCTTCGAGGCCGGGGTCGTGCTGACGGGCACCGAGGTGAAGTCGTTGCGTCTGGGGCGCGCCTCGCTGGTCGACGGCTTCGCCACCATCGACGACGGCGAGATCTTCCTGCGCAACGTCCACATCCCCGAGTACGAGCAGGGGAGCTGGACGAACCACGAACCGCGCCGCGTCCGCAAGCTGCTGCTGCACCGCGCCGAGATCGAGCGCCTCGTCGGCAAGACCCGCGAGAGCGGGCTCACCCTCGTCCCGCTGTCGCTGTACTTCCTGCAGGGCAAGGTGAAGGTGGAGCTCGCGCTCGCGCGTGGCAAGCGCAGTTACGACAAGCGCCAGGACCTCGCGAAGCGTGACGCCGACCGCGAGGTCGCGCGGGCCCTCGGCCGCCGGGTCAAAGGCATCGAATGATCGACGCGGACGTCCCCGCCTGGTGGCGACGGTTGGGGCTCCCGGGCCTGGTGGACGTCCACACGCACTTCCTGCCCGCGCCGGTGATGGCCGCGGTGTGGCGCTACTTCGCCGACGCCGAGCAGCACTACGGCACGGCATGGCCGATCCACTACCAGCTCCCCGAGCCCGAACGGGTGCGCATCCTCGGCGAGCTCGGCGTCCGGGCCTTCACCGCCCTCGTCTACCCGCACAAGCCGGGGATGGCCGCGTGGCTGTCGGAGTGGGCGCGTGGGTTCGCCGCCACGACGCCGGGCTGCGTCGCCTCGGGCACGTTCTTCCCCGAGCCGACGGCCGGTGCGTACGTGCGCTCGGCCCTCGAGGCGGGCACCCGGGTGTTCAAGGCGCACGTGCAGGTCGGCGGCTACGACCCGCGCGACGCGTTGCTCGACCCGGTGTGGGGGCAGCTCGCCGAGGCGGGCGTGCCCGTCGTCGTGCACTGCGGCAGCGGGCCGGTGCCGGGCCGGCACACCGGACCGGGGCCGATGGCGGCGGTGCTCGGGCGGCACCCGCGGCTGACCGCGGTCATCGCGCACGCCGGTCTGCCCGAGGTCGACGAGCACATCGCGCTGCTGCGCCGCCATCCCAACGTGCACCTCGACACCACCATGGTCGGGACGCCGTTCATGGACGCGATCGGCGGTGCGTTGACGCCGTCGACCGTCGCGGCGCTGGGCGACCTCGGCGACCGCGTCGTGCTGGGCACCGACTTCCCGAACATCCCGTACCCCTACGCCGAGCAGCTCGCGGCGCTCGACGCGTGGGGGCACGGCGACGAGTGGCTGCGGGCGGTCTGCTGGGACAACGGCGCCCGCCTGCTCGGCGTCGCCGGCTAGCCCCTGGACGCCGTCGCTACGATGGTGAGGTTGTCCCACCAAGGGGGTGAATGGTCTCGACTCCGGTCGTCGAGACAGGGGAAGCGGGCCGAGGACCGCATTGCTGACCTCGATAAAAAAGCGATGCACAACAAAATAAGCGCCGATTCTCATCGCGCTGACTTCGCTCTCGCTGCCTAAGCAGTAGAGCAAGTCTGTCGGCCCGGGCTCGTCACCGTCCCGGTCGCCGGCATCAGCTAGGTGACTCACCGTCCCCGCCGGCCGCGGGAGGGGACGGGACAACTCACAGCGGCTGGGCCTGTCACTGACGTCTGGTGTGCGTGATCGTCGGGGCCGAGCAGAGGCAGAGCACACTGCGCCCGGAGAAGTCCTGTTGAAGCGGCGGAGGACGCGGGTTCGATTCCCGCCACCTCCACGAGACGAGCCCCCCGTATCCATTGGGATGCGGGGGGCTCACCGCTTTCCGGGGTGGGCTCGCCGGCTCGGCGAGGACTGTGCGGACCGAGCGCGCGCCGATCCAGAGCGAACGACCAGACGCCGGTGCGCAGGTTGTCGGGAGGCGACGAACAGTGCCCCGCGGTCTCGGTGGGAACGAACCCGTCGACGATGCATGGTGTCGGAGTCTCGACATGGCGGAACGGCCGGACGAGGACTGGCTCGGATAGCGGACCGCTCCCTCCGGTTTGCGGACGCGGCGGACATGGGTAGGCAGCGCCCGACGATTCGGGGAGGGATTGCCACGTGCTGCTGTCAGCTGCGCACGACATCATCACCGCCGTTCCGGCGAACACCGGCTCGCACCACGGGACCAAGTCGCCGGTCGCGCTCATCGTCGTGGGGATCGTGTTCGTCCTCATCGGCGGGTTCCAGGCGACGCGGCCGGCGCTGATGTTCAAGGCGAACGCCTGGCAGTTCAAGAACAAGGAGGCGTGGGAGCCGTCCCGGGCCGGGTTGATCGGCGCCCGCATTGCCGGCGCGATCGCCGTGGTCGTCGGCGTGGTCGTGCTCGTCATCGGGCTGACCAAGCTCTGATCAGCCGTCCTGCCCCTCGGCGTGGTCGCTCACGCGGTCGGGATCGCGACCACGGCGGCGGGCAACCGGGCTAGGTACCGGTACGGATGCCCGCCGCGCGGGCCTCACGTGGGATGGCGTCATGACGCATCCCGGGCACGATCCGCTCCCTCGCCTCGCCGACGCGCTGACGGAGGTGAGCGGGCGGCTCCGGGAGATCGGCGACGAGATCCGCGTCCTCCGGGCCGCGCCGGCACCGACTCCGCCGCCGGTCGCGGCACCGTTCCCGCAGCCGTTCCCGCAGCCGGCCGCGCCACCGTTCGTCCCACCGCCGTTCGTGCCGCCCTTCGCCGGGTCGCCGGCCGGGCGCCCGCCCGCTCCGCCGCAGCCGGCCTGGGTCCCGCCGCCGCCGCAACCCGGGTGGCAGGTCGCGGCGGTGCCTCCACCACCCCGACCGCCGCGGGAACGCCGCGTCCCGACACCGGCCGGCCCCACCCTGTGGGAGCGGCTCGGTCGCGAGGGAGCGGGCAGCCGACTGCTGGCCTGGGTCGGTGGCGGCGTCACCCTCGCCGGGGTGGTGCTGCTGCTCGTCCTCGCCGTGCAGCGTGGCTACATCGGCCCGCTCCCGCGCGTGCTCGTCGGCGCCGCCCTGGCCGGCGCGCTCGTCGGCATCGGGCTCGTCCTGCACCGCCGCGAGGCGAGCCGGGTCGGCGCGAACGCCGTCGCCGCGACCGGCGTCGCCGGCCTCTACCTCGACATCGTCGCGGCCACCGCGGTCTATCCCTTCCTGTCGGCGTGGGGCGGCCTGGTCGTCGGCCTCGGCGTCGCGGCGCTCGGCACCGCGATCGCCTACCGGTGGAACAGCCAGCTGTTCGCGTGCTTCGTCGTGCTCGGCTGCGCGCTGAGCGCACCCGTCGTCACCGGAGGGGTGGACGGCCTGCTCGTCGGCTTCCTCCTCGCACTGCAGGTCGCGTCCGGTCCGGTGCACGTCACCCGCAGGTGGAGCTGGCTCGCCCTGTCGGCGAGCGTTCCGCCGCTGCTCGCCGCCCTCACGCTGGTCGCCGCTACCCGGGGCGGGAGCGGGGACGTCGTCGCCGTCGTCACGCTCGGCGCGGTGACCGGCGTCGTGCAGCTCGCCACCGGCCTCGTCGCGGCGCTGCGCGGGACGAGCGAGACCGCCGCGATCGGGCTGCTGGCCGGCGCGCCGCTGCCGACGCTGTTCGGTGCGGCCCTGCTCACCCCCCGCGCCGGGGCGCTCGTGGTCGGCGGCTTCGGTGCGCTGCTCGCGCTGGTGTGGGTGCTGCACCGGGTCCGCGTGCTCCGGGTGACCGACGCCGTGGCCCTCACGGCGGGTGCGGGCGCGGCGGTCGCCGCGTTCGAGGCGGTGTGCCTGGGATTCGCCGGCGACGCGCGCACGCTCGCGCTGCTCGCCGCGGCCACGCTCCTCGCGGTGCTGGGCGACCGCCTGCGCTACGCCGGTGCCGTCGTCGCGGCGACCGCGTTCGGCGGGGTCGGCCTCATCGCCGCCCTCGACACGGTGGTGCCGCTGGCGTTCCTCGCCTGGCCCCCGCGCGGTCACGTCGACGTCTGGCAGATCGCGACCGCGATCACGACCGGCGTCCTGGTCGTGATCGCCGCCGCAACCCTCGGCCGCGCCGCCGGCCGCGTCGTACACGACCAGGACGCCACCGGGCCGCGGCTGCGCTGGACGGCCGCGGGCGTGGTCATGCTCTACGGCGGGTCGACGTCGCTCCTGGGGGTGGGGCTCGCGGTCCGTCCCGACGAGCAGGGCTTCCTGGTCGGGCACGTGCTCGTCACCGTGTCGTGGTCGGTCGCCGCGCTGGTGCTGCTGGTGCGCCGCTTCGACTCGACGCCGTTCCGCGTCGCCGGGCTGGCGCTGGTCGCGGCGGCCGTCGGCAAGCTGGTGCTGTTCGACCTCGCGTCGCTGACCGGCCTGCCGCGCGTGCTCGCGTTCCTCGGAGCGGGGCTGGTGCTGCTCGGCACCGGCACCCGGTACGCCACGCTGGCCGCGAACGGCGAGCGCGGGACGCGTCCGGCGTAGGTCACCGTCCGGGCGGCTAGCGTCACGCGGGTGAACCGCACGGAGCGCCTCTACGCACTGGTCGAGGAGCTTCGTGCGGTTGCCCCGCGCCGACGCAGCGCGACCTGGCTCGCGCGGCGCTTCGAGGTCAGCGTCCGGACCGTCGAGCGCGACCTCGACGCGCTGCGCGAATCGGGCGTCCCGATCTACAGCGACACCGGTCGGACGGGTGGGTATGCGCTCGATCGCGAACGCACCCTGCCGCCACTGACCTTGTCGGCGGACGAGGCCCTCGCGATCAGCGTCGCCCTGCGGACGGCGCAGGCCACCCCGTTCGCGCGAACCGCGCGGCTGGCCGCGCAGAAGGTGCTGGCGGTCCTGCCCGCCGACGTCCGGCGCGGCGAGCAGCTGCTCGCGCAGCGGGTGCACCGGCTCGCCGATTCCCGCCCGGCCGGGGAGTCGCCCCGGCCGGCCGACCCGGTGATCGAACGGGCGCTCGCGACCAACGGTGTGGTCCACCTCGTCTACGCCGACGCCGGCGGGGTCACGAGCGAGCGCGACGTCGAGCCGCTGGGGCTGCTCTGGGCCGACACCGGGTGGTACCTGCTCGGCTGGTGCCGACTGCGCGCCGGGATCCGCGGCTTCCGCCTCGATCGCATCGAGGCCGCGTCGTCGACCGGCGAGCACGTGCCTGCTCGCGATGCCGAGCTGCGCGCGGAGCTCGACCGGCTCGACGCCGAACCGCTCGACGGGTGATCCGAAACACCGACAGGACGGTGTCGCGAGCGCCCGGCACCGTGGGCGGCATGGACAACGACGAACGCATGACCACCTGGTGTCGGATGTGGAGCGAGGACCCCACGCTGGCCCACCGACTGATGACCGAGGACTGCGCGCAGTGGGCCTCGCAGACACCCGTTCTCGACACCGTGATCGGCCCCGACCAGGCCGTCGCCGCGATGACGGCCCTGCGTGCCGAGCAGGTCAACCTCTTCACGCCCCGCGTGCTCGCCGACGGCGGTGACACCTTCGCCTACCTGTGGGACGTCCGCCATCCCGACGGCGTCGTCCGGACGGGGCTGGACGTGAACGTGCTGCGCGACGGTGCCATCGCGGAGAACTGGACGTTCGTCGCGGAGCACGACGACCGGCCCGACCCGGCCGACACTCAGCCGACCGACGCCGGCCTGCTGGCCGACCTCGCGACCGCGTCGGTGCGCGAGCGCGGCGGCGAGCTCCACCGTGCTCCGATCGTCGATGCCGCGCGCGGCCGGGTCGCGGTGCTGTGGACGGCCCAGGGCAGCGGGTGGGCCGATCTGCTCGTCGTACGCGACGGGCGCGTGAGCCGGACGTGGTCGTTCGGCGGCGAGCGGGCCTTCCGCTACTGATCGCTCAGGCGGGCGGGTCGACGTAGAGGTCGTAGACGACGTCGTCCCCGCCGCCGTACTTCGCGAGATCGGTGATGCCGGCGCGGGCCAGCACGTCGACGTCGATCCAGGTGTTGCCGGTCATCTCGGCGGCCGGCGCGGTGACGATCGCCATCGCCGCGTCGGCCATGATCTCCGGCGAGCGGGACTTCGACATCGAGTCGTCGCCGCCGAGCAGGTTCTGCACCGCCGCGGTGGCGATCATCGTCTGCGGCCACAACGTGTTGGAGGCGACCTTGGCCTCGGCGTACTCGGCCGCCCAGCCCAGGGCCAGCAGGGTCATGCCGTACTTCGCGAGCGTGTAAGGCGGGTAGGCGCCCAGCCACTTCGGGTCGAGGTTGATGGGCGGCGACAACGTCAGCACGTGGCCGTTCTCGGCCTTGCGCAGGTGCGGCAGCGACGCCCGGCTGAGCAGGAACGTGCCGCGCAGCTGGATCTGCTGCATCAGGTCGAAGCGCTTGACCGAGAGCTCCTCGGTGCCCTGCAACGCGAGCGCCGAGGCGTTGTTGACGCAGATGTCGATGCCGCCGAACCGCTCGACCGCCTGGTCGACCGCGCCCTGCACCGAGGCCTCGTCGCGCACGTCGCCGACGACGGCGAGCGCGGTGCCGCCGGCGTCCTCGATCTCGGCCGCCGCGGTGTGGATGGTGCCGGGCAGTCGGGGATCGGGCGTGTCGGTCTTGGCCAGCAGGACGACGTTGGCGCCGAGCCGGCCGGCGGCGACCCCGATGGCGAGCCCGATGCCCCGGCTGCCGCCGGACATGATCATCGTCTTGCCTGCGAGTGCGCCGTCGGCTGTCATGTGCCTACCTCGTGTCGGGGACCGGTAGACGCAACCTAGCTCAGACGGTGACGGCGTCCGCGCGGCGCAGGGCCTCGCGGGCCTGCTCGGCGAACCCGTCGCGGGCGACGATGTCGTAATGACCGGCCACGAACGTCCGCGCCGTCGCGATGCCCCGGCCGGGCCGCTGCTTCGACCGCGCGGCGGTGCCGAGGGCGGCGCCCACCCCCGCGCCGACGATCATCGCGACGAGCATGGTGACGGCCACGGCCGAGCTCCCCGCGAACAGCGACAGCAGCAGTCCGGCGAACAGGCCCGTCCAGACGCCCTGGGACGCGCCGGCCAGCGCCGCCCGGCCGCGGGTGACCTTGCCGGCGACGCGGTCGACGACCAACACGTCCGAGCCGACGATGTCGAGGTGCTCGACAGGGAAGTCCTGCGCGGCCAGCCGGTCGACGGCGGCGCGCGCGGCGTCGTAGGAGTCGTAGCCCGCCACCGTGTTCCACGCGAGGAACGCGGGGTCGTACCGGGGTGCCATCGGGCCGGTCATCGTGATCGTCTCCTTCGGGCGGACGGTGTCGGCGATTCGCCGACACCGTCCACCGTCCCGGACCTCCCTGGACCCGACCCGTACGCCGGCCAGGCGCCGGCTGTGCGTCGTCAGAAGAGACGTCGCATCACGACTTCCTTGAGCTTGGAGTAGGGCGGGTACGCGAGCGCGGGGTCGGGTCGCGTCGGCTTGCGCAACACGGCCTTGCGGTGGCTGAAGGCCTGGAAACCCCACTGGCCGTGGTACGCGCCGGTGCCGCTGTTGCCGACGCCGCCGAAGGGGAGTCCCGGCACGAGCAGGTGGTAGATCAGGTGGTTGACGACGGTGCCGCCGTTGCTGATCTCGGCCAGCACGCGCTGCTCGTCGGCGCGGTCCTCGCTGAACAGGTAGACGGCGAGCGGTTTGGGCCCCTGCTGCACGTGGGCGATCGCGTCGTCCATCGAGTCGACGGTGACGACGGGCAGCACGGGGCCGAAGATCTCGTCGCGCAGCACGTCGGCGCCTGCGTCCGGGTCGACGACGACGGTCAGCTCGGCGTGGTGCGCGTCGACCTCGACGGTGCCGCCGTGGGTGACCGTCCCGCCCGCCTGGTCGACGAGCGCGGCGAGCCGGGCGGCCTGGCGCGCGTCGAGCACGGGCAGCGCCGGGTCGTCGCGCATGGCGTCGACCGCACGGCCGAGCTCGGTGACGAACCGGTCGCGCACGCTGCGCTCAACGAGCGCGTAGTCCGGCGCGACGCAGGTCTGGCCCGAGTTCAGCAGCTTGGCCCACGCGATGCGCTTCGCGGCCACGCGCAGGTTGGCGTCGGCGGTGACGATGACGGGGCTCTTGCCGCCGAGCTCCAGCGTCACCGGTGTCAGATGCTTCGCCGCGGCGGCCA